>CALDKM010000350.1:0-9003 GCA_937898875.1 uncultured Pseudomonadota bacterium | reverse complement strand
GCCATGCCGCTGCGCTCGAGGATCAGCCCCATGAACGTGAAGAACGGGATCGCGAGCAGCGTGTCGTTCGACATGATCCCCCACAGCCGCTCGGGCAGCGCGCCGAACAGCGAAGGGGACAGGAGGCCGAGCTCGATGCCGAGCAGCCCGAACACGATGCCGTTCGCGGCGAGCGCGAACGCGACCGGGTACCCGAGCAGCAGGAAGAAGACGAGTGCCGCGAACATCAGCGGCGCCATGTTGGCGATCAGGAACTCGGTCATGCCGGTGCCTCCGGGCGGACGAATGGGGCGCGCGCTTGCGCCCGGGTCACGGCGCCTCGCCGCGAAGCTTCAAGATCTCCTCGGCGAGCTCCTCCTCCGCGGACTTCTTGTGGACGCGCTCGAGCGGATCGGGCCCCTGCCCGCGCAGGAACGCGATGCGCTTGACCAGTTCGGAGATGCCCTGCAGCAGCAGCAGGACGAATCCGGCCGGCACCAGCAGCTTGGCCGGCCACAGGATCAGGCCGCCCGCCGACGACGACACCTCGCCGCTCAGGAGCGCGCGGTAGGCCCAGGGAACCGACTCGTAGAGGATCAGCAGCACCATCGGGAACAGGAAGAAGACCGTCCCGAACACGTCGATCCAGGTCTGCGTGCGGCGGGAGAAGCGGCCGTTGACGATGTCGATGCGGATGTGCTCGTTGCGCATCAGCGTCCAGGCCGAGCACAGCAGGAACACGGCCGAGAACAGGTACCACTGGACCTCGAGGAACGCGTTCGAGCTCATGTCGAACGCCTTGCGCACGATGGCGTTGACCGCGCTGATGACGACGGCGGCGAGGACCAGCCAGGTGACCGCGCGGCCGATCCGTTCGTTCAGCGCGTCGATTGCCCGCGCCAGTGCCAGCAGGGCATTCATCGTTCTTCCTCCATCCGCCGCCGGCGGCGTCCCGTCCCGGAAGGTTCGCGGGCGCGCTCACGCGGGCGAGCGGCGAATTATAGGGGGATTCGCGCGGCCGCGGTGCGGTCCGGGGCGGGGGCGGTGCTAGAATCGCCGCTCGCCGCCGACCCCCGGGCTTCCCCATGTTCGACCGCTCACGCACGCTTGCCCAGTCGGATCCCGACCTGTGGGCCGCCATCGTCGCCGAGAACCGGCGCCAGGAAGCCCACATCGAGCTCATCGCGTCGGAGAACTACGCGAGCCCCGCCGTCCTCGAGGCGCAGGGGTCCCAGCTCACCAACAAGTACGCCGAGGGCTATCCCGGCAGGCGCTACTACGGCGGCTGCGACTACGTCGACATCGCCGAGCAGCTCGCGATCGACCGGTCGAAGGAGCTGTTCGGCGCGGGCATGGCGAACGTCCAGCCCCATTCCGGGGCACAGGCGAACCAGGCGGTGTTCTTCGCCGCCCTGAAGCCGGGCGACACGGTGCTCGGCATGAGCCTGCCGCACGGCGGACACCTGACGCACGGCTCGCCGGTCAACCAGTCGGGCAAGTGGTTCAACGTCGTCGCATACGGGCTCGATCCGGAGACCGAGCTCATCGACTACGAAGCGGCCGAGCGGCTCGCGCAAGAGCACAGGCCGAAGATGATCATCGCCGGCGCGTCGGCCTATTCGCGCGTCATCGACTGGAAGCGCTTCCGCGCGATCGCGGACGCGGTCGGCGCGAAGCTCCTGGTCGACATGGCGCACTACGCGGGGCTCGTCGCCGCGGGCGTCTATCCTTCGCCGGTCGGGATCGCCGACTACGTGACGACGACCACGCACAAGACGCTCCGGGGACCGCGGGGCGGGCTCGTCATGTCGTCCGAGGAGCACGAGAAGGCGATCAACTCGGCGGTGTTCCCCGGCCTGCAGGGCGGCCCGCTGATGCACGTGATCGCCGCGAAGGCGGTCGCGCTGGGCGAGGCGCTCAGGCCCGACTTCAAGGTCTACCAGCGCCAGGTGATCGACAACGCCCGCGTGCTCGCGACCGTGCTGCGCGACCGGGGCATGCGCATCGTGTCGGGCGGCACCGACTCGCACCTGTTCCTCGTCGACCTCCGCGCGAAGAAGATCACGGGCAAGGACGCCGAGACGGCGCTCGCCGGCGCGCACATCACCGTCAACAAGAACACGATCCCGAACGACCCCGAGAAGCCGTTCGTGACCTCGGGCATCCGCATCGGCAGCCCGGCGATCACGACGCGCGGCTTCACCGAGCTGGACTGCGAGGAGCTCGGGCACCTGATCGCCGACGTGCTCGACAAGCCGCACGACGACACGACGAGGGTGCGCGTCAAGGCCGGCGTCGCGGTGCTGACGACGAAGTTTCCGGTCTACCGGTAACGGGCATCCGCGGACGTGTCCGACACCGTCCTCCCGCCAGCGGCCCCCCGACGATGAAATGCCCGTTCTGCACCAGCGTCGACACGCAGGTCATCGATTCCCGGGTGTCGGAGGCGGGCGACTCGATTCGCCGGCGCCGGCGTTGCCTCGCCTGCCAGAAGCGGTTCACGACCTACGAGAACGTCGAGCTGCGGCTGCCGCAGGTCGTCAAGAGCGACGGCTCTCGTGCGGACTTCGACGAGCGCAGGATCCGCGTCGGCTTCCAGCGCGCGCTGCACAAGCGCCCGGTGCCCACCGAGTACGTCGACGCCGCCATCCAGCGCATCGTGCAGCAGGTGCTCTCGATGGGCGAGCGCGAGATTCCGTCGCGCCAGATCGGCGAGCTCGTGATGGACGAACTGCGCAAGCTCGACAAGGTCGGCTACATCCGTTTCGCGTCGGTGTACCGCTCGTTCCAGGACGTCGCGGACTTCCGCGACGCGATCAAGGAAGTCGAGGCGCCTGCGCGCCGGGGCAAGCGCCCGAAGCAGGCGTCGGAGCCGTAGCGCCCCTGCGCCGGCAGAGGCGGGCGGCGAACGGTCGACGCGCATGACGGCTCCGGGCCCGATCTCGGCGTGCGGCGCCCTCGACCGCGAGCTGATGGCGCGCGCGCTCGGGCTGGCCGCGCGCGGCCTCTACACGACGACCCCCAATCCGCGCGTGGGCTGCTTGATCGCGCGCGGCGCCGACGTGCTGGGCGAGGGCTGGCACGAGCGGGCGGGTGGCCCCCACGCCGAGGTCGCCGCGCTGGCGGACGCGCGCGCGAAGGGGCGCGACGTGACGGGTGCGACCGCCTACGTGACGCTCGAGCCGTGCAACCACGACGGACGCACGCCGGCGTGTGCCGGCGTGCTCGTCGCCGCCGGCATCGGCCGCGTCGTCGCGGCGATGGGCGATCCCAATCCTGTCGCCGCGGGCGGCGCCGCGCGACTCCGCGATGCCGGCGTCTTCGTCGAGATCGGGCTCCTGGAGGCCGAGGCGCGCGCGCTCAACCCCGGCTTCGTCTCGAGGATGACGCGGGGCCGCCCCTGGGTCCGAACGAAGCTCGCCGCGAGCCTCGACGGCAAGACGGCGCTCGCCGGCGGCGAGAGCAAGTGGATCACGGGCCCCGAGGCGCGTGCCGACGGGCACGCTTGGCGCGCGCGCGCGTGCGCGATCCTCACCGGCATCGGCACCGTGCGCGACGACGATCCCGCGCTGACGGTGCGCGAGGTGAGGACGACGCGCCAGCCGCTGATCGTCGTCGTCGACCGGCACGCGGAGACGCCGCCGGCCGCGCGCGTGCTCTCGGGCGGCAACGCGCTCGTCGTCACGGCGCGCGACGCGAATCCGGCATGGCCGCAGGGCGTCCGCACGCTGGCGTTGCCCGACGGCGCCGGCCGCGTGGACCTCGCTGCGCTGATGCAGGAGCTCGCGCTCCTCGGCGTCAACGAGCTGCACGTCGAGGCCGGCGCGCGCCTCAACGGCGCGCTGCTCGACGCGGGCCTCGTGGACGAGGTCGTGCTCTACGTCGCGCCCGGCCTGATCGGGGATCCGGCGCGCGGCCTGTTCCAGCGCCGCGAAGCGCTCGGGCGCCTCGACGACCGGACGCCGCTCGAGTTCACGAGCGTCGATCGCATCGGCGCGGACCTGCGGATCGTCGCGCGCGTACTGAGGAGGCAGGGCTGATGTTCACGGGAATCGTGCAGGCGGTCGGTCGCATCGAGACGGTCGAGCCGGGGCCGAGCGCGCGGCGGCTCGTCGTCGACGGGGGCGCGCTCGACGGCGCGGACCTCGCGATCGGCGACAGCATCGCGGTGTCGGGCTGCTGCCTGACGGTCGTGGGCATCGAACGCCGCGACGGCGCGGTCCGGCTCGCCTTCGACGCGTCGGCCGAGACGCTCGCGTGCACGACGGGCCTCGACGTGCCGGGCGAGGTCAACCTGGAGAAGGCGCTCCGTCTCGCCGACAGGCTCGGGGGCCACCTGATGACCGGCCACGTCGACGGCGTGGGCACCGTGGCGTCGTTCGACCCGGTTCCGGACACGACACCGGGGGGATGGGATGCGGGTAGCATGCGCCTCGCGATCGAAGCGCCCGCTGCGCTCGCACCGTACATCGCGGCGAAGGGATCGGTCGCGGTCGACGGCGTGAGCCTCACGGTCAACGGCATCGCGGACGCCCGCTTTCACGTGAACCTGATCCCGCATACACTGGCCGTCACCACGCTCGGGCGGATCGTGCCCGGCGCGCGGGTCAACCTCGAGGTCGACCTCATCGCGCGCTATGTGGCGCGCTACGCCGAGGCGACGAGATCCCCACCGGGGTCAGATTAGAATCCGACCCCGGTGTTGAAGGAGAGGACGATGGACCTGACGACGCTCGCGCGCCTGCCGATGTGGATCGGCGGACGCGCCCACGCCCCGACGACGACCCGCTACGGCGAGGTCACCAATCCGGCCACCGGCGAGGTGATCCGCCACGTGCCGTTCGCGAACGCCGCCGACGTGGATGCCGCGGTGCGCTCGGCCGACGCGGCGTTCCCGGCGTGGCGCGCGTCGCCGCCGCTGCGTCGCGCGCGCGTGCTGATGCGCTTCCGCGAGCTGATGGAGGCGCACAAGAAGGATCTCGCGAAGATCGTCACGCAGGAGCACGGCAAGACGCTCGCGGACGCCGAGGGGTCGATCACCCGCGGCATCGAAGTCGTCGAGTTCGCCACGGCGATCCCGCACCTGCTCAAGGGCGAGCACAGCGAGAACGTCGGCACCGACGTCGACACCTGGTCGATCCGCCAGCCGCTCGGCGTGTGCGCGGGCATCACGCCGTTCAACTTCCCGGCGATGGTGCCGATGTGGATGTATCCGGTCGCCATCGCCTGCGGCAACACGTTCGTGCTGAAGCCCTCCGAGCGCGACCCGACGTTCGCGCTGCGCATGGCGGAGCTCCTGAAGGAAGCCGGCCTGCCCGACGGCGTGTTCAACGTCGTCCACGGCGACAAGGAGTCGGTCGACGCGATTCTCGCGCACCCGCTGGTGCGCGCGGTGTCGTTCGTCGGCTCGACGCCGATCGCGAAGCACATCTACGAGACCGGCGCCCGCCACGGCAAGCGCGTGCAGGCGCTGGGCGGCGCGAAGAACCACGCGGTCGTGCTGCCGGATGCCGACCTCGACTTCGCGACCGAGGCGATCATCGGCGCGGGCTACGGCTCGGCCGGCGAGCGCTGCATGGCGATCTCGGCGGTCGTCGCGGTCGGCGACGCGGGCGACGCGCTCGTCGAGCGGCTCGCGGCGCGTGCCCGGAAGATCGCGACCGGCCCCGGCGACGCCCCCGGCATCGAGATGGGGCCGGTGATCACCTGCGCCGCGCGCGACCGCATTCGGGGGCTCATCGACAAGGGCGTCGCGGAGGGCGCGAAGCTCGTCGTCGACGGGCGCCGCCCCGCGATCCCGGGACATCCGAACGGATTCTTCGTCGGGCCGACGCTCTTCGACGGCGTCACGCCTTCGATGACGATCTACCGCGAGGAGATCTTCGGGCCGGTGCTGTGCGTCGTGCGCTCGGCGTCCCTCGACGATGCGATCCGGCTCGTCAACGCGAACCCGTACGCGAACGGCGCCGCGGTGTTCACGCGTTCGGGCCACGCCGCGCGCGTCTTCCAGCAGGATTGCGAGGTCGGGATGGCGGGCGTCAACGTGCCGATCCCGGTCCCGATGGCGTTCTTCAGCTTCGGCGGCTGGCGCAACTCGCTCTTCGGCGACCTGCACATGCACGGGATGGACGGCGTGCGCTTCTACACGCGCACCAAGGTGATGACCGCGCGCTGGCCCGACGATGGCAGCGCCGCGCCGGGGTTCCACATGCCGGTGATGGGGTAGGCGAGGTCGGCGGTTGAGTGGGGTCGGACCGCGGTGTTGCATGTCCGGCGTCTGATCCCGATCTTCGCGGGAGGTCACTTCGCCGTGGCTGCCGCCTTGCGCGCCTGTTCCGCCGCCACCCGCTCGCGCGCCTCCTGCGCCGTGACGCGCGAGAAGTGGATCTCCAGCGCGACCCAGCCGCGCACCGGGCGATCGGCGACGAGCGCCGGCCGTTCCACCAGCCGGTCGATGCGCTCCAGCACCCATTCGATCAGCTCGGGTGGCCCGTCGAGGGCCTCCTTGTCGACGATCGACCCGTCCTCGGCGACGCCGAACCACACCAGCACGCTGCCCTCGATGCCGGCATCGAGGGCGTCGATCGGGAATCCGATCGTCGCCGCCGGCTTGAGCAGCACCGGCGCGTCCGGCCGGACCGGATAGTCGCGCAGGATCTTCGCCTCGATGTCGCCGCCCAGGGCGACGAGGTTGGTCGTCTCGAACCACTCGACGCCTTCGCTCGTCATCGCCCGGCCGAACAGGGCAGGCGGCAGCGCGACGTCGACAGGAATCGCCGACCACGGTGCCGGGGACGATTGCCCCTCCGGGGGCGGGGCCGGCGCACGGGGACGCAGCGTCGCCGCCGGTGCGGCTGCAGCGACCTGCGCGTCGGCGTCGTCCGTCCGTGCCTGCGCGGCCGCCGGTCTTCCCGTCAGGATTGCCGTCAACACGTGCGCATCGGCGACCGCAACCGGCGTCGAGGGCGCGTCATGGCGCACGAGCAGGGCGACCAGGCTCGCGAGCACGAGCGTGTGGACGACGATCGACGCGGCGAGCGCGCCGCCGACCGGCTGCCAGCCGGCCGCCGCAGGCCACGCCGCGCTTCGCGATGCACGCGCCGTCACTGGGGTGTCCGGTCTGTCGCGTTCCGGCATGTCGACATCATCCCCGTGCCGCGGCCCAAACGACAACGGCCGGACGATTCGTCCGGCCGCCGCCGCTGGCACCGCCACCGGTCAGCGCGGCTTCATCGGCCGAGCAGCCGCCACGACATCCGGTGGTCGCCGCTGATCAGGCTCTTCGCCAGGTCGATGTACATCGTCTTGCCGTCCGACCCCAGCGTGATCGCCAGCTTGAGCGTCGGATCGTTCGGCGTGTCGGAGTAGATGTTGACGAACTCCATGCCGACCGCGCCCTCCGACGCGTAGAACTCGGCGATGGGGCTTCCGGACGTGTCGACGAGCTGGCTCGCACCGAACGGGAAGTCGCGGACGTAGATGTTCGCGGCGAGGCCCGGCAGGCACTCGTTCTCGGGCGGCAGCGACCCGGCGTACCCCAGCAGGTTCAGTTCGGCGGCGATCGGCGAGATGATGCGCTCGCCCTTGGGCAGGTCGTGATACCAGCCCTTGACGCTGAGCTTCTTGAACCCGGCGGTCGTGTCCGTGAGCTTCCAGAAGTCGGCGTCGGTCCGCGGCTTGTGCGGAAGCCCCGACGTGTTCATCTTGAGCGCGGTCCCGTCGCGGAACACGTACATCGTTTGCACCTGGTCGCCGTAGGTCGCGAGATCGTCCTCGTGCAGCAGGCGCCCGGTGCCGATCATCACGTAGCGGTCGACGCCGTTGGCGAAGTCGACCTCGATCTGCGGCGCCGTCGTGACCGACTGCGTGCTGCCGTCGGTGCTCGTTAGGTCGGCGAACTTCTCGACCATCCACGCGCCCGGGTCCGAGCTCGACACGTCGAAGCGCCACACGTTGCCGAGGAGGTCGCCGCCGTAGATCTGCTCGAGCGTCTGGTTCTTGTACGAGAGCACGAAGCCGGAAACCTGCGCGAGACCGGACGGGTTGCTGGACGAACCGGCCGACGTCTCGAGCGTTCGCAGCAGCGATCCGTCGGCGAGGCTCACGAAGTAGAGCTTGCCCTTGCCGGTGCTGTTGTGCCCGGACGGGAGGATCGCGACCCAGCCGTCCGCGTACGTCTTCGCGACCAGCGGCTTGCCGTACGAGTAGCCCATCTCGGTGTCGGTGAACTCCCACATGACGTTCGCCGCGGCGTCGCCCTCGTCGGAGATGCTCCCCGGAGAGGTGACGTCGATCGCGTAGTAGCCCTTGCCGCCCTTGCCCACGCCGCCGATCAGCATCGTTTTCCAGGCCCCGCCGACCTTGACGTCCACGGCGACCGGCGTCGAGTCGACGAACATCTGGTGCTTGAAGAAGGGTTCCTTCTTCGCGAGCATCAGCAGGCCCTTGTCCGGCTCCGAGCTGTAAACGAAGCTCGGCACGTGTGCCCACAGCTCCTTGCCCGAGGCCTCGTCGAACGCGTGCAGCATGCCGTCGTTCGATCCGACGTACACCATCTTCTTGCGGCCGGCCTGCGCCGTCTTGAACGACTCGTAGCCCGGGTCGGTCGAGTCGGAGTACGGGGCCATCGGGTCGCCGACGACGACCGGCGACGAGTTGACGATATCGCCCAGCACCTGCGAACGCACACGGAAGTTCTTGAGCGCCGTGCCTTCGTTGCTGCGGTCGCCGCGCAGGTAGGCGATCACCTTGCGCCGCACTGCCTCGTTGGGACCCAGCGTGTCGCGCTGGCCCGCCTCCATGTCGTCGTATCGGAACGGGACCGCCTTCTTGGCCGACGGGCTCCAGGTGATCACGTTGCGGTTGTCGTACCAGGGCTCGTCGCCGACCGTCGCGGGCGTGACCTGCGCCGACAGCACGTCGTGGTACTTGGTGCCGATCGACACCTCGCCGCCGCCTTTCGGGTCGACCAGCACCTTCGTGAGCGTGCCTCCCCAGCCCGGCTCGATCGTCACGCGGTAGATG
>CALDKM010000349.1:0-3658 GCA_937898875.1 uncultured Pseudomonadota bacterium | reverse complement strand
ACCGCGGACGCCTCGTCCGCGTCGAAAAAGCACAAGACCAGCAAGAAGTCGAAGTCCGCGCAATCCAAGGCGACGCCGGCCGCAGGCGCGACCGTCGCGGCGACCCCGCCGGCGGGCTCGGCGGACAAGCCGGCCAAGTGAGCCGGGGCCCCGGCCGGGGAGGCTCGGCCGGGGTTGCGGAAACGGGCAATATGTCGTAGCCTTTCAAGGCTTTGCAACTCCTGGTTCGGAGCGGTCCCTCGGGGCCGGAACCCACCATCACACCAACCGAGCAGTCACTGAGGGACACATCCATGAGCAAGCTTCTCGTTGCACTGATCGCGGCCTCGTTCGCGACCGTTGCCGGTGCGCAAGCCGGCGCCACCAAGCAGGAAAAGCAGGCGACCGTCCAGTCGGTCACCCAGGAAGCCGCGAAGTCGACGACCGCGCAGGGCGAAGCCGCCGACGTCGCGAAGGCCAAGGCCCAGAAGGGCACGCCGAAGGCGCTGCCGGACAAGGGCGCGAAGCAGCAGGCCGTTTCGAGCGTGACGAAGGCCGACGCTGCGTCGACCACCGCGCAGGGCGAGGCCAAGGACGTCGCGAAGGCCAAGTCCGAGAAGGGCACGCCGAAGGTCGCGAAGCCCGACCTCAAGGACCCCGCCGTCCAGAAGCAGATGCAGAAGGCCGCGACGCAGTAAGCTTCGCGTCAGCCGGCACGAAGGCAGGGGCGCCGTCAGGGCCCCTGCCTTTTTCATTTCGCCAGCGTTCCCGATGAGAGAAGTCGTCGCCGCCCGACCCGCCGTCACCGTCGCCGCCGTCGTCGAGCGCGGCGGCACGTTCCTGCTCGTTCGCGAGCGCACGCGCGCCGGATTGCGGCTGAACCAGCCCGCCGGGCACCTCGAGCCCGGCGAGTCGCCCGCGGCCGGTGCGGCACGCGAGACGCTCGAGGAGGCGGCGTGGCACGTCGAGGCGACGGCGCTCGTGGGCGTCTACCGGTGGGAAGCCCCGGACAACGGCGCGACGTTCGTGCGCTTCGCGTACGCGGCGTCGCCGCTCGCCGCGGCGCCGGGGCGCGTGCTCGACGACGGCATCGTCGAGGCGCTGTGGCTGCCGTACGACGAGATCGTCGCGCGCCGCGACGAGCACCGAAGCCCGCTGGTGATGCGGTGCATCGACGACTACCGCGCGGGGCGGCGCTGGCCGCTCGACCTGGTGCAGGACGTCGTCGGCGCGGGAGCGGGCCTCCTGCAGGGTGCCGGATCATGAAGCGCGAGCGCATCGTCGTCGGGCTGTCCGGCGGCGTCGACTCGGCGGTCGCGGCGCTGCTGCTCGCGCGCGAAGGCCACGACGTCGTCGGCGTGTTCATGAAGAACTGGGAGGACGACGACACCGACGCCCATTGCACGTCGCGCGAGGACCTGATCGACGCGGCGGCGGTCGCCGACGTGATCGGCATCGAGCTCGAGGCGGTCAACTTCGCCGCGGAATACCGCGAGCGGGTGTTCGCGCACTTCCTGCGCGAGTACCGCGCCGGGCGCACGCCGAATCCCGACGTGCTGTGCAACAGCGAGATCAAGTTCCGCGCGTTCCTCGACCACGCGCTCGCGCTCGGCGCCGACCGGATCGCGACCGGCCACTACGCGCGCGTGCGGCGCGCCGGCGCGCGCGTCGAGCTCCTCAAGGCCGCCGACGCGTCGAAGGACCAGAGCTACTTCCTGCACCGGCTGACGCAGTCGCAGCTCGCGCCGGCCATGTTCCCGCTGGGCGGCCTCGAGAAGCGCCGCGTGCGCGAGATCGCGCGCGAGTCCGGGCTGCCGGTGCACGCGAAGCGCGACTCGACCGGCATCTGCTTCATCGGCGAGCGCCCGTTCCGCGAGTTCCTCGCGCGCTACCTGCCGCGCACGCCGGGTCCGATGCTGACCCCCGACGGGCGCGAGGTGGGGCGCCACATGGGGCTCGCGTACTACACGCTCGGTCAGCGGCAGGGCCTCGGCCTGGGCGGCACCTCGGGAGGGCCAGAGGCGCCGTGGTTCGTCGCCGCGAAGGATCTCGCACGCAACGCGCTCGTCGTCGTGCAGGGCCACGAGCATCCGATGCTGCATTCGGCGCGGATCGGCGCGATCGAGGCGCACTGGATCGCGGGCGATGCGCCGACGCTGCCGGCGCGGCTCGCCGCGAAGACGCGCTACCGGATGGCCGACGCACCGTGCGAAATCGCGCCGACGGTCGACGGACTTCGCGCGACGTTCGACGAGCCCCAGTTCGCGCCGACGCCGGGACAGTACCTCGTCCTCTACGACGGCGACGTGTGCCTGGGCGGCGCGGTGATCGCGTCGGCCGATGCCGACCGCCCCGGCGGAACGCGCGGGATGCCTTCGGCGGACGCCGTCGTCGAGGAACATTGATCCTCTTCGACGTCCAGTCGCCCGGCTAACGTGAGCGGCGTATCATGCTACACGTTGTCGGCCACAGACGCGCCCCCGCGGGCGTCGTCGCCCCGGACGCCCCCCCCACACGGAGACTGACCATGACGATTCCATCCCTGGGCCGCCGCCTGTCGGCGCTCGCCGCCACGGCGGCCGCCGCGACACTGCTCGCCTTCGCACCCGCCGCGCTCGCAAAGAACGCGACGATCGAGATCGAGATCTACAAGGCGGGTTTCATCGTCGGCGGCAGCGGCGGCTCCGGCACGCTCAAGCTCGACGGCAAGAGCTACCCGCTGTCGATCGGCGGCGTGTCGCTCGGCGCGACGATCGGCTTTTCGAAGGCGCAGCTGATCGGCACGGTGCGCAACATCAGCAAGCCGTCGGACATCGAGGGCACGTTTACGGCCGGCACCGCCGGTGTCGCGGTCGCCGGCGGTCCGAAGGTCGCCGAGCTCAAGAACTCGAAGGGCGTCGAACTCTCGGTCAAGGGCCAGCAGATCGGCCTCGAGTTCTCGGTCGATCTCTCCGGCATGGAGATCAAGCTCAAGAAGTAATTCGTTCGCGTCCGTCGCACGGCTCGCCGCGCCGACGCCGGGCGGCGGCCGCTCGCGGCGGTTTCGCCGGCTTCACCGGCCGGCACGCGGCGAAGTGAAGTGCAACGCCCGCGGATCGACGATGCGTGCGGGTTCAAACCAACGTCTCGAGAGGATTTCCACGATGAGCAACAACGAATCACGACGCAAGTTCGTAGCGTCCGCCGCGGCCCTGGCCGCCGCCGCGGCCGTGCTTCCCGCGCACGCGCAGCCCGCCCCCGACGCAACGGTCGAGATCACGGTCTTCCGCGCCGGCTTCATCGTCGGCGGCAGCGGCGGCAGCGGCATCCTCACGTTCAAGGGCAACGGATACAACCTGGCGGTCGGCGGCGTGAGCCTGGGCGCGACGATCGGCGTCGCGCGCGCCGAGTTCATCGGCGAGGTCTACAACCTGAAGAACGCGAAGGACATCGAGGGCACGTACACCGCGGGCACCGCCAGCGCGGCTGCGGGCGGCGGCGCCGGCGTCACCGAGCTGCAGAACTCGCGCGGCGTCAGGCTCCGCCTGCAGGGCCGGCAGATCGGGCTCATGGTCTCGATCGACCTGTCCGGCATGCAGATCTCGATCCGGAACTGATCGGTCGCGTCGCGAGTCGCGCCGAGCCGTTCGCGCGCGACTCGGTCCCGCGCCGCCGGCGCGGAGCGCGACGGCCATCCCCG
>CALDKM010000348.1:0-3445 GCA_937898875.1 uncultured Pseudomonadota bacterium | reverse complement strand
CGCCGCGCGCGCGGGGGCGGGCGCCAGCCGGGGACGCGCGCGGGAGTACATCACCATGCCGGTGTCGTGCCCCGCGATGAGGAGGAGCGCGAGGAACGGGACCGCGGCATCGCGCGGCCCGTCGCCGGGCGGCAGCGCCGACACGAAAAGGTCCGTCATCGTGCCGTCGCCGCGGCCCTCGCCGGCGCGCCGGCGGGCGATGATCTCCGACAGCACGTCCAGGTATTGCGCGCGGGCGACGGCGGCCCGCGCGAGAAACGCCTCGCGACCGGCGTCGAGGAACTCGTAGCCGTCGAGCACCGTGCTCAGCGCCCCGAGCGCGCGCTCGGCGTCCGCCTCGCCCATGCCGCCGACACCTCGGGCGACGGCGAAGAACGTCACGCGGCGCATCGCCGGGAACAGGTCGATCGCGTCTTCCCTCGCCCAGCCGTCCAGTTCGGCGTCGATCATCGCGAGCAGGCCGGGCATGTAGCGCTGCAGCGCCGGTCCCGCGAACGCGGGCGCCGCGAGCCGTCGCTGCTCCGCGTGCTCCGGCTCGTCCACGTTGAGGATCGCCTGCCCGAATCCGCCGCCGAGGATCGGCGCCCAGCCCGCCGCGTTCGACATCAGGTGCCGCCGCGCGACCAGCACGTCCTCGGCCAGCTCCGGCGACACGAAGTGGATGCAGGGCCCGGCTTCCGGTCCCACGGGCACGTCGATGCGCAGCACCGGTCCGAGCCGCGTCGCGGCCTCCGCCTGCACGATCGGCAGCCGCCCGGCGTCGACGTCCTCCGCGCTCACGGTCATCCGCGGCGCGGCGTCGAGCGCGTCGGGAAGGTCGGCGAGGCCTGCCACGGCGCGTTTCAGCGCGCGGATGCCGCGCGGCTGCCGGCCTCGTCGACCGCGCGCGCGAGCGCGGATGCGACGCGGTCCTGCTCGGCGACGCTCATGCCGATCCAGGTCGGCAGCGTCACGATCTCGAGATCCGCATCCGCGCAGTGCGCCCCGGGCGTTCGCGGATCGCCGAACATCGGATGGCGCGCGAGCGACGGGTAGTGCACGCTCGTCGCGATGCCGGCCTTCGCCATGCCGGACCGGATGCCGTCGCGCAGCTCCGCGGGCACCCTGACGACGTGCATCAGGAAGCTGTCGTCGTCGCGGCGGACGAGGGCCTGCACCGCCGGCGCGAGCGGCGCGAGCAGGCGCGCGTAGCGCTCGACGAGTGCGCGTCGCCTGGCGCGCGTCGAGGCGAGCGATGGAATGCTTCCGTTCACGACGGCCGCCGCGAGATCGCTCAGCCGGAGCTTGAGCCCGGGTTCGGGCTCGAACGAGTAGTCGCCGTGGCGCAGCGACGCGGCCCGCTGCATCGTGTCGATGGCGAGCCCGAGATTGGACACGCTGCGCGCGCGGCCCTCGAGCGCGGCATCGCGCGCCCACAGCAGGCCGCCCTCGCCGCATGCCAGCTCCTTCACCGCGTTGAAGCTGTAGCACGCGATGTCGCCCACGGGCGGCGCGGCGTCGAGCAGGTCGATGCGGTGGGCGCAGTCCTCGATCAGCGCGAGGCCCCGGCGGTCGGCGAGCGCCCGCAGGGCGGCGATGTCGTGCGCGCGCTGGCCGTAGAGGTGGACGACGACGATCGCCCGCGTCCGCGACGTGATCGCGCGCTCGGTCGCGGCGGCGTCGAGCGTCAGGTCGTCCGGGCGCACGTCGGCCACGACCGGCGTCATGCCGGCCTGCTGGAAGGCCATCCCCGAGGCGACGAACGTGATCGCCGGGACGATCACTTCGGCGCGTTCCGGGCCCGCGTCGCGCGCGAGGAGCCGGCCGGCGAGATAGAGGGACGCGGTGCAGCTCGTCGTGGCGAGCGCCCAGCCGCCCCTGCCCGCGGTGAACGAGGCCTCGAGGGCGCGGCACTCCGGGCCGTAGCCGATCCAGCCGCTCTCGAGCGCGGCGGCGGCGCGCGCCCGGCCTTGCGGGGGCACGACGGCGCGGAACAGGGGAATCGGGGGGGGTTCGCTCATTCGTCGCGCATCCGTTGCGCGTCGGCAGGCGGGAGGGCCCGCCATTCGTCGCGCGTCATTTCCAGCCGCAGCAGCGTCACCGTGGTGCCGTCCGCACGCTTCGCCGCCACCGTGTCCACCGGCCGCGCACCGCCCAGCAGCACGGCACGCCTCGAGAGCGCATTGTCGCCGATAACGACGCTGGTCATGCGCTTCACGCCCATGCGGCCGAACGCGAAGTCCCGGAGCGCCATCCCGGCGTCGGCGGCGATGCCCGGGTAGTCCGCGGGCAGCGCGTCCCGGAACGGCAGGAGCGCGCGGCCGTCGACCATCACGCGACCCAGCTCGAACTCGCCCGTCGCCGGGTCGTACCCGCTCCACCCGATCGCGCCGACGAACGCGCCGCCGGCCGCGAGCCGGATCGCGAGCACGGCCTCGCGCGGGCGACGCATCCCGTGCGCGAGCCACTCGCGGTTGCGGACGAGGTCGAGCGGACGCGAGTCGAGGAAGCGCGCGCGAACCGCGTCGCGATTGCGCAGCGCGGTGATCCGGTCGTACTCGTCGGGCTCCGGCCAGCCGACGGTCACGCAGCGGCCCGCGAAGAGCGTGCCGGCGAGCGGAATGGGCGAGCCGCCGGCATCCGCCGCCAGGTCGTCCGGCGCGTCCGCCACGCCGCTCATCGATCGTACCGGTCGTCGAAGCGCTCGATGTCGTCCTCGCCCAGGTAGTCGCCGCACTGGATCTCGATGACGACGAGCGGATCCCCGCCGGGATTCTCGAGCCGGTGCATCGAGCCCGCGGGCACGAACGTCGACTCGTCGCGCGCGATCTCGTGGACGGCGTCGCCGCAGGTCACGCGCGCGCGCCCCTCCACGACGACCCAGTGCTCGCTGCGGTGACGGTGGCGCTGCAGCGACAGCGCCGCTCCGGGCGAGACCTCGATGCGCTTGATCTTGAACTTCGGCGCGTCGAGGAGCACCGTGAACGCGCCCCACGGCCGCGCGACCGTGCGGTGGCTGCGCCACGACTCGTGGCCTCGCGCCTTCAGCGCCGCGACGACGTCCTTGACCTGCTGCAGGTGATCGCGGTGCGCGACCAGCGTCGCGTCGGCCGTGTCGACGATCACGAGGTCGCGCACGCCGACCGTCGCGACGACGCGGTCCTCCGCGTGGATCATCGTGTCGCGCGTGCCGATCGCGACGGTCTCGCCCTGCCTGCGGTTGCCCTCGTCGTCGGGCGCGACCAGGTCGCCGACCGCCTGCCACGAGCCGACGTCGCTCCAGTCGAACGCGCCGCGCACCGCGACCACGCCGGACGCGCGCTCCATCACCGCGTAGTCGATCGAGATGTCGGGCATCGCGTCGAAGGCGACCGGGTCGATCTCGAGGCGCGTCTGGTGGACGTCCGCCGGAAGCAGCGCGAACGCGCGCCGGGCGGCCTGCGCAACGGCCGGCGCGTGCTCGTCC
>CALDKM010000347.1:0-1867 GCA_937898875.1 uncultured Pseudomonadota bacterium | reverse complement strand
CGCCGACGCCGATCTCGCAGCAGTTCCGCACTCCGGGCGTTACCGGCACCCTCCGCGACCTCGCCGATTGCTCTCCTTCTCCCCGCACGCGGGCAGCGGGCGGGGGTGAGGAGGCGTTTCTGCACGGCGACGCGACGTTCCGATGCCTCTCGACACCCTCCGACGTCCGCGAGCTGATCGAGCACGAGCTCGCGCTGATCGCGGAACTGCGCTACGAGCCGTACTTCCTCACCGTGCACGACATCGTCGCGTTCGCCCGATCGAAGGGCATCCTGTGCCAGGGCCGCGGATCGGCCGCGAACTCCGCGGTCTGCTACGCGCTCGGCATCACCGAGGTCGATCCCGCGCGCATGTCGATGCTGTTCGAGCGCTTCATCAGCAGGGAGCGCAACGAGCCGCCGGACATCGACGTCGACTTCGAGCACCAGCGGCGCGAGGAGGTGATGCAGTACGTCTACGCGAAGTACGGCCGCGACCGCGCGGCGCTCGCCGCGACGCTCATCACCTACCGCCCGAAGAGCGCCGTGCGCGACGTCGGCAAGGCGCTCGGTCTGGGGCAGGCCGAGGTCGACCGGCTCGCCGGCGTTTTCGCGTGGTGGGACGGGCGCGCGATCCACACCGAGCGCATCCGCGAGGCGGGCTTCGATCCGGAGAGTCCGCTGATCCGGCGGCTGATCGCGCTCACGGGTGCGCTGATGGGCTTTCCGCGCCACCTGTCGCAGCACGTCGGCGGCTTCGTGATCGCGCGGGGCTTGCTCGAGCGCATGGTGCCGGTCGAGAACGCCGCGATGGCCGACCGCACGGTGATCCAGTGGGACAAGGACGACCTCGACGCGATGGGGCTCCTCAAGGTCGACTGCCTCGCGCTCGGGATGCTCTCGGCGATCCGGCGCTGCCTCGACATGCTGAACGAACCGGGGTCGGATTCGAATCTGACCCCGGTGTCGATGTTGCCGCGCAGTATGCAGGACATCCCCGCCGAGGATCCCGAGGTCTACGCGATGATCCAGCGCGCCGACACGGTCGGCGTGTTCCAGATCGAGTCGCGCGCGCAGATGTCGATGCTGCCGCGCTTGAAGCCCGCGAACTTCTACGACCTCGTGATCGAGGTCGCGATCGTGCGCCCCGGCCCGATCCAGGGCGGCATGGTGCATCCGTACCTGAAGCGCCGGCAGGGCAAGGAGCCGGTGACCTACCCGAGCGAGGCGGTGCGCGCGGTGCTCGAGCGCACGCTCGGCGTGCCGATCTTCCAGGAACAGGTGATGCAGCTCGCGATCGTCGCGGCGGGATTCTCGCCCGGCGAGGCGGACCATCTGCGCCGCTCGATGGCCGCGTGGCGGCGCAAGGGCGGCCTCGAGAAGTTCGAGGAGCGCCTGATCGAGGGCATGGCGAAGCGCGGCTACGACGCGGCGTTCGCACGCCAGATCTACCAGCAGATCCTGGGCTTCGGCGAGTACGGCTTCCCCGAGTCGCATTCGGCGTCGTTCTCGCTGCTCGTCTACGTCTCGGCGTGGCTCAAGCGCTACCACCCGGCCGCGTTCACCGGCGCGCTGCTCAATTCGCTGCCGATGGGCTTCTACGCGCCCGCGCAGCTCGTCGCCGATGCGCGCCGCCACGGCGTCGAGGTGCGCCCTCCCGACGTCGCCGCGAGCGGCTGGGACTGCACGCTCGAAGCCCCTCACCCCGACCCTCTCCCCGCAAACGGGGAGAGGGAGGCAAGCGACCTTCGGCGTGCGTGCCGTGACGCTCACCCTCTCCCCGCAAACGGGGAGAGGGAGGCAAGCGACCTTCGGCGTGCGTGCCGTGACGCTCACCCTCTCCCCGCAAACGGGGAGAGGGAGGCAAGCGACCTTCGGCGTGCGTGCCG
>CALDKM010000346.1:0-4816 GCA_937898875.1 uncultured Pseudomonadota bacterium | reverse complement strand
GCAAGCGTCGCGGCGAGCGTCGCCGCGACGGCGGCAGCCACGGCGCGCGGGGCGATCCGGCGGGGCAGGTCCAAGGGGAGGAGTGGGACGGCGGTTTGCTAGAATGGCTCATTCTACCGAAGCCGTTCGCGATTACTCGCCTCGCGCTCCCTGCCGACGTTCGCGCCGGCTCCGCTCGAATCGCGTTCCCGCCGCCGCGGATCCGCGCGACGGCCGCGCCGCACGATGACCACCGCCCTCCGCTACACGATGCTCGAGTCGTGGCTCGCTTCCGCGCTTCCAGGCGCGGGATTCGCCCTCGCGCCCGCGTCGGCGGACGCGAGCTTCCGCCGCTACTTCCGCGTGACCCTCGAGCGCGAGGCGCACGGCGCGCGCACGCTGATCGCGATGGATGCGCCGCCTCCGATGGAGGACTGCCGTCCGTTCGTGCACGTCGCGAAGCTGCTCGCCGACGCGGGCGTCCACGCGCCGCGCGTGCTGGCGCAGGACCTCGGGAGCGGCTTCCTGCTCCTCACCGACCTCGGGACCACGACCTACCTCCAGGCGATCGTCGGGCGGGGGGCGCCGGGCGGCGTCGACGCGGTCCCGTCCGCGCGCGCCAATGCGCTCTACCTCGACGCGATCGACGCGCTCGTCCGATGGCAGGCGGCGTCGCGCGAGGGCGAACTGCCCGCCTACGACGAGGCGCTGCTGCGCCGCGAGCTCGACCTGTTTCCCGACTGGTACCTCTCGAAGCACCTCGGCCTGGCGATCGACGCCCCGATGCGCGCGACGCTCGAGCGCACGTTCGCGCTCGTGCTCGCCAACAACCTCGCGCAGCCCCGCGTCTACGTGCACCGCGACTACCATTCGCGCAACCTGATGGTGGCCGATCCGAACCCGGGCGTCCTCGACTTCCAGGACGCCGTGCACGGGCCGATCACCTACGACCTCGTGTCGCTCCTGCGCGATGCATACGTCGCATGGGACGAGGAGCGGCAGATCGACTGGGCGGCGCGCTACTGGGAGCGCGCGCGCAAGGCGCGCCTGCCCGTCGACGCCGACTTCGGCGCGTTCTGGCGCGATTTCGAGTGGATGGGCGTTCAGCGGCAGCTCAAGGTTCTCGGCATCTTCGCGCGCCTCTCGCACCGCGACGGCAAGGACGGCTACCTCGCCGACATGCCGCGCGTGATGACGTACCTGCGCGCCGCGTGCAGGCGCTACTCGGCATTCGACCCTCTGCTGCGGCTGCTCGACGCGATCGAGGGCAGGACGCCCGCCGCGGGCTACACGTTCTGACGATGGGCAAGGCGACCGCGATGATCCTCGCCGCGGGCCGCGGCGAGCGCATGCGCCCGCTGACGGATTCGACACCCAAGCCGCTCGCGGTCGTCGCCGGCAGGCCGCTCGTCGTCCACCAGATCGAGGCGCTCGCGCGCGCCGGCCACCGCGACATCGCGATCAACGCGTCGTGGCTCGCGCAGAAGCTCGTCGACGCGCTCGGCGACGGCGAGGCGCTCGGCGTCCGTCTCCACTGGTCGATCGAGCCGGAGCCGCTCGAGGCGGCGGGCGGCATCGCGACCGCGCGGCCGCTCCTCGCGGACTGCCCGGTGCTGATCGTTTCCGCGGACATCTGGACCACCTACGACTACGCGAAGCTCGATCGCCAGCGCCCGTTCGTCGCCGCGAGCCGCGGACGGGCGGCTCACCTCGTGATGGTGCCCAATCCCCCCTACCATCGGGAGGGGGATTTCGCGCTCGCGAACGAGCCCGGGTACGGAGACTCGGGCGTCAGCGTGCTGCCGCGCCAGTCCGGCCACTTGATCGACGGCCCGGCGAACCTGACCTACGGCAACATCGGCCTCTACGACCCCTCGCTGTTCGACGACCTGCCGCGCGGCGTGAAGCTCAGGCTCGCGCCGCTCCTGCTCGAATGGATCGATCGCGAATGGGTGACGGGCGAGTATCATTCGGGCCCCTGGGCCAACGTCGGCACCCCCGGCGACCTGGCCGAGTTGGAGACGGCGCTCGCGAAACGCGCGTGAGGCCGGGAACGAAGCGCGCCGGATCCGGCGCTCCATCGAAGGAAACGGCATGAACGACAATCCGCTGCTCGACTTCTCGGGCCTCCCGCGCTTCGCATCGATCCGCGCAGAGCACGTGACGCCGGCCGTCGACCGCATCCTCGCGGATGCGCGAACGACCGTCGAGAGCATCGCCACCGACGCGCGCGAGCCGTCGTGGGCGAGCGTCGCCGAGCCGCTCGCCGACGCGCTCGAGCGGCTTCATCGCGTCTGGGGCGCGGTGCGCCACCTGAACGCGGTCGTCAACACGCCGGAGCTGCGCGACGCGTACAACGGCAATCTCGGGAAGATCACGTCGTTCTACACGGACCTGGGCCAGGACGAGCGGCTCTACGCGAAGTACCGCGCGCTCGCCGCGTCGAAGGCGTTCGCGTCCCTCGATGCGGCGAGGCGCCGCGTGATCGAGAACGAGCTGCGCGACTTCCGGCTGTCGGGCGCGGAGCTGCCCGCGGCGGACAAGGCGCGCTTCAAGGCGATCCAGGAAGAACTCGCGGCGCTGTCCGCGGCGTTCGACGACCACGTGCTCGACGCGACGAACCACTACGCGCTCCACGTCGACGACGAGGCGCGCCTCGCGGGGCTCCCGACCGACGTCGTGACCGAGGCGCGCGAGAACGCGAAGACCGACGGGCGCGAAGGCTGGAAGCTCACGGTGCGAATGCCGTGCTTCCTGCCGGTGATGAAGTACGCGCACGACCGGTCGCTCCGTGCCGAGCTGCACCGCGCGCACGTGACGCGCGCGTCCGACCTCGGCGCGAAGCCGGAATGGGACAACGGTCCGCTGATCGAGCGCGTGCTCGCGCTGCGGCTCGAGGCCGCGAGGCTCCTCGGCTACCGCGACTTCGCCGAAGTCTCTCTCGTCCCGAAGATGGCGCGCAGCGCCTCCGAGGTGCTCGATTTCCTGCGCGACCTCGCGAAGCGCGCGAAGCCCTACGCCGAGCGCGACCATGCCGAGCTCCTGCAGTTCGCGCGGGAGGAGCTCGGCATCGAGAGGCTCGAGCCCTGGGACATCGCCTACGCGACCGAGAAGCTGCAGAACGCGCGCTACGCGTTCTCCGACGAGCTCGTGCGCCAGTACTTCCCCGAGGACAAGGTGCTCTCGGGCCTGTTCCGCGTCGTCGAGACGATCTACGGCGTGCACATCCGCGAGTCGAAGGCGGAGACCTGGCACCCGAGCGTCCGTTTCTTCGACATCGCGGACCGCGCCGGCACCACGATCGCGCAGTTCTACTTCGACAACTACGCGCGCGAGCACAAGCAGGGCGGCGCGTGGATGGACGACGCGATCAACCGCCGCCGCACGCCGGCCGGCCTGCAGATCCCGGTCGCGTACCTGACCTGCAACCTGCCGGCGCCGGTCGCCCGCGGAGCGCAGGTGAGGCCGGCGCTGTTCACGCACGACGACGTGATCACCGTGTTCCACGAATTCGGCCACGGCCTGCACCAGATGCTGACCCAGGTCGAGGTGTCGGGTGTCTCCGGCATCGAGGGCGTCGAATGGGACGCGGTCGAGCTCCCCAGCCAGTTCATGGAGAACTTCTGCTGGGAGTGGGACGTGCTGAAGCACATGACCGCGCACGTCGACACCGGCGAGCCGCTGCCGCGCGCGCTCTTCGACAGGATGCTCGCGGCGAAGAACTTCCAGAGCGGGCTCGCTACGATGCGCCAGCTCGAGTTCGGGCTGTTCGACATGCTCGTGCACAGCGACTACCTGCCGGGCGGCGGCGGCCGTTGCGCCTCGCCGCAGGCCGTCCTCGACGAGGTCCGCGCCGAGGTGCGCGTGATCCCCTCGGCGCCCTACGACCGGTTCATGCAGGCGTTTTCGCACATCTTCGCCGGCGGCTACGCGGCGGGCTACTACAGCTACAAGTGGGCCGAGGTGCTGTCCGCCGACGCCTACAGCCTGTTCGAGGAGCTCGGCGTGATGTCGCCGGAGGCCGGCCGGCGCTTCAGGGACGAGGTCCTCGCGCAGGGCGGCAGCCGCCCGGCGCTCGAGTCGTTCGTCGCCTTCCGGGGCCGGGGGCCCCAACTGGACGCGCTTCTGCGGCATAATGGAATGACAACGTCATTGGCCTGAGGAGGTTTCATGGCCCGCGTCCCGTCCTGCTCCCGCCTCATCCGCACCGGCGTCGCCGGCGCGATCGCGATCGCGTTCTCCGCGAGCGCCTTCGGCCAGCAGTCCGGAGGAAACCAGGTCTACCGCTACGAGGACGCGCAGGGACGCGTCGTCTATTCGGATCGCCCGCCGCCGTCGGACGCGAGGAAGGCGGAGTCGAAGCGCGTCGGTGCGAACTTCGTCGAGACCGACGTGACGCCGCTCGCCACGCAGCAGGCGACCGAGCGCTTCCCGGTGACGCTCTACACGTTCGCGTGCGGCGACGTCTGCCAGAGCGCCGAGGCGCTGCTGAACCGCCGCGGCGTTCCGTTCACGTCGGTCAACGTCGAGGATCCGGCGAATGCCGCGCGCCTGCAGGCGCTGACCGGAGAGATGACCGCGCCGGTGCTGCAGGTCGGCGACAAGCTCGTCGCCAAGGGCTACAACGAGGCGCGCTGGACGACGATGCTCGACGAGGCCGGCTACCCCAAGGCGCCCCCGCCCCGCCGGACGGCCGCCGGCGGACCGCGCGCGCCGGAGCCGCCCCGCGCCGAGGCGCAGACGGTCGCACCTCCGCCCAAGGGCGGCGGCTACCCGGCGCAGTAGGCCGGCCTCCATGCCGGCGAGGTCGCGCTGCAGACCCGCGTCGGGCTTCGGC
>CALDKM010000345.1:0-6274 GCA_937898875.1 uncultured Pseudomonadota bacterium | reverse complement strand
GCGCTGGGCGGTGGGGCTCGCGATCGTCGGCGCGTCGGCGATCGTGCCGCCGGCCGGCGTCGAGCGCGTCCCCGTGATCGCCAGGCTCGAGGCGATGGCCTACGACGCGCGGCTCGCGCTCGCGCCGCGGCGCGCGCCGGATCCGCAGGTCGCGATCGTCGACATCGACGAGGCGAGCCTCGCCCGCATCGGACGCTGGCCCTGGCCGCGCGACACGATGGCGCGGCTCACCGCCGCACTGTTCGACCGCCACCAGGCGCGGCTCGTCGCGTTCGACGTGCTCTTCGCGGAGGCCGACCTGTCGGGCAACGCGGCCGCGCTCGACGAGCTCGCGCGCCGGGGCCTGCGCGACACGCCCGAGGCGCGCGCGGCGCTCGCCGAGCTCCGGTCGCGCGCCGACCACGACGGCCAGTTCGCGACCGCGCTGTCGGGGCGGCCGACGGTCCTCGGGTTCGGCTTCGCCGCGAGCGGGCAGACCGTCGGCGCGCTGCCGCCGCCGGCGTTCACGCAGTCGGACCTCGGCACGCATGCGATTCCGATCGCGCCCGAGCGCGGCTACATGGCGAACCTGCCCGCGCTCCAGAAGGCGGCCACGACCGGCGGTCACCTCGTTCCCGCGCTCGACCCGGACGGCGTCGTCAGGCGCGTCCCCATGGTGATGCGCTACCGTGACGGCTACTACCCGGCGCTCGCACTCGCGACGGCGGCGGTCGCGGTCGAGGCGAAGGCGATCCGTCCGCGGTTCGACGCCAACGGCGACCTCGACGCGATCGACGCGGGTGGCCTCGTGGTGCCGGTGGCGCGCGACGGGACGGCGCTCGTCCCGTTCCGGGGACCGCCGGGGAGTTTCAGGACCTGGCCGGCCGCGGACGTTCTCGACGGGCGCGTCGCGCCGGACGCGTTCGCCGGCGCGATCGTCCTCGTCGGGACCAGCGCGATCGGGCTGCTGGACCTGCGGTCGACGCCGCTCGCCCCGGATTTCCCCGGCGTCGAGATCCAGGCGAACCTCGTGGCGGGCATGCTCGGCGGCGAGCTCCTGAGCGTGCCTGCGGGCGCGCGCGAGATCGCCGCGCTGATCGTGCTCGTCGCGGGGCTCGTCGCCGTGTTCGCGCTGCCCTGGCGCCGGCCGGTCGCGAGCATCGCCGGCATCCTCGTCCTCGCCGTCGCCGTCGTCGGCGTCGCCTGGTACTTCTGGACGCGGCAGAACGCCGTCGTGGGTGTCGCGCCGGCGCTCGCGATGCTCTCGCTGCTCCTCGTCTGGAATCTGCTGTCGGGATTCCTGCGCGAGGCGCGCGAGACGCGGTCGCTCGCCGGCATGTTCGGCGAATACGTTCCGCCGGAACGCGTGGCGCAGATGCGGGCGAGCGGCGAGCGCTTCTCGCTCGAGGGCGAGAGCCGCGAGATGACGGTGCTGTTCTCCGACATACGCGACTTCACCTCGCACTCCGAGCGGCTCGCGGCGCGCGAGCTGTCCGCGCTCCTCAACGACTACCTGTCGTCGATGACCTCGGCGATCCACGAGCGGCGCGGGACCGTCGACAAGTACGTGGGCGACGCGATCATGGCGTTCTGGGGCGCGCCGGTCGCGAACGCGACGCACGCCGCCGACGCGGTGCGCGCGGCGCTGGCGATGCAGCGGGCGATGCCGGCGATCCGCGAACGCTACGCCGCGCGCGGCTGGCCGCCGATCGCGATGGGCGTCGGCGTCAACACCGGGACGATGAGCGTCGGCGACATGGGCTCGCGCTTCCGCAAGGCGTACACGGTGCTGGGCGATTCCGTGAACCTCGCGTCGCGCCTCGAGGGGCTCACGAAGGTCTACGGCGTGCCGATCCTGTGCGGCGAGGCGACGCGCGCGGCCGTAAACGGGATCGTGTGGCGCGAGATCGACCGCGTCCGGGTCAAGGGCCGCGCGAAGGCGGTCGCGATCTTCGAGCCGCTCGCGGAGGAGGGCGACGCGCCGTCGCGCGAGCGCGCGTCCCGCTTCGAGGCGGCACTCGCGCACTACCGTGCGCGGCGCTTCGACGAGGCGCGCGCGGCGTTCGGCGCGATCGCGCAGGGCGGACCGGACCGTGCGCTCGCGACGCTGTTCGCCGCCCGCTGCACCGCGTTCGCCGCCACGCCGCCCGCGCAGGACTGGGACGGCGCCTGGAGCTTCCTCGACAAGTGACGCGGCGAGCGTCGCGCGTCAGGAATCGGAGACGGTCGCGAAGTCCGCCGGCATCACGATCTCGAGGAGCTCGAGGTCGTCGGAGTGGCCGAGCTCGGTGTGGCGGATGCCGGGCGGCTGGTGGACGCAGGTGCCCGGCACGAGCGTCACCTCGCCCGCGCCTTCGTAACGGAACCGGATCCAGCCCTTGAGGCAGTAGATCATCTGGAACCCGACGTCGTGGTGATGGCGCTCGCCGACGACCGGCACGCCGGGGCGCGCGCGGATCACGTGCGCGACGGCCTTGCCGTCGGTCGCCTCGCGGATGCCGAGGTCGCGGTATTCGAAGAACGCGCGCAACCCCCGCGCTTCGAACGTCGAGTCGTCGGCATGGCTCACCGAGAATTTCATCGCGTCGGCTCCGGCAGTGGACGTGCGGACGGCCCCTGCGTGCTGCGCGGCCGGTTCACGGGGCGGGCTCCGTGCAGCGCTCGCATCCCGGAACGTCGCGCAGCGCATGGAACACGGCGAGCCCGCGCTCGCGCGCGATCCGCACCATGAGATCCGCGCCCTGCGACGCGCCGCCGACGCGCAGCACCGCGTCGCAGCGCGCGAGCAGGCGCTCGGCGATCGGATGGAACATCTCGTCGAACGCGGCGTCGCCGACGCGTCGCGATCCGGCGAGCGCCGCGAGCGGGAGCGCGAACCACTCGCCGAGCACCGGGACGTGCCCCGCGCGGTAGAGGGGCAGCGCGTACGCCTCCATCGCGCGGACGTTCGCCGCCATCTTCGCCGGATCGTCGCCGGTGCCCGATCGGTACGGACCCGCGACCAGGACCATCAGGCTCCGGTCGGCGGTCATCGGCTGCCGCGCCTGCCGGTCGCGCGCATGCCCGTCGCGCGTCAGCAGTTGCCCGGCGCGGCGCAGCGCCGGTAACCCGCGACGCCCTCGATCACGCCGTTGCGTGTGTTGAAGTAGTAGTCGAGGCCCAGCCCGCCCCCGCCGGGGCCGGCGAGGAAGCCCGCGAAGTTGCCCGCGACGATCGGCTGGCACGCGGCGCCGGTGCACGTCGCCGTCCCGCCGGTGCCTCCGGTCGAGAACAGCGGGCCGAGCAGGCTCGCGGTCCCGCTCATCGTGTAGGTCGCGTCGGTGAAGCCGACCTGCAGGTTGTTGAGCGTCACCTGCGCGATCGTGAAGTTGACCGCGATGCGCCCGCCCGAGATCAGGTTGCCGACCTCGCCGGTCGAGGAGTCCGTCGGCCGGGTGCCGCCGACCGGCGCGTACTCGACGAGTCCCGAGGTCGGAAGGTCGGACGCGAGGACGCCGTAGACGTAGTGCAGGTTGCCGCCGTCGTTGTGAACGACGGTGCCGTTGGGCAGCTGCTGCGTGATCGTCGATCCCGGGCCTTCCCAGCGGCCCCAGTTGAGCGCCGCGCCGTTCGACGGATGCGAGCCCGTATCGACGACGCTCGCGCTTCCGAGCGTCGCGACGAGCGCCCCGGTGTCGATCGCGATCAGCCGCCCGGAGGCGTCGAGCTGCGTGCGCTGCGCGCCGAGGTTCACGGCGAATTCGAGCGTCGCTTCGTCCGAGCCGATGATGCCGACGACCGGCGTGTCGAACGGCTCGAGCTGCGTGAGGTCCTGCGTCGACTGGTACACGAACGCGAACCCGACGAAGTTCCACGGCTGGTTCAGCGCGCCGAACGGGATCTCGGGCACCTTGCGGAAGCCGATCTCCGACGGGACGTTCACCGCCGCGAGCTGCTTGCCGACGAGGCGGCTCGACAGGAACGACGGCGGGCCGATCAGGCGCGCCGGCACGCCGCCGTCGGGCACGACGAAGAACTCGCGCGACGCGAACGTCGCCGACGCGGCGGGCGTGATCGCGATCACGCTGCCGTCGTACACGCCGCCGTAGAGGCCCGCGGCGGCCGGCGGCTCGTCGGGCGTTTCGCGACACTGGCCGGGCTCGCAGATCTCGAGCTGGTAGTGCGTGCCCCGGATGCCGATCGTCGCCTGCGTCGTCAGCACCCGGTAGGTGTCGCGGTTCACCTGGCCGATCTCGCCGGTCACCGTCCGGAACCCGCCGCGGACGAGCCGGAACACCGCGCGCTCGCTGCCGTCGGCGCGTCCCGCGAACGCGTACGCCTCGATGCGGAACTCGCTGCCGGGCTTGATCGCGACGAGCGCGTCGTCGGAGAAGCGGATCTGCGCGTGGCCGTCCGCGCCGGTGACGATCGCGTCGCCGGCGCCCACGTTGGCGCCGGCGGAGAGCCTCACGCGATCGGCGCCGCGGACGGCGGCGACGTCGCCGACCGCCATCACGACGCGTCCGGCCTGCGCGAGCGCGGCGCCCGAGACGAGGAGGGCGCAGAGCGCGACGAACCAGGCGAGGACGAGCCTGGCCCGGGCAGGGGCGACGGCGCGGGCGGCATTCATCGGTTCCCCCGTCACTTGAAGTCGTAGCGGAGCTTCGCCGCGACGACGTAGCGGTCGTACTGGTAGAGCGCCACGTTCGAGTCGTTCTGGAAATACTGCGCCTCGATGCGGCCCGAGAGCTGGCGCGTGAAGAAGTACAGCGCGCCGATGCTCGCGACGTAGTTGTCGTCGCGCCGCGCCATGCCGAGCAGCGGGATGTGCCCGAGGTACGCGCTGCGCACGAACGAGCCCCCGCCGTTGAGCGCCCACTGGGGCGCGGGCGACACGGTGACGTCGGCCGCGGCGCCGAACAGGTCGCGCCCGAGGTCGGGGCGGTCGTTGTCGTTGTTCTCGCGGCCGCCGAGCGCCGAGACGTTCAGCACCGGCTGCCAGGCCACGGGCCAGATCCGGCGCGCGGACACGCCGATCGAGTAGAACGTGCTGTCGCGCACGTCGTTCAGGCCGTTGTAGGAGAACCACGTGACCTGCGGCGCGACGCTCACCGTGACGAACTCCGACTCCGCGTAGCGCCACTCGAACGACACGCCGTTCGAGTGACGGTAGCGGTCGCCGCCGACGGCGAGCTCGCCGTACGTGTAGGTGCCGTAGAGCGTGTGGCGCCCGGCCTGTCGGCTCGCGCCCAGCGTCGCCGCACCCTGCGCGATGTTGAAGTCGCTCGCGCCGGCGTTGAACTGTCCGTTGGCGACCAGCCCGCCGTAGAGGCTGACGCCCGGCGCGACCGGATGGGTGACCTGCACGCTGCCCGCGAGCCAGCCGAAGCCCGCGCTCTTCTCGACGCCGAAGCTCGCGACCGACACGATCCCGAGCACGGGCAGCGCGATGTCCGCCTGCGCGACGCCGGCGTTGACGTTGCTGTCGTAGCCGCCGCCCAGCTCGACGGAGCCGAAGACGCGCGTGCGGTACTGGCCTTCGCGGGCCGAGAGCGCTTCGAGGTAACGGTCGATGCCTGCCCGCACGTCGGCCGGAGGATCGATCGCGCGCACCGCCTCGAACTCGCGGCGCGACGAGACGTCGTCGCCGGCATAGAAATAGGCGCGCGCGAGCTCGAGCCGGCCGCGAACGTCGTCCGGATTGCGGAGCACGTAGCGCTCGATCGCGAGCACGCCTTCGCCGGGACGGCCCACGTCGACCGCGGCGACGCCGCACCAGAGGTCCGCTTCCGGATGGGCCGCGCGGTCGAGCTCGACGCAGGACGGCCACACCTGAGCGGAACGACCTCGCTCGACCTCGCGCTTGATCTGGTCGACCGCCCAGCCCGGTTCGTGGGCTGCGGTCGCGATCGTGCTCGCCGCGAGTGCGGCAGCCATGACGAGCAGGCGGTGGCGGGGATGCGCCATAGGGGATTACGGGGCGCGGCGATCATAGCACGCGCCCCGCTGCGACTCGCCCGCCGAACCGCCCGGTTTCTGCGGCCGCGCCGAGCGATCGGCGGGCCGCGGAGGATCAGGGAACGACGCGATCGATCGTGATGCGCAGTCCGGTCGCGCCGGGAGCCACCGTCGCGCTCACGCCCGACAGGTCGCCGCTCGCCGCCGTCGCGCTGCCGCTCGCCGAGACGCGCGCCTCGACGACGACCTCGCGCGCGCTCGAGATCGTCGCGCCGGGCGCCATCGCCATCGAGTCGTCGAGCGCGAATTCGAGCGGCAGCTCGCGCGCCATGCGCCGCACGATCGCGAGCGGCATGCG
>CALDKM010000344.1:0-7778 GCA_937898875.1 uncultured Pseudomonadota bacterium | reverse complement strand
AAAACAAAAGGGGCGAATCGCTTCGCCCCTTGCGCGCGGACAGGACCCGGGGTCCGGTCAGTACATCTTCGGCGGCAGTTGCTGGCTGCGGATGCGCTTGTAGTGGCGCTTCACCGCTGCGGCCTTCTTGCGCTTGCGCTCCGAGGTCGGCTTCTCGTAGAACTCGCGCGCGCGGAGCTCGGTCAGCAGGCCCGTCTTCTCGATCGTGCGCTTGAAACGGCGCAGGGCGGCCTCGAACGGCTCGTTGTCGCGGACGCGGACGTTAGGCATGGAACGGTCGACCTTTCGAATCAATGACTTGGGTTCTCGCTCGGCCGGTCGGCCCGGGAGCGCAACCCCGTAGAGCCCATGATTGTAGCGGCAGAAGTGGCGGGAGGCAACCCCTGCTAGACTTCGCGCGTCCCCGGGGCGACCCGCCCCGCGAGGCTTGATCCGACCCCTGAGCCCGCCATGCGCGTCCTCGGCATCGAGACGTCCTGCGACGAGACCGGCGTGGCCGTCTACGACACGGCCCGGGGCCTGCTCGCCCATCGCCTCCACTCGCAGGTCGACCTGCACGCGCGCTACGGCGGCGTCGTGCCGGAGCTCGCGTCGCGCGACCACGTGCGGCGGCTCGTCCCGCTGATCGAGGAGGTCGCGGCCGAGTCGGGGACGGCGCTCGCCGGATTCGACGGGATCGCCTACACCGAAGGCCCCGGGCTCGCGGGGGCGCTGCTCGTCGGCGCGAGCGTCGCGAACGCGCTCGGCATGGCGCTCCGCAAGCCGGTCGTCGGCATCCATCATCTCGAAGGCCATCTGCTGTCGCCGCTGCTCGCCGAACCGCGTCCCGGGTTCCCGTTCGTCGCGCTGCTAGTGTCGGGCGGACACAGCCAGCTCTACGAGGTTGCAGGCGTGGGCTGCTACCGGCTGATCGGCGACACGCTCGACGACGCGGCGGGCGAGGCGTTCGACAAGTCCGCGACGCTGCTGGGCCTGCCGTATCCGGGCGGGCCGGCGCTCGCGAAGCTCGCCGAGTCGGGGCGCGAGGGCGCGGTGTCTCTGCCGCGCCCGATGATCGACTCGGGCGACCTCGCGATGAGCTTCTCCGGACTGAAGACCGCGGTGCTGACGCTGGTCCGCAAGCGCGAGGCCGCCGGCACGCTCGACGCGCAGGCGAAGGCGGACGTCGCCGCGGAGTTCCAGCGCGCGGTCGTCGACGTGCTGATCGCGAAGTCGGTCGCGGCGCTCGACGAGACCGGCGCGTCGCGGCTCGTCGTCGCGGGCGGCGTCGGCGCGAACCGCGAGCTCCGCGCGCGCATCGATGCGGCGGTTCGGAAGCGCGGCGCGCGCGTCTACTTCCCCGATCTCGCGTTCTGCACCGACAACGGCGCGATGATCGCCCTCGCCGGCGCGATGCGTCTCGCGCACGCGAAGGAAGGCGACGGCGCGTTCACCGTGCGTCCGCGCTGGGAGCTCGAGTCGCTGCCGGCGGTGGAGGGGGCGTCGGCGGGCTGACGCGAGTTCCGCCCGACGATGCGCCGCACGCCGGCCTGACGGTCCGGGCATTGCCGCACGCCACACCCATGGCCGCGTGCATCCGTTCAGCGCCCGATCGCCCGCTCCTTGCCCGACAGGAGCTGCCGGATGTTGGCCTTGTGGCGCCAGATCAGCAGGAGCGCGATCGGCACCATCGCCCACGCGACGGGCACATTGCCCGCGACGTAGAACATGCCGAGCGGCATCAGCACCGCCGCGGCGAGCGCCGCGAGCGAGCTGATCTTGAATCCGAAGGCCATCACCAGCCACACGACGGTGAGTGCGAGGCCGAGCGGCCAGTGCAACGCGAACACGATGCCCGCGCCGGTCGCCACGCCCTTGCCGCCCTTGAAGCCGTGGAAGACCGGCCAGCAGTGCCCCAGGAACACGGCCACCGCGGCGACGGGGACGGTCCAGTCGGCGGCGCCCAGCATCGGCGCCAGCTTCATCGTCGCGAACACCGCGACGAATCCCTTGAGGCCGTCCCCGACCAGCGTGATCAGCGCGGCGGCCTTGTTGCCGGTGCGAAGCACGTTCGTGGCGCCGGGGTTGCCCGAGCCGTAGTCGTGCGGATCGGGCAGCCCGAACGCCTTGCTGACCACGACGGCGAACGAGATCGAGCCGACGAGGTACGCGGCGAGGACGAGCGCGATGGCGGGGATCATGTCGGAAGCGAATGGGACGGCGGGCCGCCCGGCCGGTTGGTAAGATTGTAAGCCCTGCGCAGCTCCGGCAACGGCCGGCGACCGCGCGCCAGACCCGACCGCGCCCCGTGACCGACCCCTCCAGCACGATCTTCATCCACGACCTGCGGGTGTCGACGCGAATCGGCATCTACTCGTGGGAGGCGCACATGAACCAGACTGTGCGGCTCGACCTCGACATAGGCGCGCCGTCCCCGACGCCGTTCGCGTCCGGGCGGTTCGAGGACGCGCTCGACTACGCGGCGGTCGTCGCGCGGATCAAGGCCTATGCGCTCGCGCACGAGCACCCGCTGCTCGAACGCTTCGCCGAAGGCATCGCCGAGATCGTCCGAGGAGAGTTCGGGGCGCCGTGGGTGCGCGTGCGAGTCGCCAAGCTGGGCGCGCTGCCCGGCGTCAAGGAGATCGGCGTCGAGATCGTCCGATAAGTAGGGTCAGACCCCATTTACCAATAACTGCGGTCAGACCCCAACCATCGCCGCCTGGCTTCCGCCTGAAACGGACTGAGTCGGAAGTAGGGTCTGACCCTACTTATCCCGCCGCTTAGCCCGCGGAAGCAGGGTCTGACCCTACTTATCCCTGACGCTGCTTGTCCCGTCCCCGCCTATCCCGGAAAGGCGCGGGAAGGAAGCAGGGTCTGACCCTACTTGTCCTGCGCGAGCAGCGCGGCGTTCCCGCCCGCCGCGGCCGTGTTCACGGTCCGCACGCGCTCGACGGCGAAACGCGCGAGGTAGTGCGGGCCGCCGGCCTTCGGGCCAGTGCCCGACAGCCCCTCGCCGCCGAACGGCTGCACGCCGACGGCCGCGCCGATCATGTTGCGGTTGACGTAGAGGTTGCCGACGCGCGCACGCGAAACGATGCGCGCGACCGTCGCGTCGATGCGGCTGTGGATCCCCATCGTGAGCCCGTAGCCGGACGCATTGATCGCGTCGACGAGCGCGTCGAGGCCCGCGGCGTCCCACTCGACGACGTGCAGCACCGGCCCGAACACCTCCTTCGCCAGTCGGTCGACGCGATCGAGGGCGACCAGCGTCGGGGCGACGAACGAGCCGTGCGCGCAGCGCGCCGGAAGCGGCGTCCGGTGGCGCACGAAGCCGAGCCCGCGCATCGCGTCGACGTGCCGTTCCAGCGCGACTTGCGCGTCGCGGTCGATGACCGGGCCGACGTCGGTCGCGCGATCGGCCGGGTCGCCGATTCGCAGCTCGTCCATCGCGCCTTCGAGCAGCGCCAAGACGCGCGGCGCGATGTCGCGCTGCACGCACAGCACGCGCAGCGCCGAGCAGCGCTGGCCGGCGCTGTCGAACGCCGAGGCCAGCGCGTCGGCGACGACCTGCTCGGGCAGCGCCGAACTGTCGGCGATCATCGCGTTGAGTCCTCCGGTCTCGGCGATCAGCGGCACGAGCGGCAGGCGCGAGGCGAGCGTGCGCGCGATGATTGCGGCGACCTCGGTCGACCCGGTGAACGCTACGCCGGCGACGCGCGGATCGGCGACGAGCGCCGCGCCGACGGTCTCGCCGCGGCCCGGCAGCAGCGCGATCACATCGGCGGGGAGCCCCGCGCGCAGCATCGTCTCGACGGCGAGCGCGGCGGTGAGCGGCGTCTGCTCGGCCGGTTTCGCGGCTACCGTGTTCCCGGCGGCGAGCGCGGCGGCGACCTGGCCCGTGAAGATCGCGAGCGGGAAGTTCCACGGCGAGATGCAGGCGAACACGCCGCGGCCGTGCATCGACAGCGCATTGGTCTCGCCGGTGGGCGAAGGCAGCGCGAGCGCCCCTGCGAAGTGGGCGCGCGCGCCGGCCGCATAGTAGCGGCAGAAATCGACCGCTTCCCGCACTTCGGCGATTGCGGCCGGCCGCGTCTTGCCCGCCTCGCGAGCGAGCCGGACGACGAAGCCATCGGTCGCCGCTTCGAGCGCGTCGGCGACGTCGTCGAGGATCGCCGCGCGCTCGTGGCCTCCTCGTGCGTCCCACGCCGGCTGCGCGCCGGCGAGCGACGCGAGTGCGTGGCCGACGAGAACCTCGTCCGTGTCGACGACGGTTCCGATCGCGCGCGAGGGGTCCGACGGGTCGCGCGCCTCGCGTTCGATCCCCCTGGCGCGCTCGCCGCCGACGATCGGGCCGGCCCGCCAGCGCGGCGACCGCGCATCGTCGAGCGCGGCATCGAGCCGGGCCATCGCCGGCTGGTCCGCGGGCGCGATGCCCGACGAGTTGGCGCGGTCGCCGAAGAGATCGCGCGGCAGCGGCGTGAGCGGATTCGCCGTGAACCCGTCGCGTGCGGCGAGGTCCGCCGGGTCGGCGACGATGTCGGCGATGCGGACCGCCGGATCGGCGATCCGGTGCACGAAGGACGTGTTCGCGCCGTTCTCCAGCAGGCGGCGGACCAGGTACGGGAGCAGGTCCTCGTGGCTGCCGACCGGCGCATAGACGCGGCACGCGTGGCCGTGCGGCGCGTCGCAGACCTGCGCGTAGAGCGATTCGCCCATGCCGTGCAGGCGCTGGAACTCGAAGTCCGACGAGCGCAACCCGGCGGCGCTCGCGGCGATCCACGCGACGGTGTGCGCGTTGTGCGACGCGAACATCGGATAGACGGCGTCGCCGGCGTCCAGGAGCGCCTTCGCGCACGCGAGGTAGGAGACGTCGGTGTGCGCCTTGCGCGTGAACACCGGGTAGCCGGCGAGCCCGAGCATCTGCGCCCGCTTGATCTCGCTGTCCCAGTAGGCGCCCTTGACGAGCCGGACCGGGATGCGCGCGCGCGTGGTCCGGGCGAGCGCGACGAGCCAGTCGACGACCCGGCGCGCGCGCTTCTGGTAGGCCTGGACCGCGAGGCCCAGCCCCATCCAGCCGTCGAGCGCCGGATCGCGGCGCAGCCGGGCGACGATCTCGAGCGAGAGCTCGAGGCGATCCGTCTCCTCGGCGTCGACGGTGAACCCGATGCCGGCACGCTTTGCCAGCGCGGCGAGCGCGGCCACTCTCGGGACGAGCTCGTCGAGTACCCGTGACGCCTGGCCCGGCTCGTAGCGCGGGTGCAGCGCCGAAAGCTTGACCGAGATCGAGGGCTGCACCCAGGCGGGCGCGGCCCGGTCGACGACCGACGCGCCGATCGCCGCGATCGCGCTCGCGTAGGCTTCCCCGTATCGGCGCGCGTCGGCGGCCGAGTACGCAGCCTCGCCGAGCATGTCGAACGAGTGCCGCGCACGGGCGTGCGGCGCCTTGCTCGCGCGGGCCAGCGCTTCGCCGATGGTGCGGCCCATCACGAACTCGTCGGCCATCAGCTTCATCGCACGGCGCAGGGCGACGCGGACGACCGGCTCGCCCAGCCGCGCGACGAGCCGCTCGTAGCCTGCGGCCGGGTCGCGCTCGTCGCCCCCGGCCATCCGCGTGAGCTTGCCGGTCAGCATCAGCGCCCACGTCGACGCGTTGACCAGCGCCGACGAGCCGCCGAGATGCTTCTCCCAGTCGCCGCGCGAGAGCTTGTCGCGGATCAGCCGGTCGGCGGTCGCGGCGTCGGGGATGCGCAACAGCGCCTCGGCGATGCACATGAGCAGCACGCCTTCGTGCGTCCCCAGCCCGTATTCGGTCAGGAACTGCTCGATGCCGGCACTGCGGTTCTGGCGCGCGCGAACCCCCTCGATCCATGCGGTGGCCTGCGCGGCCACGGCTTCCCTCGACACCGCCCCGCCTTCGGCCTCGTCCGCGAGCGCGCGCAGCGTCGTCGCCTCGTCGGCGAGGAAGGCCGCACGAATCGCACCGCCGTCCGGATCCGAGGGGAACATCGTCAGGCGGCCGGGGCCGTCGCGATGTCGACGAGGACCGGCTTCAGCACGCGGATCGCGTCCGCAGGCGCGAGGCCGACGAGATAGCCGCGCCGCCCGCCGTTGACGTAGATGCGGGGGAGCTCCGCGATGGTCGACTGCATGTAGACGGGCATCGTGCGCTTCGTGCCGAACGGGCTCGTCCCGCCGACCTGGTAGCCCGAGTGCCGGTCGGCGACCGCGGGCGCGCAGGGCGACACGGACTTCACGCCCAGGTGGCGCGCGAGGTTCTTCGTCGACACCTCCCGGTCGCCGTGCATCAGCACGATCATCGGTTGCCTGCGTTCGTCCTCCATGACGAGCGTCTTGACGATCTCGTGCTCGGGGACGCCGAGCTCGCGCGCCGACACGCTGGTGCCGCCGCGCTCCTCGTACGTGTAGGGGTGATCGGTGAACGCGACGCCGTGCTCGCGAAGCACGCGCACCGCGCTGGTGACCGGCAGCTTGTCCTTGCTCATGTGGGGTCGGGTGCGGTCGAGGGGGCGGGCGTGCGGCGGACCGTTTCGTCATCGCGCTAGCCGCGCGGATGGTGCTGCGTGTGCAGCCGCTTCAGGCGCTCGCGCGCGACGTGCGTGTAGATCGTGGTCGTCGTGATGTCGGCGTGACCGAGCAGCAGCTGCACGACGCGCAGGTCCGCGCCGTGGTTCAGCAGGTGCGTCGCGAATGCGTGGCGCAGCACGTGCGGCGACAGCGTGTCGGCCGGGATGCCGGCGAGCGCGCCATATCGCTTGACCAGGTGCCAGAACGCCTGCCGCGTGAGCGGCATGCGTCGCGCGGTCAGGAAAAGGTGGTCGGTCTTCGCGCCGCCCGCGAGTCCCGGCCTCGCGTCCGAGAGGTAGCGCCCGATCCACGCGATCGCCTCGTCGCCCAGCGGCACGAGGCGCTCCCTGCTTCCCTTGCCGAGCACGCGGACGACGCCGGCGTCGAGCGACACCTGGCCGAGCTTGAGGCCCACGAGCTCGGAGACTCGCAGCCCGGTCGCGTAGAGCGTCTCGAGCATCGCGCGGTCGCGCAGGCCGAGCGTCGCCTCCGCATCGGGCACCGCGAGCAGCGCCTCGACCTGTGCCTCGGACAGGTTCTTCGGCAGGCTGCGCGGCTTCTTCGGCGCCCGGACGCGCACGGTCGGGTCCTCGCGGACCGCCCCCTGCTCGAGACGCAGCCGGTAGAAGCGCCGCAGCGCCGACAGGCGGCGCGCGATCGACGTCGCCCTTGCCTTCGCGCGGAACTGGTCGGCGAGCCAGGCTTCGACGTCGCCCCGGTCGGCGGCGCCGAGCGTGCGGCCGCGATCCGAGAGCCACGTTGCCCATGCGCCGAGGTCGCGTCGATACGCGGCGAGCGAGGTTTGTGCGAGCCCGTCGCGCAGCCACAATTGATCGCAGAAGGCGTCGATGGCGGCCGCGGTCGTGGCGTCGACGGGGCGCTTCGGATCCCGCCCCTGCGAATCCGGCTCGAGACGGACGATCTTCGTCGTCGGCATCGTCATTGGCCGAATCGGTAACCTTCGTGGTTCAGCAGCCAGCGCTTGATCGCCGCGGGGAATCGGGGGTCCCGGAAATCGGGCCCGGACCCGGTTTTCCCGGGAGGGCTCCCGGCGACAGGCGAAGATCGTGGCGCGAATGCGGGGTCCGACCCCGATTCCGCGAACAGGTCGCCGGCGCTCGACGGCGCGAACGAACCCGCAGTTCCCATGAACCCGCCCAGCGCGCCGAGGCTTCCGACGACGCGGTGGCAGGGAATGATCATCGCGATCGGGT
>CALDKM010000343.1:0-8801 GCA_937898875.1 uncultured Pseudomonadota bacterium | reverse complement strand
GACCGCGGTCGCGGCGGCGGCGCCACCGTCTTTGCCGTGCGCACGCCGGTCGTGATCGACGCGCCGGCCGTGCGCGCGGTGCTCGCCGCGCTCGCGATCGCGTCTGCGTACGCGGCGCGATCCGCCGCCGGATACGGGGCGGTGTCGCCGCATCCGGCCGCAGCGCTCGTGCTCTGGGCGACTTCGATCGGATTGGCCGCAGGCGCCTTCCGGGCGCCGTACGCGGCGTTGCCGGCGTCGCCTGCGCATCATCGATGGAGCGCCGCGGACGGCGCGATCGCGTTCCTGATCCTGGTCCTCGCGCTGCTGCTGCGCGCGCACACGCTGGGCGAGAGGCCGGTGCTCGGCGGCGACGAGGCGGGGTGGGGCGTGTTCGCACGCGGGATCGTGTCGGGAGGCGGGAACCCGCTGGGCTTCGGATGGTACGACTGGCCGGCGCTCGGCGCGTACGTCACCGCGCTCTCGCTTTGGGTGCAGGGATCGACGGTCGAGGCGTTGCGCGTGCCCTCCGCCGTCGCGGGATCGCTCACCGCGATGCTCGTGTACTTCTACGGCGCGCGACTGGCGGGCCGGTTCGGGGGCGCGGTCGCGGGCCTCGTCGCCGCGTCGCTGGTCCTGCACGTGCACCTGAGCCGCCAGGGTCTTCAGAACGTCTTCGACGGCCTTTCGGCCGTCGTCGTGCTGGCCTCGCTCGAGCGCGGCTGGGTCGAGAAGCGGAGGAGCGCGTTTCTCGTCGCCGGCGCCGCGCTGGCGGTCTCGCAGCACTTCTACGCGAGCGCACGCGTGCTGCCGCTGATCGCGGCGGCCTGGATCGCGCTCCGGTTCGTGCAGGAGGGGAGGCGTGCCGCCGAGCGGTGGCGGGATCTCGCCGCGATGGCGTTCGTCGCGGCCGTTGCGTCGTGGCCGCAGATCACACTCGCCCTCGAGCAACCCGCCCGATGGCTCGCGCCGATGACGCGTCAGGCTCACGCGCTGCCCTCGATGGGGGATGCCGGGGCGCCTCTGGCGTGGGCGTCGGCGATGCTTGCGCTGGTTCGGGACGCCTCGCTGGCCTTCGTCGCGATCGACATGCGAGGGATGTTCACGCCCGCGGCGCCGTTGTTGCCGCCGCTCGCCGGCGTGGCGTTCGTCGCGGGCCTCGTCGATCTCGCGCAACGCTGGCGCGAGCCGTCGTCGCAGATGCTCGCGCTGTGGATCGCGAGCGTCGTCGCCATCTCCGCGCTTTCCGAGTCGACACCGGCCGGGCACCGCTATCTGATGGTCGTGCCTGCCGCGGCGCTCGTGGCGGGGCTGGGCTCCGCGACGATCGTCCGCGCCGCCCGCGGGCGGGGTCCGCGCACGGGCGCTGCGGCGGCGGTCGTGGTGATCGCCGCGCTCGTGGCGGAGGGTGCGGTCCGGTCGGAGCACTACTTCCGTCGCATGCCGACATGGGTGGGCACGAGTCGCGACGTCCACTCGGACATCGCGCTCGACCTCGCCGCGCGGATCGCTTCCGCGCCCCCCGGCAGCACCGTCGTCATGCTGGGCGCACCGCGGATGTGGTATCGGGGATTCCACCACCTGCGCTTCCTGCAACCGGCGACGGTCGGGCGCGACGTGGAGGCGGACGAGGACGCCGGGGCCGCCGTCGCCTCCGGCTGCCGCGCTCAGGCCCGCAAGCCGCGGGCGACGACCGACGCGACCGTCGACTGCCTGGTCGCCGTGCTGCCGCATCGCGAGGACGCGCTGGAGACGATCCGCTCGGCGGTGACCGTCGTCCGGGAGACCGCCGTGAGCGCGGCGGACGGCGTGCCCCTCTACCGGCTGGTCGAGGCGTGCGGCGCGTGCGGCGCCCCGTCCGAGGGCGCGGCCGGCGGCACCGCGCCGGCCGTCTCGTCGACGAGATAGAGCGGCCGCCGCTTCACTTCCTCGTAGATGCGCCCGATGTACTCGCCGAGCACGCCGATCGACAGGATCTGCACGCCGCCGATGAACAGGATCGCGACCATGATCGACGCGTACCCGGGCACGTCGACGCCCCACAGGAGCGTGCGCACGATCCGGTAGAACGCGAACGCGAGCGCGGCCAGCGCGATGGCCGCGCCGCCGTAGGTCCAGAAGCGCAGCGGCACCGACGAGTGCGAGAGGATGCCGTCGAGCGCGAAGTTCCACAGCCGCCAGTACGACCAGCTCGAGCTGCCCGCCGCGCGCGGCGCACGGTCGTACTCGATCTCGGCGCGCGGCATGCCGATCCACGCGAACAGGCCCTTCACGAAGCGGATGCGCTCCGGGAGGCGCTTGAACGCCTCGACCGCGCGCCGGTCGAGCAGCCGGAAGTCGCCCAGGTCGGCGCGCACCGGCACCTTCGAGAGCCGGCCCATCACGCGGTAGAACGCGTGCGCGCTCGCACGCTTGAACCAGCTCTCCCCGTCGCGCGAGCGGCGCACGGCGTCGACGAGCGCGACGTCGCCCCGGCGCCAGCGCGCGACGAGCGCGGGAATGAGCTCCGGCGGATCCTGGAGGTCGGCGTCGATCGGCACGACGGCGTCGCCCTCGACGAGCTCGAGCCCGCAGGTCAGCGCGAGATCCTTGCCGAAGTTCCGCGTGAGTCGCACGCCGCGCACGCGCGGGTCGCGCGCCGCGTGGTCCCGCACGATCGACCAGGAGGCGTCGCGGCTGCCGTCGTCGACGTAGAGGACGCGCCAGTCGAAGTCGGCGCCGGCGAGCGCCGCGCCGAGCCTCGCGTGGAAGAGCGCGAGGACCTCGGCCTCGTCGTGGACGGGCACGACGATGCCGATCAGCGGGCGGTCGGGAAGGGGCACGGTCCGGCCTCAGAGTAGCGGCCAGCCGTCGACCGGCCGCGGAGCGAGCTCGTAGATTGTACTTTCGCCCGCCCTGAACGCCACGCGCGCGCGGCCCGATGCGACCCACGCTTCGAACTTGGCGAGGCCCTCGGCCGGGTACTCGGACCGCTCGAGGCCGCCGACGACGACGTACCGGACGCGGTAGTCGTCGAGCGCGCGGCGGACCCGGGACCCGTCGGTCGACCGGTAGATGGCATCGATCGACGCGACACGAAGGTTGACGATCTCGCCCACCGGCGGGATCGGGCGCTGCTGGGTCTCGTGCCAACGGTACCCGAGCAGGGTCGGCAGGCCGGTGAACGATGAGATGCGGCTGCCGTACTGGTACTCGGGCAGCTGCGCCTCGAGGACGACGGCGCCGCGCGGAGCGTGCGCCGCCAGCCAGTCGGCGATCGCGCGATCCTCCACCAGCGGAAGCGAGCGCCCGCCCCGGTCGAGCTTCGCGCCGTCGAGGAACGCGAGCCCGTCGAGCGTCGCCGGGCGTGGCCCGGGGAGCCTCGCGCCGGCGCGCCCCGCCGCGCCGATCGGCACGTAGGCGATCGCGACGAGCGCGAGCACCGCGAAGCCCGCGCGCCAGACCCGCGACGACGGCGGCGCGAGGAGCAAGGCGGCGGCGGGACCTGTCGCGAGCGCGAGTGCGACCCACGACTGCAGGTGGAACTTGAAGTACGTGTTCTGGCGGCCGATGTCCTGGCCGACGACGAGCGCCTCGGGCACCAGTTGAACGGCGAAGCCGACGGCGACGATCGTGGCGATCCAGCGGCGTGTCGCCGGGGCGGAAGCGTCGACGGCCTCGCGCAGCGCGAGCGCCAGCATCCCGGCCATCGCGCCCGCCGCCGGGGCCGCGCCGCCGCGTCCCGCGGCCAGCGCGAGGGCCACGGCGACCGCGGCGAATCCGGCGATCGCCACCGCGAGGAGCACGACACGCACCCGGTGCGAGACCGGCGAACGCGCCGCGACGCCCGGCCGGGCACGCGAAGGGGGAAAGAGCAGCCAGGGCAACAGCACCCAGACGAAGAGGCCGTAGTGCTGGAGCCAGGCGACGAACGGCGTCGCGGGTCCCGGATAGAGGCGCACGCCCACGCCGCCGGTCGTGAACGTCGATGTGAACGGCCAGGCCACCGCGATCTGGACCGCCGCCAGCAGGGCGATCGCGGCGATGGTGCGGCGCCACGGTCCCTCGTTCTTCCAGCGCCTGTGCACGCCGACGACGATGGCCCCGGACGCCACGGCCGTGACGAGCGGCCAGTCCCAGCTGTTCGCGACGCGCGCGTATCCGGTGATCGCGCCGGCGAGGACGATCGCGCCGATCCACGCTCCGCGCTTCCGGTCCGGGGCGAGCGCGATCCACGACGCGATGCCCCACGCGGCCGCCATGAGCGGAAGCGCGAGCAGGTGCGCGTGCAGGTCGGCGTGCAGGAACGTGAAGAACGGGAACTCGTGGATCTCGTTGCCCGACGCCGTTCGCTCGGCCACCATCCGCGTGGGGCTCCAGTACCAGCGCGGATCGGGCGACGTCGCGAGCGAGACGAAGCGCGCGAGCAGACCGTCGCCCGACGGAGGAGCTGCGACCAGTGCCGACACGATGCCGAGGTTGCCGGCGCCCACGCCCGCGACCGAGGCGATCGCGCCGGCGAGCGTGGCGCGACGCCCGGTGACGCCGGGAAGCGCCAGCGCGAGCGCCCGGGCGAGGCCGAAGACCGCGGCGCCGGTGAGAGCCATCCAGAGCGCGACTGCGAGGTTGGTCGCGACGGCCGGCGGCGTGCCGGTCAGCTTCGCCAGCGCGGCAACGGGCACGAACCCGCCGTAGTAGTAGTTGAGCCGTCCGCCCGCGAACCACGGGTCGTAGGGCGGGAACGTGTCGGTGCGGACGACGGCGTTCAGAAGCGCGAAATCCATCGGCTTCTCGCCGCCGTAACCCGGCGCCCACAGGTCCGGGTTCGCGATGCGCAGCAGGAGCGCGAGGGCGAACAGGAGGGTGAAGACCGCCTCTGCGCGCAGCCCCTCGCGCGACCACGCATCGGCGATCGCGCCCCGGCGACGCAGACCCGCCAGCGCTCCTGCCGCGACGAGCAGGGCGGCAAGGGCCGCGAGCGATGACGCTTGCCACACGCCGATGCCGGCCCACGTCGCCCACCAGGCGATCGCACCGAACCCGAATACGCCCGCGATGCGCGCCATGCCGAACGCGAGCGCCGGGTGAGCCGGCATGATCGCGACGAGCGCGGGCAGCGCGGCTGCACCGAGCAGCGCGACGACGAGATACCAGGCGATCGCCGATGTCCACGGGCCGAGCGCGGCCGCGGGCGGTGGCGGCGTCGCGTCCAGCGCCGCGGTCCGTTGCGGAGACAGCATCAGGAGATCGGGCGCGGCGTGCGCCGCCGCGGGCGAGCGCTCGACGCGCCCGACGGAGGCCGGAGCGCCTTCGCGTCGCGCGTCCTCGAACGTGCGCAGCACCGGCGCGGCGAGGATCTCCCGCACCCGTCGCGAATCGTAGTCCGCGCGCTTGCGCAGCACCGTCACCGGAGGATGGTCGTAGACGGAGAACGCTTCCTCCGGGCTCGCTCCGGCGCGCCCGCGTGTCGCGAGATAGCCTTCCGGCCACGGATGCACCTGGGGGTCGAAAGCGATCGGTCCGATGCGCGGCGGCGACCGGAACGTCGCGACGACGTCGAAGCCGAGGTCCCCGGCGAACAGCGCGTCGTAGTAGCGCATCGTCAGCGGGAAGCGGTAGGGGTCGCGCGACATCGAGTCGTAGAAGCGCTGGCTCGACACCGTGATCCATGCGGCGCGGTCGAGCGCGAGCGCCAGCGCGTCGCGCTTCGCGTCGTCGTCGCGGTTGACGAGCGCGAGGTCGACGCCGCGGAAATAGCGCTGGCCGAACGGATCGACGCCTTCCGCCGCGCGCCCTGCCCGGACGAATCCCGGCATGCCCGCCTCGACGTGCGTGTCCGGCGGCAGCCGGCGCATGCGCAGCGGCACGGGATCGTCCCACGCCCCCTCGGTCGCGATCGCGCTGCCCTCGAGCGCGAGCGAGCCCTCCGCCACCGAAAGCCCGAGGTCGACCTTCCATCCCGCCTCGAGCGCGACCGGTGCCGGGAGCGCGAGGGCGACGACGCGGTCGCGCGCGTCGAACCCGTCGGGCGGCCGGGACGCGGGCACGCCCGCGAGGCGCGTCGGTGCGAGCAGCACGGACCCGTCGTCGCGGACCAGGCTCGTCGTCACGAGCAGCGGCTCGGCGAGGGTGGCGTCCTGGGGCAGGCGAAGCTGCAGTCGGTCGATCGCGCCCGACGTGGCGACGACGGTTCGCATCTTCAGCACTCGCGGGGGTTCGGCCACCGTTCCGTCGAGCGCCCAGTTGACGCGCCGGGGAAGCGGCCCCGCTTCGCCGGCGAGCGGCGCCGAGACCCCGGCCGGAACGCGCTCGAGCATCCAGTGGCTGGCCCACATGCGCGTCGGGGCGGAAAGCGGCACCGCCAGCCACGCGACCGCCGCGACCGCGCTCACCGCGATCGCGGCTGCAGGCACGAAACGCGCAACGCGAACCCGCCGTCGCAGTCGCGCCGCCCCGACGACGAGCGCCCATCCGCCGAGCGCCGCAAGCGGCGGGTAGAGGGGCAGCCAGTACCGCATCGAGCTCACGAACTGACCGCCGATCCACGCGGCGTACCCGACCGTCGCGGCGACCAGCACGATCGCCTTGCGGCGGCGGAACAGCGGTCCGGCGGCTCCGCGCCACGCGCCGAGCGCGACGCCGGCGATCGCTGCGACCGCGAACGCGGGGCCGAGTCCGAAGAGGAGGAGATTGCGCAACGGGTCGACCCAGCGCGTGCGCCCGATCCACTGCCACGCGGGAGGCATGTCGGCGGAGCCGTCCAGGTGCCCGGCAAGCTCGCGGAACAGCGCGATGGCGCCCGGCGCCGGCTCGATGTCGGCAAGGCGCGGTCCCGCGAACAGGATCGGCTGCGCGACGCGGAACATCGCGAACGCTGCGATGCCGGCCAGGATGCAGGCACCCGCGACGCGGACGAGGCAGCGCGAGGGCGGCGGCATCCCGCCGGTCCGCATTGGCGCGAGCAGCGCCACCGGCACGGCCAGCGCGAGCATCGGGGCGAGCGAGAGCTTGCAGGCGGCGGCGAGACCGCTCGCGAGTCCGAACGCCAGCACGTCGGCGGTCTTCCCGTGTTCAACGGCGCGGACGGCGAAGACCAGCGCCAGCGCCGCGAACGCGGTGGCGAACGGATCGACCGTGTAGAAGCGGGCGAGCTGCAGGGGCAGGATCGCGAACGCGTAGAGGGCGGCCGCGACCAGCCCCGCCCGGCGTCCGCCGAGCGAGCGCCCGAGCAGGAAAGCGCACAGCAGCGAGACCAGGTCCGCGAGCGTCGCCGCGATGCGGCCCACCGTCGGGATCCCGTGGTAGGCGGCTGCGTCCGCGGAGCCCAGCGCGGCCAGCGCGAACCCGGTCGCCTTGACTGCCGCGAGCGGGAGGATGCCGTAGGGGAAGAACGCGTAGCCTACATTGGCCGGCACCCAGTCGCTGCAGGCGGTGTCGAGCCAGGGACCGACGCCACCGGTGGACGGGTGCGCCGCCTTGCACGCGGCGATCTTCGCCGCCGCGTCCCGGCCTGCGGGCTTGATCGAGCCGCCGCCGAGCGCGGTCGTCACCATCGTCAGGAAGCGCTCGTCCGGGTGCAGCTGCGTGCCGTCGTCCCAATGCAGGCCCGCGAGCCGCAGCGCGCCCGCGACGAGCACGACGAGGGCGAGCGCTGCAGCCGTTGCGCGCCGGCCGGCGACGGCGCCGGCGAAACCCGCTGGGATCACCGTCCGGTCACCGCACGGCGATCACGACGCCGGCCAGGACGAGCGTGCTGCCGATCCACGTGCGCGCGCTCGGCTGCTCGCCCAGCCACCACCAGGCGAGCAGGGGGACGACGAGGTACGTGGTGGCCATCAAGGGGTAGACCACCACCAGCTTGGCGCGTCCCAGGGCCAGCAGCCAGAGGACGGTGGCGAACGCATACAGCGCGATCGCGGCGACGAGTGGCCATTGGGCCCAGCGATCCAGCCAGCCCGCAGCCGGATTGTTGAATCCCTCGGCGGCGAGCTTGAACAGTATTTGTGCACTACTGACGCACAGGACTCCAGCGATTGCGAGCCCGAGGCTGGTCCAGGACATGGGCGACATGGGAAGAGTCGAAGCCGCGAGTCTACGGGATGGGGCAGTCGGCCTGCGAGTGTTCGCCGCCGCAGGTGCAGTTGCGATTCCCGGGTCCGGTTCGCGGATTTGACTCCCGGCGCCGGGGCAGGTACCGTAACGGCACCTTTTGCGGCGCCGACATGCCCATCGACCGTTCCATGCCTATTTTTCGGCGTTTCCCGACGATCCGCAGCGTCCCCGTTTCGCTTCGGGCCCTGTTCGGGGCCGGATGCGTGGCGGCGAGCGTCGGCGCCCACGCGGGAACCCTGACCCCCAGCCCGAATCCGCGCAATTTCGGCAGTGTCGACATTTCGGCCGGTGCGGCGAACAGCACCGTCACACTGACGAATGCGGGGTCCAACACGACGGTCCAGGGCTTCGTCGCCGGTGCCGGATGCGCCGAGTTCACGGCAGTTGCGGCCGTTTCGCTGCCCCAGAACCTGTCGAACGGGCAAACGCTCACCGTCAACGTGACGTACGACCCGACGAACCTTGGCGCCGATTCCTGCACGTTCACGATTACGCGCAGCGGCAGCGAGGTCGAGACGTTCACGTTGCAGGGGACGGGCATAACGACGCCGACCGCGACGCCGACGAACACGCCTACGGCCACGCCGACCGCGACGCCGACGAACACGCCTACGGCCACGCCGACCGCGACGCCGACGAACACGCCGACCGCGACGCCGACGAGTACGCCGACGAATACGCCGACGAATACGCCGACGAATACGCCGACGAATACGCCGACGAATACGCCG
>CALDKM010000342.1:0-10951 GCA_937898875.1 uncultured Pseudomonadota bacterium | reverse complement strand
CGGTCGCGCTCGACCGCGGTATGATCAACGGCCGGACCGTCGTGGACGGCCGGACGGTGCACTTTGCGGACATCGTCCCGCTGGTGGACACCGAGTTCGCCGCCGCCCGCGAGAACGTCCTGAAGTTCGGCTTCCGCGCGGTGCTCTCGGTGCCGCTGATGCGCGAGAAGACCGCCTACGGGGCGCTGTTCGTCTGGCGGCCGGTGCCCGGCCACTTCTCGCCCGACCAGGTCGCGCTGCTCGAGACGTTCGCGCGGCAGGCGGCGATCGCGATCGACAACGTCCGCCTGTTCAACCGGACGCGGGAAGCGCTCGAGCAGCAGACCGCGATCAGCGAGATCCTGCGCGTGATCTCCGGCACGCCCGGCGACGTCTCTCCGATGCTGCAGGCCGTGGCCGAGCGTGCGCTGACGCTCTGCGACGCGGCGCAGGCGACGATCGTCCTGGTGGACGGCAACGTGCTGCGCTGCGCCGCCTCGTTCGGCGGCACGAGGACGCTGGACCCGGGCGAGACGATGCCGCTCACTCGCGGCTCCGTCGCGGGACGCGCGGTGATCGACGGGGTCGCGATGCAGATCGAGGACCTGGCGCTGGCCCCCGAATCGGAGTACCCGGTCGGCCGCGAGCTGCAGCGGCGCGTCGGCCACCACACCGCGCTCGCGGTGCCTCTCATGCGCGAGGAACGCGCCATCGGCGCGATCCAGCTGTGGCGGATGGAGGCCCGGGCGTTCGCCGCCGAGAAGGTCGATCTGGTCAGGACCTTCGCCGACCAGGCGGCGATCGCGATCGAGAACGTTCGCCTCTTCAACCAGACGAAGGAGGCGCTCGAGCAGCAGACCGCGATCAGCGAGATCCTCCGGGTCACCTCCGCCTCGCCGACCGACGTGCAGCCGGTGCTGGAGGCGGTCGCCGAGCGCGCCGCGCACCTCACCGGCGCCACGTTCACGCAGATCGTGCTCCTCGACGGCGATGCCCTGCGAATCGCCGCCACCCACGCCGAGCCCGACGCCGTGCACCCCGACTACGAGACCCCGGTGACGATGCTGGGCCCGTTCCCGCTGCGTGGCTCGTTCATCACCGGCCGCGCAGCGCGGGAACGCCGGACGATCCACCATGCCGACGTCGTCCCGCTGATCGCGACCGAGTACCCCGACGCGGCGGCCAACCAGCGCCGATACGGGTTTCGTGCGGTGCTGGCGATCCCGCTGACGCGCGAGAGCGGCGTGTACGGCGTGCTGTACGCCTGGCGGCGCGAGCCCCGCGCGTTCACGCCCGACCAGGTCGCGCTGCTCGAGACCTTCGCGCGGCAGGCGGCCATCGCCATCGACAACGTGCGGCTGTTCAACGAGACGAAGGAGGCGCTCGACCAGCAGCGCGCCTCGGGCGAGGTGCTCTCGGCGATCTCCAGCTCGATCGCCGACACGAAGCCGGTGTTCGACGTCATCCTCTCGAGCTGCCAGCGGCTCTTCGCCGGCCACACCGTGGGCGTCACGCTCATCCGCGAGGACGGCATGCTCGACGTCTCGACGAACGTCGGCGACAACTACGAGGACCTCAAGAGGATATTCCCGGTGCGCGTCGATCGCAGCACGGCGTCGGGCATCGCGATCCTGGACCGCAGGATCGTCGCGTATCCCGACGTCGAGTCCGGAGAGATGCCGGCGACGTCGCGGGACGGGTGCCGCACGCTGGGCACGCTCTCGATGGTGTTCGCGCCGATGCTCTCCGAAGGTCGCGCGATCGGAACGCTCTGGGTCGGTCGCCCGTTCAAGGGAGCGTTCTCGGACAAGCAGCTCGCGTTGCTGAGGACCTTCGCCGAGCAGGCGGTGATCGCGATCCAGAACGCACGGATGTTCAACGACACGCGGGAGGCGCTCGAGCAGCAGAAGGCCTCGGGCGAGGTGCTCTCCGCGATCTCGAGCTCGATCTCGGACGTGGGCCCGGTGTTCGACGTGATCCTGGGCAACTGCCAGCGGCTCTTCTCGGCGCGCAATGCCGGCATCACGCTCGTGCACGACGACGGGACCGTCGACATCGATGCCCACGTCGGGCCGGGGTACGAGGTCCTGAAGCAACTCTTCCCGCGCCCGCTCGGGCGCGACGTGGCCGCCGGCGTCGCGATCCTCGACCGGAAGATGTTTGCGTTCCCGGACCTCGATGCCCCCGACGTTCCGGCCGTCCTGCGCAGCGGGAGCGCATCGATGGGCGACCGCTCCTTCCTGGTCGCGCCGATGATTCTCGGTGATCGCGCGATCGGCGCACTCTGGATCGGCCGCGACTTCAAGGGGGATTTCGCCCCGAAGCAGCTCGCGCTGCTGAAGACCTTCACCGAGCAGGCGGTCATCGCGCTGCAGAACTCGCGGCTGTTCAACGAGACTCGCGAGGCGCTCGAGCAGCAGAAGGCCTCGGGCGAGGTCCTCGCCGCGATCTCCAGCTCGATCGCCGACACGGCGCCCGTGTTCGAGAAGATCCTCACGAGGTGCGAGCGCCTCTTCGAGGGAAGGATGGCCGTGATCAACCTGATCGGCGAGGACGGGCTGGTTCACCTCGCGGCCTACCACGGTCCGGGGCGCGAGAGGCTGGAGGAGATCTATCCGTTCCCGGTCGACGAGTCCTCCGCGACGGGATGGGTGGTTCTCCACGACCGGGTGCTTCACGTCGCCGACATCGAGAACGAGCCGGACGCGCCGCCGCGGGCGCGCGACGGCTGGCGGGCCATGGGCGTCAGGGCGACGATGGCCGCCCCGATGACGTGGGAAGGCAAGGGCATCGGTTCGATCGTCGTGGCCCGGGAGAACCCGGGACGTTTCTCGGACAAGGAAATCGCCCTACTCAGGACCTTCTCCGATCAGGCGGCGATCGCGATCCAGAACGCGCGCCTGTTCCGCGAGATCCAGCAGAAGAGCCGCGAGCTCGAGATCGCGAGCCAGCACAAGAGCGATTTCCTCGCCAACATGTCGCACGAGCTTCGAACGCCGCTCAATGCCATCATCGGCTTCTCCGAAGTGCTGCTGGAGCGCATGTTCGGCGAGCTCAACGAGAAGCAGGACGACTACCTGAAGGACATCCACTCGTCCGGCAGGCACCTGCTCTCGCTCATCAACGACATCCTCGACCTGTCCAAGGTCGAGGCGGGCCGCATGGAGCTCGAGCCGGCGAGGTTCGACGCGCCTACCGCGATCGGCAACGCGATGACGCTGGTGCGCGAGCGCGCGCAGCGGCACGGCATCGCGCTGGGCGTCGAAGTCGCGCCCGACGTCGCCGAGATCGTGGCCGACGAGCGCAAGTTCAAGCAGATCCTGCTGAACCTCCTCACCAACGCGGTCAAGTTCACGCCCGACGGCGGCCGCGTCGACGTCCTCGCGCGACGCGCGGGAGACGCCCTCGAGGTCGCCGTGCGCGATACCGGCATCGGCATCGCGAAGGAGGACCAGCAGGCGGTGTTCGAGGAGTTCCGGCAGGTGGGGCGTCACTACACGAACAAGCAGGAAGGCACGGGACTCGGCCTCGCGCTCACGAAGCGCTTCGTCGAGCTGCACGGCGGCAGGATCCGGCTCGAGAGCGAGCCCGGCAAGGGCTCGACGTTCGCGTTCACGATCCCGTACCCGCAGGGCGAAGGGGAGGTTGCGGCATGAGCGAGATCCTGATCGTCGAGGACAACGAGAAGAACATGAAGCTCGTGCGCGACGTGCTCCAGGTGAAGGGCTACAAAACGCTCGAGGCGACCACCGGCGAGGACGGCGTCCGTCTTGCGAAGGAGCGCCTGCCCGCACTCGTGCTGATGGACATCCAGCTGCCCGGCATCAGCGGCATCGAGGCGCTGAGGCAGCTCCGCGCGGATCCTGCGACCGCCGCGATCCCCGTCATCGCGGTGACCGCCTCGGTCATGGTGTCCGACCGCCGCAACATCACCGACGCTGGATTCGACGGCTACGTCGGCAAGCCGCTCAACCTCAAGGAGTTCCTCGAAGCGGTGGCGGGCGCGATGGCCGGCCGGGGGACGTGACGATGGCCGCCTCGACCGACGTCCCCTCCCCGGAGACCGCCGCGAAACCCGCGCGCGTGCTCGTCGTCGACGACACGCCGCAGAACGTGAAGCTCCTCGCCGACATCCTCGGCGCGAAGGGCTTCGTCGCCATCACCGCCGCGAACGGCGAGGAGGCGCTCGCGAAGCTCCCCGCCGAGCGCCCGGACATCGTGCTGCTCGACGTGATGATGCCCGGCCTGTCGGGCTACGACGTGTGCCGGCGCATCCGCGCCGACCCCGCGACCGCGCTGCTGCCGGTGGTGCTGGTCACCTCGCTCGACCCGCACGAGGAGCGCGTCAAGGGGATCGAGGCCGGCGCGGACGACTTCCTGTCGAAGCCGATCCACCAGGCCGAGCTGCTGGCGCGCGTGCGCTCGCTCCTGCGCATCAAGGCGCTGCAGGACGAGGTGCGGCGCCAGGCCGACGAGCTGCGGACGTGGAACGCGACGCTCGAGGCCCGCGTGCAGTCGGCGGTCGCCGAGATCGCGAAGCTCGCCCGGCTGCGGCAGTTCTTTTCGGCGCCCGTGGCCGATGCGATCGTGTCGACGGGCGAGGCGTCGCTTCTGGCCCCTCACCGTCGCGAGGTCTGCTGCGTGTTCATCGACATGCGCGGATTCACCGCCTTCACCGATTCGGCCGAGCCCGAAGAAGTGATGGCGGTGATCTCCGAGTTCAACGCCGCGATGGGGCCGCTGGTCGCCGCGCACGAGGGCACCGTGCCGCACTTCACCGGCGACGGCATGCTGATCTTCTTCAACGACCCCATCGAGGTTCCCGACGCCTGCCCGCGCGCGGCCCGCATGGCACTGGCGATGCAGGCGCGGTTCGCGCCGCTCTCGGAGCGCTGGCGCGCGCTCGGCCACGACCTGCGCCTGGGCATCGGAATCGCCCGCGGGTACGCGACGCTCGGCGCGATGGGCTACGAGGGGCGTTGGGACTACACGGCGATCGGCAGCGTCGTGAACCTCGCTGCCCGGCTGTGCGCCGAGGCGGCCGGCGGGCAGATCCTGATCGACCGGCGCGCGCGCGCGGGACTCGACGGCGCGTTCGCGCTCGAGCCCGTCGAGCCGCTCACGCTGAAAGGCTACGACAAGCCGATACCGGCATTCCTGCTCGTCGCCGGACCGGGCTGACGGCGCGAGCCCCCGTCAGCGCAGCGACGAGTTCACGCCTTCGAGCGCGGCGGCACCGGGCACGAGCTCCGCGTCGGGCAGCCGGTTGAGAGGCATGTCGACGGTCTGCAGCGCGTCGTGCATGTCGCTCGCGTTCTCGGCCACGTACAGGAGGCCGGTCACGACGATCCCGCGCGCGCGGTGCGACTCGAGGTACGCCATCGCCCCGACCTTGTCGGTCGGGTCGTACGCGGCGTCGAGGCGCTTGAGTCGAAGCACCCCGCCGTCGTGCATCACGATGTCCCGCGTCTCGCCCGGCGTCTGCGACGCGACGATCGGCGCGCGCTCCGGCATGAAGTCGAGGCGGTTCACCGTGTCGTTGTGCTCGCGGACGTAGTCGTAGCTCTTGGTCGAGCCCGGGTGGTTGTTGAACGCGACGCAGGGCGACACGACGTCGATCAGCGCCGCGCCCTTGTGCCGGATCGCGGCCTCGATCAGCGGGACGAGCTGCTCCTTGTCGCCCGAGAAGCCGCGCGCCACGTAGCTGGCGCCGAGCGTGAGCGCCATCATCACGAGGTCGATCGGCTCGTCGTCGTTCGCCGCGCCGCGCTTGCTGCGGCTGCCCTTGTCGGCGGTCGCCGAGAACTGACCCTTCGTGAGGCCGTAGACGCCGTTGTTCTCGACGATGTAGGTCATGTCGACGTTGCGCCGCATCAGGTGGGCGAACTGGCCGAGCCCGATCGACGCCGAGTCGCCGTCGCCCGACACGCCGAGGTAGAGGAGCTCGCGGTTGGCGAGGTTCGCGCCCGTCAGCACCGAGGGCATCCGCCCGTGCACCGTGTTGAAGCCGTGCGACTGGCCGAGGAAGTACGTCGGCGTCTTCGACGAGCAGCCGATGCCCGAGAGCTTCGCGACGCGATGCGGCGGAACCGCCAGGTCGAAGAACGCCTGGATGATCGCGGCCGAGATCGAGTCGTGGCCGCAGCCGGCGCAAAGCGTCGACACCGGGCCCTCGTAGTCGCGCCGCGTGAACCCGAGCGCGTTCGTCGGCAGCGACGGGTGGTGGATCTTCGGCTTGGCGAGGTAGGTCATCGGAGGGCGGGAGTCGGGGGACGGGAGTCGTCGAAAGGCTTCAATCCGCGGCGATCGCAGGTCGTCCGCGCACGAGGCCGAGCGCGCGTGCCTTCTCGCCGATCTCGCCGGTGATGTACCGTGCGGTCATCGGGTTGCCGTCGTAGTGCAGGACCGGGATCAGCTTGTCCGGCGCGATCCCGCACTCGTTGACGAGCATCATCCGCAGTTGGGCGTCCCGGTTCTGCTCGACGACGAACACGTGGTCGTGCGCGGCGATGAACTCGGCGATCGCGTCGGCGAACGGGAACGCGCGGATGCGCATCCGGTCGAGATGGATGCCCTGCTCCTCCAGCACCGACAGCGATTCCGCCATCGGGGCCCCCGTCGAGCCGATCCAGACGACGGCCGCGGGCGTCGGCTTCGCGGCGCGCTCGATCACCGGCCCGGGCACGAGGGCCTTGGCCGACTCGAACTTGCGCAGCAGGCGCTGCATGTTGTCGACGTAGGCCGCTCCGTCCTCGGTGTAGCGCGCGTAGCGGTCCTTCGACGTGCCGCGCGTGAAGTACGCGCCGCGGCGCGGGTGCGTGCCGGGGAGCGTCCGGAACGGAATGCCGTCGCCGTCGACGTCTAGGTAGCGCCCGAAGTCGCGTCCCGCCTCGAGCTCCTCGGCGCTCATCACCTTGCCGCGGTCGAGCGCGCGCGCGTCGTCCCAGCGGAACGGCTCGGTGAGCCAGTCCTGCATGCCGGTGTCGAGCTCGAGCATCACGAACACCGGCGTCTGCAGCCGGTCCGCGAGGTCGAACGCCTGCGCGCCCATCTCGAAGCACTCGGTCGGATCCTCGGGGAACAGCAGCGGATGCCTGGTGTCGCCGTGCGAGGCGTAGGCCGCGCACAGCAGGTCGGCCTGCTGGGTCTTCGTCGGCATCCCGGTCGAGGGGCTGCCGCGCTGGACGTCGAACAGCACGGCCGGGATCTCGGCGAAGTACGCGAGCCCGATGAACTCCTGCATCAGCGAGATGCCCGGCCCCGACGTCGCGGTGAATGCGCGTGCGCCGTTCCAGCCCGCGCCGACGACCATGCCGATCGACGCGAGCTCGTCCTCGGCCTGCACGATCGCGTATCGGTGCCTGCCGGTCTCCTTGTCCACGCGGAACTTTCGGCAGTAGCGCATGAACGCCTCGGCGACCGACGTCGACGGCGTGATCGGGTACCACGCGCACACGGTCGCGCCGCCGTAGACGGCGCCCAGCCCGGCCGCGCTGTTGCCGTCGACGAAGATCCGGTCCCCGACGCAGTCGCGCCGCTCGACCTTCAGCCCCAGCGGCTCCACGTGCTCGCGCGTCCAGTCGTAGCCCAGCCGGAACGCCTGGCGGTTGGCCTCGAGCAGCGGAGCCTTGCCCTTGTACTGCTCGACGAGCATCGTCTCGACGACCCCCGGGTCGATCGACAGCAGCGACGCGAGGCTCCCGAGATAGGCGATGTTCTTGAACAGCTGTCGCTGGCGCGCATCGGTGAACGCCTCGTGGCAGAGCGCCGTGAGCGGGACGCCGATCGCCGTGACGTCGGCGCGCACGCGCTCCTTCGTGATCGGCTTGGTCGCGTCGTAGAGCAGGCAGCCGCCGGGCTCGATTTCGGCGACGTCCGCCGTCCAGGTCTCGGGGTTCATCGCGACCATCAGGTCGACGCCGCCGCGCCGGCCGCGCCAGCCCGCCTCGACGATGCGAACCTCGTACCAGGTCGGCATCCCCTGGATGTTCGACGGGAAGATGTTGCGCGCCGCGACCGGCACGCCCATCCGCAGCACCGCCCTGGCGAACAGCCCGTTCGCCGACGCGGAGCCGGAGCCGTTCACGTTGGCGAACTTGACGACGAAGTCGTTGATGCGCTCGATCGGCCGCATCGGTCTACTCCGCGGCCTCGGCGACCGCGGACGCGGCCGGGAGCTTCGGCAGGTGGACCTTCGGAACGTCGCCGCAATGGGTCATCTGGACGAAGGCCTTCTTCATGTCCCACGCGCCGGTCGGGCAGCGTTCCGCGCAGAGTCCGCAGTGCAGGCACACGTCCTCGTCCTTGACCATCACTCGCGCGCTCTTGAGCGTCCCCGACACGTAGAGATCCTGCGACGCGTCGACCGCCGGCGCGCGCAGGCGCGTCCGCAGGTCCGCCTCGTCGCCGTTCGCGGTGAACGTGATGCAGTCCATCGGGCAGATGTCGACGCACGCGTCGCACTCGATGCACAGCCGGTCGGCGAACACGGTCTGGACGTCGCAATTGAGGCAGCGCTGCGCCTCGGCGAACGCGAGCCTCGCGTCGAAGCCGAGCTCGACCTCCTGCCGGATGTCCTTCAGCGCGATCACCGTGTCCTTGAGCGGGACGCGGTTTCGCTTGTCGCTCGTGATCGCGTTGTCGTAGCTCCACTCGTGGATGCCCATCTTCTGCGACACGAGCAGGAACGTCGGCGGCGGGCGCCTGCCGTCGTCCTCGCCCCGGCAGTGCCTGTCGATCGAGATCGCCGCGTCGTGGCCGTGCGCGACCGCCCAGATGATGTTCTTCGGACCGAACGCCGCGTCGCCGCCGAAGAACACGCCGGGGCGCGTCGACGCCATCGTCACCTTGTCGACGATCGGCATGCCGTGCCTGTCGAACTCGATGCCGAGCCCGCGTTCGATCCAGGGAAACGCGTTCTCCTGGCCGACGGCGACGAGCACGTCGTCGCAGTCGAACTGCACCGCGGGCTCGCCGGTTGGCACGAGCTCGCGCCGGCCCTTCGCGTCGTAGCGCGCCTCGACCTTGTCGAACGTGATGCCGCAGAGTCTGCCGTGCTCGTGCAGGAACGCCTTCGGCACGAGGAAGTTGTGAATCGGGATCCCCTCGTGCATCGCGTCCTCTTTCTCCCACGGGGACGCCTTCATCTCGTCGAAGCCCGAGCGCACGACGACGCTGACCTCCTCGCCGCCGAGCCGCCGCGCACTGCGGCAGCAATCCATCGCGGTGTTGCCGCCGCCGAGCACGACGACGCGCTTGCCGATCGACGTCGTGTGGCCGAACGAGACCGACGAGAGCCAGTCGATGCCGACGTGGATGCGCTTCGCGGCTTCGCGACGGCCCGGAACGTCGAGGTCGCGCCCGCGCGGCGCGCCGCTCCCGACGAATACCGCGTCGTAACCTTCGGCGAGCAGCGCGGCCATGGAGTCCACGCGCGTGCCGGAACGAAGCTCGACGCCGAGGTCGAGCACGTAGCCGCACTCCTCGTCGATCACGCGGTCGGGCAGACGGAACTTCGGGATCTGCGTGCGCATCATGCCGCCGGCCTTCGGATCGGCGTCGAACACCACGCACCGGTAGCCGTGCGTCGCGAGATCGCGCGCGACGGTGAGCGACGCGGGTCCCGCGCCGACGAGCGCGACGCGCTTGCCGTTGCCCTGCGCTGCCGGCTTCGGCAGGTGCGGACGGATGTCGCCCTTGTAGTCGGCGGCGGCGCGCTTCAGGCGGCAGATCGCCACCGCCTCCGGCTTCGCGTGCGCCTTGCGGTGCTCGGGAGAGCCTTCCTCGACGCGCACGCGCCGGCAGGCCGGCTCGCAGGGCCGGTCGCAGGTGCGCCCGAGGATGCCGGGGAAGACGTTCGACTTCCAGTTGATCAGGTAGGCGTCGTCGTAGCGCCCCTGCGCGATCAGCCTGATGTACTCGGGGACGGGCGTATGCGCCGGGCACGCCCATTGGCAGTCGACGACCTTGTGGAAGTAGTCCGGTTGCGCGATGTCCGTCGGCTTCAAGCTCGCTCCTCGACCTGGCCCGCGGCGCGACGAGTCGTGCACGCGGGCCACCGTTTCCGCCCGGGCGGATCCGCCGCCGGGCCCGTTCCTGGCGTCGCAAGTGCTGGCGGCATGCTACGCCGTTCGCGCCTCGACGGGAATCGGTCGCCGCGCCTTCGGCACGACGTGCGAATGTCGGGCGACGTTGTTGCACCGCAAACACGCGCCCCGGACGAGGCGATTCCCGCAGTGGCGTCGGGTCGAGACCGGCACCACGGGTACAATCGGTCTCGCGGGCCGTCGCCACCGGCATGGTTCGCTGTCGCGGCGCATTCCGTGCGCCGATCCGGTCGATGCGGCCCACGCTGCTCCTCGTCACCCCCTACGTCGCGAGCGCCAACAACGGCAACTGGCGCACAGCGGCGCGCTGGGCACGGCTGCTCGCTCCCCGCTACCGCGTGATCCTCCAGTCCGCCGACGCGCCGGTGACCGGAGGCGCGCGCGACCACGCGAGCGTCATGGTCGCGCTGCACGCGCGCCGCAGTCGCGCTGCGATCGCGGCATGGAAACGCGCGCACCCGGACCGGGCGCTCGTCGTGGCCCTGACCGGTACCGACCTCTACCGCGACCTGCCGACGGGCGATCCGGACGCGCTCGCGTCGGTGGCGGACGCCGACCGGCTCGTCGTCCTGCAGGACGACGCGACGCACCACCTGCCCGCGGTGCGTCGGGCCAGGGCCGCGGTCGTGCTTCAGTCGGCCCGTCCGCTCGCTCCGTGGCCGCACAAGGCGGCGTCGCGCCTGAACGCGATCTGCGTGGCGCACCTGCGCGAGGAGAAGGACCCGCGCACGGCGCTCGCGGCGTGGCGCAGCCTGCCGCCCGGCGTCCCCGCCACGCTCACTTTCGTGGGCGGCGCGATCGATCCGGTCGAGGCCCACGTCGGCTGCGCACAGGCCGCCACCCCTGCGCGGGTCCGCTTGCTCGTC
>CALDKM010000341.1:0-4719 GCA_937898875.1 uncultured Pseudomonadota bacterium | reverse complement strand
CCAGCGCCGTGTGCTCGATGTCCATCGCGGTGAACAGGCAGTCGCCGATGTCGGACGCGATCGGCATCTTGCCGTGCGCCGCCATCAGGTCGTTGATCGCCGTCGCGATGTCGCTGGGCGCGATCGTCGCGTCGTCGGCGGGCATGCCGCGCGGGAACTCGGCGCGGCGAACGTCGAAGTGGCGACGGGTCGCGGGAACTCGCGCGAGCAGTCGGTCGACCAGCGCGGCGAGCGGGATGTCCGGGTAGACGTGGTAGCCCATCGTCACCTGCCCGTCGAGCGCGCGGATCGTGCGGCGCAGGTCGATCTTGCGCTCGGACACGGCGAAGTTCGTGTCGCAGACGATCTCGCCCAGCAGCAGGAGCCCGTCCGACGACTCGACGAGCCGCGAGAGCTCCGGCTCGCCTGCGACGCCCATGTAGGTGCCGACGAGCGGCGCATCCGCGTCCGCGAGCAGTCCGCGCCCCATGAAGCTCGTCACGACCGGCAGGCCCAGCCGCCGCGACAATTCCGCGACGCGATCCTCGAGTCCGAACCGCCGCACCTCGATGCCGGCCATCAGAACCGGCGACTTCGCGCTCGCCAGCCGCGCGAGCAGCTCGTCGACGCACGCGGCGAGCGCGTCCTCGTCGACCGGCGAGGGCGCCTCCGCGACGACCGGCCCGCACGACACGCGCACCATGTCCCGCGGCAGCTCGATGTAGACGGGCTGCGACTGCCGCAACGCGCTCGCCAGCACACGCGCGATCTCGGCGGGCGCCTTCGCGGCATCGTCGAGGCGCGTGCGGTCGCAGGTGATCTCCTCGAAGATCCGGTACTGCGAGTCGAGCGACTTCGCCTGGTGGTGCAGCAGGAGGCCCGAGCGCGACTCCCCCTTGCCCGGCCCGCCCGAGAGCACGACGACCGGCGACTTCTCGGCGTAGGCTGCCGCGACCGCGTTGACCATGTTGAGAGCGCCGGCGCCGTACGTCACGGCGGCGACGCCCAGGCCCCCCTGCACGCGGGCGGCCGCATCGGCCGCGAATCCGACCGCTGGCTCGTGGGAGAGCGTGTGCAGCGGCAGGATGCCGGACTCCTCGATGACGCGGAAGTACGGCAACGCGAAGTCGCCGGGGATGCCGAAGATGCGGCGGGCGCCGTGTGCCTTCAGGGCGTGGAGCAGCGATTCGGTCAGGTTCATCGGGGACGTGTGCTCGGTTTCGGGACCAGCATCGTGCCTCGAACCGGTCGCCCGTCGGAGCAAAGATCGTGCGCGATGCGTCGATTTCACGCAAGATTGACGCGCGTTTTCGGACTTTCGGGCAAGCATCGCAGAAAAAAAAAACACAAAAACGGGGCGCCGCGCGCCCCGTCCCCCTTGCCGGAGTTCGTGCTCCGCTATTTCTTCGCCGGCGCGGCCGCCTTGGCCGGTGCCGCCCCCGCCTTTGCAGCGGGGGCCGCCGGGGTCGCCGGCGGCATCTGCGCCGGCGTGGCCGCCTTGCCCTTCGCCTTCATCTCGGCGAAGTAGCGGGCGGCGATGCGATCCTCTGCGCGGGCCTGCGCCACCTTGCCGGCCTCGGCAGTGGCGGCATCCTTGGCCTTCTTTTCCTCGGCGGCGGCCTTCTGCGCGTCGGTGAGCGGCGGCGCCGGCGGCAGCTTCGCCACCGCCGCGCCGAAGCACGCCAGCACCAGCGCCGCGCCCATGAGCCCGCGGATCGTCGTCGTCATCGTTCCCCTCCTCCTCGTGCCCGACTTGCGCTCAGGCGGGCCGGTGCTGCATCGGCGGCCCCGCCTCGTCGCCGGCCGGGATCCTCCCGGCCTTGATGTCGTTGTACCAGTACTCGTGGTGCTCCTTCGCCCACGCCTCGTCGACGTAGCCGGTCGTCATCGCTTCGTACGCGCCGCCCATGCCGATCGTTCCCAGGTAGATGTGCCCGAAGGACATCGAGATGAACACGACCGCGCCGATCAGGTGGACGATGTTCGCGATCTGCATCGTCGCGCGCGTCTGGTCGAAATTCGGGAAGTTGAGGACGAGACCGCTGACCCCGACGACCAGGCCCAGGACGCCAATGCCGATCCAGAACCAGGCCTTCTCGCCCGCGTTGAACTTGTGCGACGGGACGTGCTCGCGCGAGATCATGCCGCCCCCCTTCATGAGCCAGTGGAGGTCGCCCTTCTGCGGCAGGTTGTCGCGGACGTACATGACGAACATCAGGATCGAGCAGACGAGGAACACCGGTCCCACGAAGTTGTGCAGATTCTTCGACAGGACGGCGAGCCACGAGAACAACGTGTAGCCGATGAGCGGCAGCAGGATGTTCTTGCCGAACAGGATCACGAGCCCCGAGAAGGCGAGTATCACGAACGTGACCGCCACGGCCCAGTGGATGACGCGCTGCGCCGTCGTGAAGCGACGGATCTTCCTTCCGGTCAGCGTGCCCCGGACCGGGATCGTGCCCCGATACCAGTAGAAGCCGGCGACCACGAGCACCGCGGCGAGGAGCAGCCAGCCGCCGTAGACCGACACCTGGCCGTTGCGCAGCGCGCGCCACGTCTGGCCTTCCGGCTGGATGAGCACGCCGGTCTCGCGCCCCGGGAGGCTCGTGTACTGCTGCATGCCGGAGCGGACTTCCTTCCAGACCGGCTGGTTGTTGAGCGGCTGGCTCTGCTGCTGCGCGGCCTGCGCCTTCGCGAGGTCGGCCTCCTGCGGATTGACCGCGGGCGACTGCGCTGCGGCCGCCAGCCAGACCGAAGCGAGCAGCGCTGCGCCCGCGCGCGTGATGATGCGTCGCATGGGCGTCTCCTAGCTGCCGATCCGCTTGTACTCGTTCTGTGCCTGGTTGCGCTGGCGCAGGTCGTTGTCCCACTTCTGCTGGTTGCCGTCGAACGGCGCGCCCGCGTACGGCTTCTGGTCGGGCTTGCCCTGGTAGGTGCCCTGCTTGTACTGGATCACCTGCGGACGCTCGCCGCACCCCGCGAGCGCGAACGCCGCGACGGCCAGCCCGATCACCCCCATGCGGCGGATCACGACTTGCCTCCCTTCGCGGGCGCCTGTGCGGGCGCCTGTCCCGGCTGGCCGTACGCAGTGGCCCAGCCCCACACGTCGCCGCCGCGCCCGCGCACCGTGACGCGCTGGCGGTAGATGTCGGCGAGAACGTCGCCGTCGCCGCCGAGCAGCGCCTTGGTCGAGCACATCTCGGCGCATGCCGGCAGCTTGCCCTCGGCGAGGCGGTTGCGGCCGTACTTGCGGAACTCCTCCTCCGAGTTGTTCGCTTCCGGCCCGCCCGCGCAGAACGTGCACTTGTCCATCTTGCCGCGGATCCCGAACGCGCCGGTCTGCGGGAACTGCGGCGCGCCGAACGGGCACGCGTAGAAGCAGTAGCCGCAGCCGATGCACAGGTCCTTGTCGTGCAGGACCACGCCTTCCTCGGTCTTGTAGAAGCAGTCGACCGGGCAGACCGCCATGCAGGGCGCGTCCGAGCAGTGCATGCAGGCGACCGAGATCGAGCGCTCGCCGGGCACGCCGTCGTTGATCGTCACGACGCGTCGACGGTTCACGCCCCAGGGAATGTCGTGCTCCTGCTTGCACGCCGTCACGCAGCCGTTGCACTCGATGCAACGCTCGGCGTCGCAGAGGAATTTCATCCGTGCCATCGTTGGGTCTCCTCGTCGAAGCGCCGCGTCAGGCCTTGGCCACCTGGCAGAGCGTGGTCTTGGTCTCCTGCATCATCGTCACCGCGTCGTAGCCGTAGGTCGTCGCGGTGTTCACGGCCTCGCCGCGGACCACCGGGTGCGCGCCTTCCGGGTAGTACTCGAGCATGTCCTTGCCCTGCCACCATCCGGAGAAGTGGAACGGGATGAACGACGTCCCGGCGCCCACGCGCTCGGTGACGAGCGCCTTGACCTTGAGCTGCGCGCCGGTGGGCGTCTTCACCCACACGTACTCGCCGTCGCGGATGCCGCGGTCGTTCGCGTCCTTCGGATTGATCTCGACGAAGTTATCCTGCTGGAGCTCGGCGAGCCACGGGTTGGATCGCGTCTCCTCGCCTCCGCCTTCGTACTCGACCAGCCGCCCGGACGTGAGAACGATCGGGTATTCCTTCGAGATGTCCTTGTTCTTCTCCTGGACGCTCTTGAACAGCGTCGGCAGGCGCCAGAACGCCTTCTTGTCGTCGTGCGTCGGGTACTTGGCGACGAGGTCGGGGCGCGGCGAGTACAGCGGCTCGCGGTGCTGCGGGATGCCGTCGGGGAAGTTCCAGACGATCGCACGCGCCTTCGCGTTGCCGAACGGGTGCGCGCCGTGCTTCATCGAGACGCGCTGGATGCCGCCGGAAAGGTCGGTCTTCCAGTTCTTTCCCTCGGCCGCCTTCTTCTCGGCCTCGGTGAGCTCGTCCCACCAGCCCAGCTTCTTCATCAGCACGTGATCGAACTCGGGGTAGCCCGACGTGAGGTCGCCGCCCGCCGGGAAGCTGCCGTCCTCGGCCAGAAGGCTCTCGCCGCCGCGCTCCACGCCGAAGTTCGCGCGGAAGCAGCCGCCGCCGTCCATCATGTGGCGCGAGGTCATGTACAGGTTCGGCGATCCCGGATGCTTGATCTCGGGCGTGCCGTAGCAGGGCCACGGCAGGCCGAAGTAGTCGCCGTCGCAGGGCCCGCCCTTCGCCCGCAGCGACTTCACGTCGAACGTGTTCATGTGCTTCATGTGGAGCTTGAGCCGCTCGGGCGACTGGCCGGTGTAGC
>CALDKM010000340.1:0-10718 GCA_937898875.1 uncultured Pseudomonadota bacterium | reverse complement strand
CGGTCCTGAGCATCGCGCAGGAGCCGATCCAGCTCGCGCGCGTACTCGACGCCGAGCCAGGGCAGCGCGAGGAACACGGTCAACACCAGCAGCAGCTGGGCGCGGATGCCGAGGCGGGCCATTGGGTTCTTTGGGGTCAGAGCCGTAACAATTCGCCGGCTATTCGGCAACGCACCTGCGTCAGATCTCCTCGGCGAATTGTTACGGCTCTGACCCCAAAGCCCACCGATACCCCATCCCGTAGACGGTCGCGATGCAGTCGAACGCGGGGTCGACGGCCTGGAACTTGCGGCGGATGCGCTTGACGTGCGAGGTGATCGTGCCGTCGTCGACGACGGTGTTCGCCTCCCGCATCAGCGCGTCGCGGTCTTTCACGTGCCCCGGATGGCGCGCGAGCGCGTGGACCATCCAGAACTCGGTCAGCGTGAGGTCCACCGGACGGTCGCGCCAGCGCGCCGTCATGCGCTTCACGTCGAGCGCGAGCGGGCCGCGCACGACGACGTCCTCGGCCGATGCAGGCGACGACGAGAGATCGGCGCGCCGGAACAGCGCCGCGATGCGCGCGGCCAGGTGCGTCAGGCTCGCGTCCTTCGTCAGGTAGTCGTCGGCGCCCACGCGCAGGCCGGACACGATGTCGACGTCCGAATCGCGCGCCGACAGGATGAGGATCGGGACCGTCGGCGACAGCGCGCGCAGCTCGCGGCACAGCGTGAATCCCGCGTCGGGATCGTCGCCGAGTCCCAGGTCGACGACCGCGAGGTCGGGCAGGCGCGTCCGGAACGAAGCGAGCGCGGCGTCGCGCGTCGCATGCGCCGCGACCTCGTAGCCCTGACGGCGCAGCGCGTCCGCGTAGTTCTCGCGGATCGCGGGCTCGTCCTCGACGATGGCGATGCGGCGGCTCATGAGGCGGCGACTATACCGCAGCGCTTTCGACCGCTCCCTGCGCGTCATCGGATTTCCAGAATTGCTCGCCGGATCGCCCGATTCCCTGCGGCGCCGCTCCCGCTTCCGCAGGCCCAATGTCCATCGTGCGGTGGCCGGTCCGGCGGGGCGCCGCAAGCGGGAGAGATCACCGCCGCCATCAACGAAGAAGAAGGAGGCTCGGGGATCCGCGCATGCACCGGTGCTTTCCCTCCCCGGAAGCGCCTGCGGCACGCGGATCCCCCGAGCGACCCGATGACGACCATCGCACCATCCCCCGCCCCGCTCCTGCCTCCGAAAGGCTGGCGCGGTTTGGCCAGGCTCGCGCTCGAGGGCCTCGCCGCCGGCGTGTTCGTGAGCCTCGTGCTCGCCCTCGCCGTGTTCATCGTCGCCGCGCAGGCCGAGGCGGCGCCGCTGGCCGCGAGGTCCGCGGGCATCGCCACCCCCGATGCGCACGGCGGCGCGCTCAGGCTCTCGGCCGCCGGCGACGCGCCCGCGGTCGCCGCGCCGCTCGTCGCGACCGACGTGAGGATCGACGTCGCGGGCATCGTCGCGCGCACGACGGTCACGCAGCGCTTCGTCAACCCGACGCCGGTCTGGCGCGAGGGCATCTACCTGTTCCCGCTCCCGGACAAGGCGGCCGTCGACCACATGCGCGTCGAGACCGACGGACGGGTGATCGAGGGCCAGGTGCGCGAGCGCGCGGCGGCGAAGCGCGCCTACGAGCAGGCGAAGTCGGAAGGCAAACAGGCGGGCCTGGTCGAGCAGGAACGGCCGAACCTGTTCACGACCAGCGTCGCACAGCTGCCCCCCGGCGCGGAGGTCGTCGTCACGATCGAGTTCCAGGAGACGCTGCGCTACGAGAGCGGCACGTTCGGGCTGCGCTTCCCGCTCGCGGTCACGCCGCGATACGTCCCGGGCGCGATCGCCGCCTCGTCGGAGACGGCCGGCAGCATCGACACGTTCCCGGCCGACGCCGTGCCCGACGCCGGCCGCATCGGCGCGCCGTTCGCGGTTCCGGGCGACGGGCAGGTCGCGCCGGTGACGCTCGCCGTCACGATCGACGCCGGCTTTCCGCTCGCCGCCGTCGAGAGCACGTCGCACGCGATCGACGTCGAAAGGCTTCCCGACGGCCGGACGCTCGTCGAGCTCGCCGACGGCGTCGTGCCGGCCGACCGCGACCTCGCGCTCGCGTGGAAGCCGGCGGTCGGCGCCGAGCCCGGGGCCGCGGTCTTCACCGAGCAGTCGAACGGCCGAACGCACGCCCTCGTGATGGTGCTGCCGCCGTCCGTCGAGGCGGCCGGCCCCGCGCTCCCTCGCGAGGCCACGTTCATCGTGGACACGTCGGGTTCGATGAGCGGCGTGTCGATCGTCCAGGCGAAGGAAGCGACGGCGTTCGCGATCTCCCGCCTGAAGCCGGACGACCGCTTCAACGTGATCGAATTCAACTCGCACACGCGTTCGCTGTTCCCCGCACCGATGCCGGCCGATCCTGCGTCGATCGCCACGGCGCAGAGGTTCGTCGCGAACCTCCGCGCCAACGGCGGCACCGAGATGAAGCCCGCGCTGACCGCCGCGCTCGCCCCCGAATCGTTGCCCGGCTACGCGCGCCAGGTGTTCTTCCTCACCGACGGCGCGGTCGGCAACGAGCACGAACTGCTGAAGCTCATCCGCGCGAACCTCGGAGACCGCCGCCTCTACACGATCGCGATCGGCCCCGCGCCGAACGCGTGGTTCATCCGCAAGGCCGCGCAGTTCGGCCGCGGCACCTCGACGTTCATCGGCGACGTGCGCGACGTTCGGGAGCGTATGACCGCACTGTTCGAGAAGCTCGAGCGGCCCGCCCTCACCGATCTGTCGATCACCTGGCCTGTCGGCGCGGAGGTGTATCCGCGCGAGTTGCCGGATCTGTACTCGGGCGAGCCGATCGTCGTCAGTGCGTCGTTCGCCGGCGCACCAACGACGCTGTCGATCGTCGGGCGCCGCGGCAGGTCGGCGTGGGGCACGCTGCTCGCGACGGGAACGGGCATGCCCGCGGACGGCATCGGCGTCCTCTGGGCGCGCGAGAGGATCTCGGCACTGTCGGACGCGATCGTCGAAGGCGCGCCCGAGGACGAAGTGCGGCCGCTGATCGTCGCGACCGCGCTCGAGCACCACCTCGTGAGCAAGTACACGAGCCTCGTCGCCGTCGACGTGACGCCGATCGCGCCGGCCGGCGCCGATCCGCAGCGCACGGCGATTCCCGGATTGCTTCCCGCGGGTCTCGATCCGGCCGGCTTCGTCGGCGGACTGCCGCCGACCGCGACTCCGGCGCCGCTGATGCTGATCGTCGGATTCGCGCTCGCGGCGCTCGCGTGGGTCGTGCGGCCGCGACGGCGTCGGGATGCGAAGAAGCGGGGCGCGGATTCCGCGCTCGCCCGGTGCACGTCGCCCGTGTTGAATGGGCCGATGCCGGGCACGGCGCCGGACCCCGTCTGCCTGCCGCCGAGATGGCTCGCGGTGCGGGCGGACCTCGCGCGGAGCGTGTGCTGAACGTGCGCGAACAGCGTCTGCCGGAACCGGGCCCCATGCAGGCAACACCGGAGTCCGGCTCCAGCGCCCCCGATCGGGGAGGACCTTTCGGCCGGAGAACCGGGGTCGGACATCCGCGTCGGCTCGCGCCGGGCGGGGTGTCGGACCCTGATTACCCCCCTGCGGCCGAGTCTTCCCCGATCGGGGGCGAGTCGCGCACGAGCATCGCGCTGTCGTGGCTGCTCGCCGCCGCCTCGGCCGCGACGATCGTCGCGGCGGTCGCCGTCCTCGCGAAGGCGCACGTCGGCCAGGCACTGCTCGAGGTCGCATGGAAGCGCGCCCAGTCGACAGGCACCGCGCCCGCGCCGTGGCCCTGGGCCGACACGCACCCGGTCGCGAAGCTCTACGCTCCCGCGCAGGACGCCGAACTGCTCCTGCTGGCCGGGGCAAGCGGCCGAACGCTCGCGTGGGGCCCGGGGCACCTGGACGGCACCGCGCGTCCCGGCGAGCGAGGGAACGCCGTGGTGTCGGCCCATCGCGACACGCACTTCCACTTTCTCGCGCACGCGTCGATCGGCGATCCGCTCGTCGTCGAGCGGCCAGACGGCGTCCGCGTCACTTACCGGATCGCGACGACGCGCATCGCCGACGCGTCACGGCTCGCGATTCCGCGCGATGCCGACGTGCCGACGCTGACGCTCGTCACGTGCTGGCCGTTCGACGCGATCGTGCCGGGCGGGCCGCTGCGCTACGTCGTCGTCGCGCAGGCGGACGGCGAACCGGCTCAGCGATTGACGACGGCGGCGAGCGAGCGCCGGTAGCGACGCGCGAGGTCGCTGTCGGGGCCGAGCGCCTCGAAGATCGTCAGCATCGCCTTCCTCGCCGCGTCGCCGTCGCTCCCGTGGTCGGCGTCCACGACCGAAAGCAGCAGCTCGAGCGCGTGCTCGTGCTCTCCGCCGGAGGCGAGCGCGTTCGCGTACTCGCGCCGCGCCGGAAGGTCGGCCGGCGTCGCGACGGCGCGGAGCGCGAGCGCATCCAGGTTCGACGGCGCCGGCGCCGCGAGCCTCGATCGTGCCCGGAGCGTGGCGAGCCTGCGTTCGTCGCGCACCGGCTTCGTGCGCATGCGCGCCGGCGTCTCGAGCGCGTCGAGCACGTGCCCGGCGTCGGTGCCGCGTCCGAGCGCGACGAGCGCCTCGGCGCGCGTCAATAGCGCGTCCTCGCCGTCGGGATCGAGCGAGTGGGCCTCGTCGAGCTTCGCGAGTGCACCCACCGCGTCCTTCGCGGCGAGGCGCGCCTTCGCCTCGGCCACCGCCTTCGCGGCGGGCGACGGAATCACGCGCTCGAGGAACGAGCGCACGCCCGCTTCCGGCAGCACGCCGGTGAACTCGTCGACCACGCGTCCGTCGACGAACGCCTTGACATTGGGTATCCCGCGGATTCCGTAGCGGGCCGCGAGCTCCTGCTCGTCGTCGGTGTTGAGCTTGACGAGCGTGAACCGGTCGGCCATCTCGGCGGCGAGCTTGTCGAGGATCGGGCCGAGCGTCCGGCACGGCCCGCACCACGGCGCCCAGAAGTCGACCAGCACGGGACGCTCGCGCGAGCCGCGGATCACGACGTCGTCGAAGTTGAGTCGGCCTACGTCGATGGCTTGGGAGGACATGAAGGCTCGGGCAGCGGAGATGAACGCCCTGTCGACATCGGGGCGACAGGCACGCGAATCAAGGGGGCGCGGGACTCAGCCGCCCGCGCGCGTCGCCGGCCCCGTGTTGCGCGGGATCGTCGCCGGGTCCACGGACTTCTGCTCGATCGGCAGCTCCCGGTTGCGCTTCTGCGGAAGATTGCTGCCGGTCCTGTATTCCGTTTCGCGATATTCGGACCCGTCGTCGACCGCCGGCGTGGCGCACGAAGTCGTCAGCGCGGCGAGCACCAGGACGAAGAACGGCTTCATGGGGCGCCCTCCGCACGGTCGGAGAAATCGATGCTACACCGGTCGGCTCCCCGTCTCAATGCCGCGCGCCGGCGGTCAGGCGATCTCGAGCTCGAGCCCGCGCACCGGCAGCGTCCCGTAGTCGCTCGACCAGACGTCCCCCGCCGCGACCGGCCAGGCGTCGGTCAGCGTGCCGGTGGTGACGATCTCGCCGGCGGCGAGCGCAGGGAAGAACGTCTGCGACGCGAGCACGTCGCGCAGATGCGCGAGCGCGTTGGCCGGGCTGTCGAGCACGTTCGCCCCGACGCCGGTCTCGATCACCGATCCGTTCCTGCGCAGACTCAGCTTGAAGTCCGGCAACTGCGCGGCGAGCGCGTCGCGCTCGTCGTCGCCGATGGTCCAGGGCGGGCCGACGACGAGCCTCGCGTGCAGGCCGAACGCCGCGGTGCAATCGGGCGCGCGGAACTTCCAGCCGGGAAACACCGAATGCACGATCTCGAACCCCGCCGCCACCCAGCCAACCGCGTTCAGCACGTCGCGCGCACCGCCCTCCGCGGGCAGCGGCGAACCGAGGCCGAACACGACTTCGGGCTCGATGCGCGGCTCGTGGAGTCCGGCGATGCCGACGCTCGCCGTGCCGTCCGGGGCATGCACGACCGTACGGTCCCACACGTGAGACCACATCGGCCGATAGACGCCGTAGCGCGGCCAGATCGTGCGGTTGGTGAACCCGATCTTGCGGCCGACGGGGCGCCAGCCCTGCGCCTTCCGGCGCGCATGCAGCTCCGCGAGCGTTTCGTACGCGCGCTCGACCCCGAAGTGCGGGTCGGCGTCGGTGATCGGCGCGAGTTGCGGGCCGCCGTCGGCGGCGGCGAGCAGCCGGTCGACGTAGCGGGCCGTCATCGCTTCCTCCCCAGCAGCGCGACGCCGGCGATCCACAGCAGCGTTGCCGCGACCATCGCGACGAAGGCCGCGACCAGCGCCATCGGCGTGCCGGTGAGGCCGATCGATCCGGCGACCGCCCAGCCGAACACGGCACCGATGCCGCCGCAGGCGACGATGGAAAGCACGTAGAGGGCGATCGACGGCATGGTCGGGAACCGGACGGCGCGGACGTTGCCGAAAGCGGACCGGCACAAGTATAAGTCAGCCATGTCCTCCGTCTTCCCGACCGATCGTCCCCGGCACCCCGGCCGCCCCCGGCGCAGGATGGTCATGCTCGCCGCGATCGCCGGCGCCCTGTCCTGCCCACCCGTCCTCGCGGCGGCGCAGGCGCAGAAGGCGATCCGCGTGGCGTTTCCGGTCGCCGAGTCCGGCTTCGATCCGCAGGCGATCACGGACAACTACTCGTCGACGATCGCGCAGGCGATCTTCGAGCCGCTCTACACCTACGACTACTTCGCGCGGCCCGCGAAGCTCGTGCCCGCGGCCGCCGATGCGCTGCCCGAGGTGTCGGACGACCTCACGACCTACACGATCCGGCTGAAGAAGGGGCTGCGCTTCTCGGACGATCCCGCGTTCGGCGGCAAGCCGCGCGAGTTGACGGCCGACGACTTCGTCTACAGCTGGAAGCGGCTGCTCGATCCGAAGGTGCGTTCGTATTTCGTGCACGTGTTCGAGAACCGCCTCGTCGGGGGCGACGAGGCGATCGCCGCCGCGCGCAGGAGCGGAGAATTCGACTACGGCGCGCCGATCGAGGGGCTGAAGGCACTCGACCGCCACACGATCCGCGTGCGGTTCAGCCAGCCGTACTTCGGATTCCGCCACTGGCTCACGACGGTGACGTTCGCGCCCGTCGCGCGGGAGGTCGTCGACCGGTACAAGGACGCGTCGAACCGGGTCGCCGAGCATCCCGTCGGCACGGGCCCGTACCGGCTCGCGGAATGGCGGCGCTCGCAGAAGATCGTGCTGGAGGCGAGTCCGGCGTGGCGCGACGCACGCTATCCCGCGGCGATCGATCCGGCCGACGCGCCGATCGCGAAGGGCCTGGCGGGACGCAAGCTTCCGCTCGTGCCGCGCGTCGAGATCTCGATCGTCGAGGAGGCGCAGCCGCGCCTCCTGTCGTTCGAGCGCGGCGAGATCGACGTGGTCGACCTGCCGGGCGACCTCGCGCCCAACGTGCTCGACGCCGACAGGCTCAAGCCCGGGTACGCGAAGCGCGGGATCACGCTGTCGCGACAGCTGGAGCCCGCGCTCAACTTCAGCTATTTCAACCTCGACGACCCGGTCGTCGGCGGCTACGCGCAGGAGCGAATCGCGCTGCGCCGCGCGATGATCATGGGCTACGACCGCGACACCGAGATCCGCGTGCTGCGCAACGGGCAGGCGGTGCCGGGCTCGCAGATCTCGCCGCCGTGGACGGAAGGCTACGACCCGAAGCGCCCGCCGCTGCAGAAATACGATCCTGCCGGCGCGCGCGCCCTGCTCGACCGCTTCGGCTACAGGGACCGCGACGGCGACGGCTACCGCGAGATGCCCGACGGCAAGCCGCTGGTCGTCGAGAAGGCGTCGACGCCGAACGCGACCGACCGCGCGTCCGACGAACTGTGGAAGAAGAGCATGGACGCGATCGGCATCCGGATGACCTTCGTCAAGCAGAAGTGGCCGGACCTCGTCAAGATGGCGGAGGCGGGCAAACTGCAGATGTGGGGACTGGGCTGGATCGTGTCGACGCCGGACCCCGACTCGGCGTACGCGCTGCTGTACTCGAAGCAGATCGGCATGATGAACGACGCGCGGCTGCGCCTGCCCGAGTACGACAGGCTCTACGAAGCCTCGCGCAGGCTGCCCGACGGCGCCGAGCGCAACGCGATCTACGCGAAGATGACCGACCTGATGTCCGCCTACGGCGTGTGGGAGGTGGGGCCGTCGCGCATCTCGAACTGGCTCGTCCAGCCGCGCGTGAAGGGGTTCAAGCGCCATCCGTTCCTGGCGCATCGATGGCAGTACTACGACGTCGAGCCGTAGGCCCGGATCCGGCGACTCGAACGTCGCCCGGCCGAAGCCGGACGCATTCCCGTCAGAACCGCCCGCGCCCCGGTGCCGCGGCGAGCAGCGAGCGCGTGTACTCGTGCCTCGGCTGTGCGAAGACCTCGCCGACCGGCCCCTGCTCGACGATGCGGCCGCTCCGCATCACCGCGATCCGGTCGCACACCTGCGCGGCGACGCGAAGGTCGTGGGTGATGAACAGCATCGTGAGCTGCAGTCGCTCGCGGATCTCGTCGAGCAGGTCGAGCACCTGCGCCTGTACCGACACGTCGAGCGCGGAGACCGCCTCGTCGGCGACCAGCAGCTTCGGCTCCATCGCGAGCGCGCGCGCGATGCAGATGCGCTGGCGCTGCCCCCCCGAGAACTCGTGCGGGTAGCGGTCGAGCGCCGCCGGGTCGAGCCGCACCAGCTCCATCAGCGAGCGCGCCCGGGCGGTCGCCTCGTCCCGCGACACGCCGAAGTTCATCGGGCCCTCGACGATCGACGCGCCCACCGTCCGGCGCGGGTTGAGCGAACGGTACGGATCCTGGAACACGACCTGCACCTTGCGGCGCATCTCGCGAAGGCGCCGGTGCGGCAGCTTCGCGATCTCGAGGCCGTCGACGACGACCGAGCCCTCCGTCGGGTCGATCAGCCTCGCGATGCAGCGCGCGACCGTCGACTTGCCCGACCCCGATTCGCCGACGATGCCGAGCGTCTCGCCGGTGCGGATCGAAACGCCGACACCCTCGGCGGCGCGGACCTCGCGGCGGCCTTCCAGCCAGCCGCCCTGCACGTAGGTCTTCGCAAGCCCGCGCGTCTCGACGAGCGTCGGCGTGTCGACGACTGCACGATGCCGGGGCGTCATGCTCGGCACCGACGCGATCAGCATCTTCGTGTAGTCGTGCTTCGGCGCGTTCAGCACGTCGCCCGCCGCGCCGAGCTCGACCAGCTCGCCGTGCTTGAGCACGGCGACGCGGTCGGCGATCTCGGCGACGACGCCGAAGTCGTGCGTGATGAAGAGCACGCCGGTGCCGTGCTCGCGCATCAGGTCGCGCACGAGCGCCAGGATCTGCGCCTGCGTCGTCACGTCGAGCGCCGTGGTCGGCTCGTCGGCGATCAGGAGCTTCGGGTCGAGCACCAGCGCCATCGCGATCATGATTCGCTGGCGCTGCCCGCCGGAGAGCTGGTGCGGGTAGGACGACGCCATGCGCCCGGGCTCGGGCAGCCGGACATCGCGCAGCCCCTCGAGCACCTTCACGCGCCGGGCGGCGGCGTCGATCCTCGTGTGACGGCGCAGCACCTCGTCGATCTGGTCGCCGCAACGCATCACCGGGTTCAGCGCGGTCATCGGCTCCTGGAAGATCATCGCCATGCGCGTGCAGCGCAGCTCCTCCAGGCGCTTCTCGTGGGCGCCGACGAGATCCTCGCCCGCGAGCCGGATCGCGCCGCCCGTCACCTTCAGCGCGTCCGGGAGCAGCCCCATCGTCGCGTGCGCGATCACGCTCTTGCCCGATCCGGACTCCCCGACGAGGCACACGATCTCGCCCGGCGCGACCGTCAGGCTCGCGCCCCTCACCGCGTGCGCGCGATCCGAGCCGCGCGGGAGCGCGATCGTCAGACCCGCGATCTCGAGTATGGGCGCGGTCGGGGTCACAGCCTTCCGCGCATCCGCGGGTCGAGCGTGTCGCGCAGCCCGTCGCCCAGCAGGTTGACCGACAGGATCGTGAGCGCGAGCAGGATGCCCGGGTACAGGATCGTGTGCGGATACACCCGGAACAGCGTCCGACCTTCCGCCATGATGTTGCCCCAGGTCGGCGTCTCGGGCGGGATGCCGACGCCGAGGAACGACAGGATCGCCTCGATCAGGATCGCCGAGGCGGCGATGTAGGTCGCCTGCACGATCAGCGGCGGCAGCGTGTTGGGCAGGATGTGGCGGATCACGAGCGGGACCGTGCGCGTCCCCGCGGCGATCGCCGCCTCGACGTACGGCTCCTCGCGCACCGACAGCACGACCGAGCGCACGAGCCGCACGACGCGCGGCACCTCGGGCACGACGATCGCGACGATCACCGCCGCGAGCCCCGCCGACGACAGCGAGACGACCGCGATCGCGAGCAGGATCGCCGGGATCGCCATCAGCCCGTCCATCAGGCGCATCACGGGGCCGTCGAGCCAGCGCACGTAGCCGGCCACGAGGCCGATCGCGAGGCCGATCGCGACGCTGACCAGCGCCACGAGCGCACCGACGGCGAGCGACGCCCGCGCTCCGTAGACCGCGCGCGCGTAGACGTCGCGCCCGAGCGAGTCGGTGCCCATCCAGTGGCGCAATTCGGACTTCGTCCCGTCGTCGGCGCGGACGGTCTCGACCGCGCCGGGCGTCTTGTTGCGG
>CALDKM010000339.1:0-14473 GCA_937898875.1 uncultured Pseudomonadota bacterium | reverse complement strand
CACGCAGAACCGCTGGAAGATCGACGACGTGCTCGGCGTCTGGCCGCTGCACGGCGTGTGCGGCGCGTGGGGCGGCATCGCCGCCGGCATCTTCGGCTCGAAGGCGCTGGGCGGCCTCGGGGGCGTCGCGCTGGGTTCGCAGGTCGCGGGCACGCTCCTGGGGATCGCCGTCGCGTGTGTCGGCGCGGCGATCGTCTATGGCGGGCTCAAGGCGACGATGGGTCTGCGCCTCGATCCGGAGGAGGAGTTCAACGGCGCCGACCTCACGATCCACAAGATCAGCTCGACGCCGGATCGCGAACCGTCCTGGTGATGCCCGTAAGCAGGGTCAGACCCTGCTTTCGGTCCCCGCCAGAAAATAGGGTCAGACCCTGCTTTCGGTCCTGGCGGCGAAGTTCAGGGTGACGATCGCCAGGGTCAGACCCCGCTTCCACGCGAAAATAGGGTCTGACCCTACTTTCGTGAAAACTGGGTCTGACCCTGCTTACGCCGACAAAGCCGGCAGTCGCATTCGGGGACGGTCCTGGCATTCGCGCGGAACAGGCCGCAAAGTGAAGAGAGGATGAGCCCGCGCAAGCACGTCGTCGTCCGCGTGCCCCGCGACGAGTTCGCGCGGCGCTTCGGCGCGGACGCGACGTCCCTCCCGCGCAACGTGTGCCTCGCCGGATGGTCGGCGGAGATCGGCGAGTGGTTCGCCAGCCCGGAGCGGGTCGTCCAGGACCCGGACTGGGGCGCCCGGGTAATGCCGACGCTTCGCTTCATGGACGAAGCCGTTCGCCCGTCGCGCGCCCCCGGCTCGTTCTGGTTCCTGCTTTGCTTCCACGACGGTTGGCGCGAGCGCATCGCGTGGACCGACCGCTACACGTGGGTCGGGGCGGGTGCGGTAGACGAGATGCCCGAGTGGCGCGGCGAGCCCGGCGAGCTGCCGCGGCTCTCGGTATCGCATCCGTGGGTCGCGTGCTACTGCGCCCATCGCGGCGATCCGAGCGCCTTCCTGATCCCCGAAGCCCACTGGATCATCAGCGACGGCCATGCGGGGCTGTTCCGGGAAGTCGAGCTCGCGTCGACACCCTGGGCGTCGCGCCGGACGCACGCCGTGTATGCGGGCGGCGCGCACGGCGAGCTCGCGAACTATCTCGCGCCGCCGCCGGCGGGACGGGAGCATCCCCGCCGATACCTGCGAGCGCTCGTCGAGGCGGAAGGGCTGCCGGTCGACGTCCACCTCGCCGCCACCATTCCGCGATCGCAGCAGATGGCCTACCGCTGGATCCTCGACGTCGACGGACAGGTGCGCACCTGGGGCGCGTGGGCATGGAAGATGTCGAGCGGCTCGACGGTGCTCTCGCCGGCGTCGCCGTGGGAGTCTTACTTCACGCGCGAGTTCGAGCCCTGGCTGCATTACGTCCCGGTCGCGAACGACTTCGCGGACCTCGCCGATCGACTCGCGTGGTGCCGCGACCACGACGACGAGTGCCGGAGGATCGCGGGGGCGGCGCGTCTTCGCGCCGCGGAGGTCTACGATCCCGCGCGGGTCGCCACGGAGTTCGCGCTCCGGCTTCGCGAGCGCCTTGCCAAGGTCTGAGAATCAGGGTCGGACCCTCCCTTGAGGGGCGCCGTCGATAGCAGGGTCACGAGAAGCAGGGCCAGACCTTCGTTTTGCGAGAAGTAGGGTCAGACCCTCGTTTTGGAGAAGTAGGGTCAGACCCTCGTTTTGTGAAAAGTGGAACAGGCCCTCGCTTCGAGGGCGTCGGGTCGACCAGGCGAAATGTGGGGTCAGACCCTCATTTCGAGGGCAGCGGATCGGGCCCGGCGCCGCTGCGGAAGCCTTGCGCCGCGGTTCACTGCCGGCGTTGACCTGTCCGCCGCCGACCGCGACAATCGCCCGGACCTTCGAGCCGGATCCGTGCCGATGAGTGCCATTCCCCTGGCGCCCGGATTCGCAGCGCTCCGGTGGACCGCACCGGCCGGGGGCTGCATGCGCGCTCGCCTCGTCCCCCAATCCCCTCCCATGAACGCCACCGCACGCACCCTCGTCCTCGCTCTCGCCTGTAGCGCCGGCCTCGCGTTCGCCCGGGCTGCCGAGCCCGCGAAGGCCGCGGCGACCGGAGACGACGCGGCGCGACCCGCTCCGGCGTCGGCGCAGTCTCCCGCGCCCGTGCCTCCGCCGCAATTCGTCCCCCCGGACCCTGGCCACGACGACGCGACGCTCACTGTCCTGAACCGCCCGGTCGTCGTGTTCCGTGCACCGTTCCTCGGCGTGAAGCCGGAGGACCGCGCGGCCGCCGCGCTGGCTCGCGTCCGGACGCTGTTCCAGCGCGGCGGCAAGGGCCTGATCACGGTGGCCGACGGCGAGAAGGGCGTCGCCGTCCTGGTCGATGGCCAGCTCGCCTTCGTCGTCTCGAACGAGGATGCGCAACCGATCCCCGGGGCCACCGCACACTCGATCGCCGAGGACGCCGTGAAGGTCCTCGAGCAGCTCGCGGCCGAGACGCGCGAGGCGCGCGACTCGAAGTTCCTGCTGGGCGCCGGCGTCCACGCCGCGATCGCGACGCTCGTCTGGCTCGCGCTGATGTGGCTCGCGCGCGTGGCGTGGCGGGTCTCCACGCGCTGGGTGATGGGCTTCGCGAGCCGCCTCGCGGAGCACATCAAGGTCGGAGGCACCGAGATCATCCCGCGCGTCCGCGCGGGCTCGATGGCGCGCGCGCTCATGTCGGTGCTGGGCGTCGCGACGATGCTGCTGCTCACCTGGAACTGGCTGGGCTACGCGCTCGGCCTGTTCCCGTACACGCGGCCCTGGAGCGAGGGGCTCACCGGATTCCTCGTCGACAGCTCGCTCGGCCTGCTCGTGGCGATCGCCCACGCGCTCCCGTCCCTGTTCATCGCCGTCGTGATATTCGTGATCGCCTGGATGGCCAATCAGGCCCAGAAGCGGTTCTTCGCGCGCGTAGAGGCGGGTTACGTCGCGTTCGGCAGCATCGACCGCGACACTGCGCCGGCGACGCGCCGCCTTGCGACGCTCGCGATCTGGCTGTTCGCGGCCGCGATGGCGTACCCGTACATCCCGGGGTCGGACACCGACGCGTTCAAGGGGCTGTCGGTTCTGCTCGGCCTCATGGTCTCCGTCGGCGCGTCGGGCATCGTCGGACAGGCGATGAGCGGGCTCATCCTCATGTACACGCGCACGTTTCGAACGGGCGAGTACGTCCGGATCGGCGACCGCGAGGGCACGCTGACCCGAATGGGGATGTTCACGTCGACCGTGCGCACTGGCCTGGGCGAGGAGCTCACGATCCCGAACTCGCAGGTACTCACGAGCGTGACGACGAACTACTCGCGTATCGTCGAGGGCCCCGGCTTCATGATCGGCGCGAAGGTGAGCATCGGCTACGACGCGCCGTGGCGCCAGGTGCACGCGATGCTGATCGAGGCGGCGGAGCGCACCGAAGGCATCCTCGACGCGCCCCCGCCGGAGGTGTTCCAGACCGCGCTCGACGACTTCTACGTCCAGTACCGGCTCATCTGCCAGGCGTCGCCGCTCGGTCCGCGCGATCGCGCCGCGGTCATCTCGGCGCTCCACGCGGCGATCCAGGACGTATTCAACGAGCACGGCGTGCAGATAATGTCGCCGCATTACCTCGGCGATCCGGCCGAGGCCAAGGTCGTTCCGCGCTCGCGGTGGTACGTGCCGCCCGCGAGGCGCGAGGGCGGGGAGTCGTCGAGTTAGGGATGTCGCGGAAACCTGGCGGGTACGATTCTCGATCGGGCGACGTTCGACGTGGTGATCGAAAGGGAACACGCGAGTGCGCAACTACGAACCCAACAAGCGCGTGCTGGTGACCGGCGGCGCCGGCTTCCTCGGTTCGCACCTGATCGACCGCCTGCTTGCGCAGGGGAACGAGGTCATCTGCGCCGACAACCTTTACACGGGCTCGAAGCGCAACCTGGAGCATCTGCACCGGCATCCGCGCTTCGAGTTCATCCGGCACGACGTCACGTTTCCGCTCTACGTCGAGGTCGACGAGATCTACAACCTGGCGTGCCCGGCCTCGCCGATCCACTACCAGCACGATCCCGTGCAGACCACCAAGACGGCGGTGCACGGCGCGATCAACATGCTGGGACTGGCCAAGCGCCTGCGCTGCCCGATCCTGCAGGCGTCGACGAGCGAGGTCTACGGCGACCCGAGCGTGCATCCGCAGGTCGAGTCCTACTGGGGCAACGTCAACCCGATCGGCGTGCGGTCCTGCTACGACGAGGGCAAGCGCTGCGCCGAGACGCTGTTCTTCGACTATCACCGCCAGCATGACCTTGCGATCAAGGTCGCGCGGATCTTCAATACCTACGGCCCGCGCATGCACCCGAACGACGGGCGCGTCGTGTCGAACTTCATCGTTCAGGCGCTCAACAACGAACCGATCACGATCTACGGCGACGGCGGCCAGACGCGATCGTTCTGCTACGTGGACGACATGATCGGCGCACTCGTTGCGCTGATGGCCTCACCCGCCGACTTCACCGGGCCGGTGAACCTGGGCAACCCGACGGAATTCAGGATCCGCGAACTGGCGGAGAAGGTGATTGCGCTGACGAGTTCGAAGTCGAAGATCGAGCACCGCCCGCTGCCGAGCGATGATCCGCTTCAGCGGCAGCCGGACATCGGATTGGCGCGGGCGAAGCTCGGGTGGGCGCCGACGGTCGCGCTCGACGTGGGCCTCTCCAGGACGATCGAATACTTCGATGCGGTGCTGTCGGCCGCGAATCCGGCGGCGGCCGTGACCGAGCACGCGAAGGGGCGGACGCAGCCCATTTGACGCCTGGCCCCCCAAGGCTCCCGAAGTCCGGCCTTCGGGGCCGGCGCCTTTCCCCGCATGCCAGAGAACCGGGACCGGACTCTCGTTCGAGGAAGCAGCGCCTGAGCCGCGGAAGCGAGGGGCTCGGAGACGAGGGTCAGACCCTCATTGGAGAAAGTAGGGTCAGACCCTGCTTCTCCGCCCGCCCCTCGGGAAAGTAGGGTCAGACCCTGCTTCTCCGCCTGCCCCGCGCCCCACGGAGAAAGTGGGGCAGGACCCTGCTTCCTGCCGCCGGCCAGACCCTCGTACTACGCGTCCCCCCAGCCCCGACCGCCGCTCGCGGACGAACTCGCGCAGGATGCCGACGAGTTCCGGGAGCGACGTCCGCCCGCCGACCGCGACGTCATGGACCTGCTTCGTCGCGTCCGCCCGATTGGCCGTCGCCGCGGGCAGGTTCGCCGGCACGACGTTCGGGAGGGAGCAGAAGTCGCGCGTCGTGCTGCCGTCGCCTTGATCGTGACCGCCTCGCCGCGCATCATCGAGGCGATCCGGCGGGGGCCACCCGCGCGTTCAGGACATCCTCGATCTCGATTCCGATGGCGCGCATCCTCATGCTCTGCGACTGGCTCCCGCCGGAATTCGGCGCGGTCGGCCAGTACGCGGTGGGTTTCGCCGGGGAACTTGCCTCGGCGGGGCATGCCGTCACGCTTGTCGGCCTTTCGTCGACGGAGGCGAGCGAGGTGGGGACCGCCGAGGGCGAAGGACGGCTGGTCGTTCGCAGGATCCTGCAGCCGCTCGAAGGGCGACGAGATTTCGTGACCCGCACGTTCTGGATGGCGCGGGCGAACCTCGCGCTGCTCTGGGGAAGCCGCAGCGAGTTCAGGACGGCCGACGAGGTCCGGTTCACGGGCTCTCCGGCGTACATGCTGCATTTCGTGATGCCGGTGGCGACGGCATTTCGCCTGCGCACGCGATACCGCATCACCGATTTCCATCCCGAGTGGCTGATTGCGACACTGGGGCATACGCCATGGTGGCTGAGGCCCCTCGCGGCGCTGACGAGATTCTGGCGTCGACGGGTCGACGTCATCGAGGTGCTCGGCGAGGACCAGCGGCGCAGGCTGGCGGAGAGCGGGGTGGATCCGGCGCGGATCGAGCTTCGGCGCGATCCGTCGCCGATCCGGATCGTTCCGGGAATCCGCGCCGCGACCCCACCCCGTGAGCTGGCCGGCCGAAGGATCGTCCTGTATTCGGGAAGCTGGGGCATCCCGCACGATCACCGGACGTTTCTCGACGGCTACGCGCAGTTCTGCCGATCACACCCGGCGGTGTCCGGAGTCTGGCTGAACGCGGCGGGCCATCGGGCGGACGCGGTCGCGCGCGAGATGGCGCTTCGCAATCTCCCCTGCGCGCGTACGCACCTCGTGCCGCTGGCCGAGCTTCCGGCGGTCCTGGCCGCCGCCGACGTCCACCTGATCACGCTGAGCGACGCGTTCGTCGGCTACGCCCTCCCGTCGAAAGTCCACGGGTGCATCGAATCCGGGAAGCCGATACTGTTCATCGGAAGCGCGCAGTCGGACGTTCATCTGGCATGCGCGGAGAGGGTGCCGGCGACGGCCTACCGGCGCGTGGATGTCGGGGACGTCGCGGGGGTCGCGAGCGCCCTTCAGGACTTGCTGGTGGATCGTCGGTAGCGCCGACGGCCGCGCAGCGATCGGGAACAGGGGGCCTGATGAAGGAAGCACTCGTCCTCGGCGCGGGAGGATTCATCGGAAGCCATCTCGTCAGGCGGCTGAAACGCGAAGGCTTCCGGGTTCGCGGAGTCGACCTCAAGCGCCCTCCTTACGCACGGACGGAGGCCGACGATTTCGTCGTCGAAGACCTGCGGGACCCTCGGACGTGCGGTGCCGTCGTCGATCGGCGTTTCGACGAGGTCTATCAGCTCGCGGCCGACATGGGCGGCGCCGGGTTCGTGTTCACCGGCGACAACGACGCCGACATCATGCACAACTCGGCGCTGATCAATCTGAACGTGCTCGAGGCCTGCCATCGCCGCGGCAGCCGGCGCGTCTTCTACTCGTCTTCCGCGTGCGTGTATCCCGGGCGGAACCAGCTCGAGCCCTCGAATCCGAACTGTTCCGAGGACAGTGCGTATCCGGCGGAGCCGGACAGCGAGTACGGATGGGAGAAGCTCTTCAGCGAGCGCCTGTACCTGGCTTTCGCCCGCAACAAGGGCATGGAGACGCGGATCGCCCGGTACCACAACGTCTTCGGGCCCGAGGGATCGTGGAACGACGGTCGGGAGAAGGCGCCGGCCGCGCTGTGCCGGAAAGTCGCGCTCGCGAGCGACGGCGACGAGATCGGGATCTGGGGCGACGGCAGGCAGACGCGATCGTTCCTCTACGTGGACGAGTGCATCGAGGGCACGCTCCGGTTGATGCGGTCCGACTACCGGGAGCCGGTCAACATCGGGTCGGACGAGATGGTGTCGATCAACCAGCTGGCGCAGATCATCATGCAGGTCGCGGGCAAGCGCGTGCGGCTTCGTCACGTCCCCGGTCCGTTGGGAGTCGCGGGGCGCAATTCCGACAATCGACTGATCCGGAGGGTGCTGGGGTGGCGGCCTTCGGCGACGCTGCGGGACGGGATGGCGAAGACCTATCCGTGGGTCGAGCAGCAGGCGCTGGGCCGGACGCAGGCCGCGGGATAGGCGTCCGGCCGAAGGCCGACGCACGTCAGGTCCGCGCGCGGCCCAGGCGCTTGACGTCGGGCACGCGGCGCATCGCGCGCATCACCTGCGCGAGGTGGCGGCGGCCGCGCACCTGCACGCCGAAGAACATCGCGAGGACGTTGCCGCCGTCGGGCCGCTCCATCGACACCGCGTCGATGTTCGCGTCGGCGTCGGCGATCGCGGTCGCGATGTCGGCCAGCAGTCCGCGACGATCGGACACGACGAGGCGCACGCCCGCGTCGAACACGCCCTGCACATCGGGCGACCACTCGACGTCGACGAGCTCGCCCTGGTCGACGCGCTGGCGCCTGAGCGACGCGCAGTCGCGCACGTGCACGTTGAGCCCCTGGCCCTTGCGGAACTGGCCGACGATCGCGTCGCCGGGAATCGGCCGGCAGCACTTCGCGTACATGATCGCGAGGCCTTCGACGCCGCGCAGCGTGAGCGCGCCGCCCTTCGAGGGCGCGGGCGCCGCCGCTTCGGCCTCGCCCCTCGTGCCGCCGCGCGTGAGCGCCTGCGCGACGACGAACGACAACCGCCTGCCGAGCCCGATGTCGGCGAGGACCTCGAGCTGGCTCTTCGCGCCGTATTCCTTCGCCATCGCCTCCCATCGATCCCAGCTGATCGACTCGGGATCGACCTTGAGCGTCGCGAGCGCCTGCGCGAGGAGCCGCTCTCCGAGCGCGGCCGACTCCTTCTGCTGCAGGCCCTTCAGGAAGTGCCGGATGCGCGAGCGCGCCTTGCCGGTCGCGACGAACGCGAGCCACGACGGGTTGGGACGCGCGGTCGGCGCGGTCAGGATCTCGACGTGGTCGCCGTTCTTGAGCTCGGTCCGCAGCGGCAGGAGCTCGTAGTTGATGCGCGCGGCGACGCAGTGATGACCGATGTCGGTGTGCACGCCGTAGGCGAAGTCGACCGCCGTCGCGCCGCGCGGCAGCGCCATGATCCTGCCCTTCGGCGTGAAGACGTAGATCTCCTCGGGGAAGAGGTCGCCCTTGACGTGTTCGAGGAATTCCTTGCTGTCGCGCGACTCGCTCTGGATCTCGAGCAGGCTCTGCAGCCACTTGTGCGTCTCGCGCTGCGCTTCCTCGAGGTCGATCGCGCCGCCGGACTTGTAGAGCCAGTGCGCGGCAACGCCCGCCTCGGCGACGCGGTGCATGTCGTGCGTGCGGATCTGCGCCTCGAGGGGCGTGCCGAAGGGCCCGAACAGCGTCGTGTGCAGCGACTGGTAGCCGTTCGCCTTGGGGATCGCGACATAGTCCTTGAACTTGCCCGGGATCGGCTTGTTGAGCTCGTGCAGGACGCCCATCGCCTCGTAGCAGCGGGCCTTGTCGGCGACGAGGACGCGAACGCCGTAGATGTCGAACACCTGCGAGAAGGTGTAGCGTTTCTCGCGCATCTTCCTGTAGACCGAGTAGATCGTCTTCTCGCGTCCGGTGACCGTCGCCTCGATGCCCGCGTTCGCGAGCCCCTGCCGGATCGATTCGATCAGCCGGTTCATCACCTCGCGCCGGTTCCCGCGCGCCGCCTTGATCGCTGCGGCGAGGATGCGGTAGCGCATCGGGTAGAGCTGCTTGAACGAGAGGTCCTGCAGCTCGAGGTAGAGCGCGTTGAGGCCCAGGCGGTTGGCGATCGGCGCGTAGATGTCGATCGTCTCGCGCGCGATCCGCTTGCGGTGCACGGGCGCCATCGCGTCGAGCGTGCGCATGTTGTGCAGCCGGTCCGCGAGCTTGATCAGGATGACGCGCACGTCGCGCGCCATCGCGAGCAGCATCTTGCGGAAGCTTTCGGCCTGCGCCTCCTCGCGCGTGTCGAAGGCGATCTGGTCGAGCTTCGAGACTCCGTCGACCATGTCGGCGACGGGCTTGCCGAACGTCGTCTCGAGCTCCGACTTCGTGACGGAGGTGTCCTCCATCACGTCGTGCAGCAGCGCGGCGGCGAGCCCCTGCGCGTCGATCCGCCACTGCGACAGGATGCTGGCGACCGCCAGCGGGTGCGTGATGTACGGCTCGCCCGACTTGCGGAACTGGCCGCGGTGGGCGGACTCGGAGAAGTCGAAGGCGCGCTCGACCAGCGCCACGTCGGGCGGGCCGAGGTAGTGGCCCAGGTGCCTGGTGAACTCGACGATCTCCGACATGCCCGAAGGCCCGGGGGGCTTGGGGCCCCGGCAGCCGCTAGACCTGCAGCGTCGGCATCGGCGGCGTCTTGTGGAGCATCTCGATGCCGACCTTCCCCGAGGCGATCTCGCGAAGGGCGATCACGGTGGGCTTGTCGCGGTCCGCGTCGACCATCGGCGTCGAGCCGGCGGACACCTGGCGGGCACGGTTGGTGGCGGCGAGCGTGAGCTCGAACCGGTTCGGGATGCGTTCGAGGCAGTCCTCGATCGTGATGCGGGCCATCGTCGTTACCTCGTCGTGTCCGTGAGTTCGGAGAAGATGCGGGCGTGCCGGACGAATTGCCGGGACGCCGCGAGTCGCGAAGCGCGCACGATCGCGGACAGATCGTCGACCGCCCTCGCAAAGTCCTGATTCATAATAACATAATCGAACTCGGACGCATGGCGCATCTCCTCGCGCGCCGCATCGATCCGCCGGACGATCACCGCTTCGCTGTCCTGGCCCCGTTTCACGAGGCGCTCGCGCAGCGACTCGATCGACGGCGGGAGGATGAAGATCAGGACCGATCCGGGAATGAGCCGGCGCACCTGCGAGGCGCCCTGCCAGTCGATCTCCAGCAGCACGTCGCGTCCCTGGTGGACCTGCGAGGTGAGCCAGGACGCCGAGGTGCCGTACCAGTTGCCGTGCACGTGGGCGTGCTCGAGGAACTCGCCGTCGTCCTTGAGCGCCATGAACCGCGGCACGTCGACGAAGTGATAGTGGACGCCGTCCCGCTCGCCCGGGCGAGGCGCGCGCGTCGTGTACGAGACCGAGAGCCGGATGCCCGGTTCGCGCTCGAGCAGCGCGTTGACGAGGCTCGTCTTGCCGCCGCCGGAGGGCGCGGCGATCACGAACAGGCAGCCCGACGCGCCGGGGCTCTGGGTGGTAATGGTCATCGCTGGCGGCTCCGGAAAACCCCCGAAACGTGGTTCGAACCACGTTCCGGGGGCGCTACTCGAGGTTCTGCACCTGCTCGCGCATCTGCTCGATCAGCACCTTGAGCTCGAGCGCGGCGCGCGATACCTCGGCGTCGACCGACTTCGAGCCCAGCGTGTTCGCTTCACGGTGCAATTCCTGGGCGAGGAAGTCGAGGCGCTTGCCCGCGCTTCCCCCCGCGGCGAGCACGCGGCGGAACTCGGCGACGTGCGTCGTGAGGCGCGAGAGCTCCTCCTCGACGTCGACCTTGGTCGCGAAGACCGCGAGTTCCTGTTTCAGGCGGTCCTCGTTCGGGTCGAGGCCGGCCTCGCGCAGCCGCGCGTTGAGCTTTTCGGTGTAGGCGGCGTGCACGGCCGGGATGCGCGGTGCGACGCGCGTCACCTGCGCCGCGATGTCCTGGCAGCGGGCGGACAGGATCGCGGCGAGCTTCGCGCCTTCGCGAGCGCGCGCCGCGGCCAGCTCGCCGAGCGCCTCGTCGACGAGCGCGAGTGCCCGGGCGGCGAGCGTCTCGGGGTCGACCGCCGGCTCGGCGAGCACGCCGGGCCAGCGCAGGATCTCGTGGACCGACAGCGGAGCGGCCCGGGGGACCTGCCGCCCCACGTCGTCCGCGGCCGCCGCGAGTGCCGCCACCCGGCCCGGGTCGACCGCAAGGCTCGCGGCCCCGGGCGTCGAGCGGTTGAGCCCGAGTCGGAGCTCGACCTTGCCCCGCTTGAGTTGCCCGGAGAGCTTTTCGCGGAGCGCCGGCTCGAGCGATCGGAGCTCGTCGGAAAGCCGGATCGAAAGGTCGAGGTAGCGGTGGTTGACGCTGCGCAGCTCGGCGACGAGCGACGCACCGGGGAGCTCCGCGGAAGTGGCCGCGAAGCCGGTCATGCTGAGGATCATGGGGGGTTCCCGCCGGATTTCCGCACGTTTTCCGGCTTTACAGGCGCCGCCGGCATCGGGAGAATGTATGCGTTATCCCGACCCCGCGCAAGCGCGCGGGACGCCTGCTGGCACGCCTCTTGCGGCATTCGCCGGGTCAAGGCTGCGAGAACCATGCCCGTCACCAATCAAGCCCTGCCCGGCGGCTACCAGCTGCTGAACTACCGGATCGACCGGCAGATCAGCCGCGGCGGCTTCTCGATCGTCTATCGGGCCTTCGACGACGCGGGCCAGCCGGTCGCGATCAAGGAATACCTGCCGGCGTCGCTGGTTCTGCGCACCGAGGGCGACGTCGTGCGCGCGTCCTCGGCCGAGAACCTGACGTCGTTCCGCTACGGCATGAAGTGCTTCTTCGAGGAAGGCCGGGCGCTCGCCAAGATCAACCACCCGAACGTCGTCCGCGTGCTGAACTTCTTCCGCGCGAACGAAACCGTCTACATGGTGATGCGCTACGAGCGCGGGCGCACGCTGCAGCAGCAGATCCAGATGCGGCAGGACCAGATGTCCGAGCGCTTCGTCCGGCACGTGTTCATGCACCTGCTGAACGGGCTGCGCGAAGTCCACACGCACAAGCTCCTGCACCTCGACATCAAGCCGGCGAACATCTACCTGCGCACCGACGGCAGCCCCGTGCTGCTCGATTTCGGCGCCGCGCGCCAGACGCTCACGAACACCCGCCCGAAGCTCGCGCCGATGTACACGCCGGGCTTCGCCGCTCCCGAGCAGTACCGCGACCCGGACCGGCTGGGCCCGTGGACCGACGTCTACGGCGTGGGCGCGTCGATGTTCGCCTGCCTCGCGGCGTTCGCGCCGCAGGCGGCCGACGCGCGCGTCCAGGAGGATCACCTGGTCTCGGCGAAGAAGATCTGGGCCGGCCAGTACTCGGACAACGTGCTCGAGGTGGTCGACTGGTGCCTGCGCCTCGACCCGCTCGAGCGGCCCCAATCGGTATTCGCGCTGCAGAAGGCGATCCGCGACATCCCGCCCAAGAAGCGCAAGATGTCCCTTCTCGGCAACATCAAGCGGGTTCTGTTCTCGGAGATCGGCGCCTGACTCCCGGACGCACGGGATGGCGGGCCGTCGTGCCCACGTCGACGACGCCCCCCGCGGGGTAGGATTCGCGCCCACGGGCCATCGACGAACGCGCCGCCGTCCGCAACCGCCCCGGCGCAGGCCGTTCCTTCCGATACTCCATCGCCAAGGCGTCTCCGCGTCCGATGCGTTTCACGATCTTCCAGGAATCGCGCAAGGGCTCGCGCCGCATCAACCAGGACCGGATCGCCTATACGTACGGCCGCGACACGCTGCTGCTAGTCGTGGCGGACGGCATGGGAGGCCACGCGGGCGGCGAGATCGCCGCGCAGATCTGCGTCCGGCTGTTCATCGAGCGCTTCCAGCAGGAGGCGAAGCCCATCCTGCGCAACCCCCTCAAGTTCCTGCAGGACACGATGCTTCGTGCGCACGCCGCGCTCGGCTCGTACGCGAACCAGTTCTCGATGCTCGAGACGCCGCGCACGACCTGCGTCGCGGTCGTCGTGCAGGCCGGCTATGCGCACTGGGCGCACGTCGGCGACTCTCGCTTCCACCTGTTCCGGCAGGGCGCGATGATCGGCACGACCAAGGACCACTCGAAGGTGCAGTACCTGGTCGACCAGGGGATCATCGGCGCCGACGAGGTCTCGGCGCACCCGGACCGCAACAAGATCTTCAGCTGCCTGGGCGGGCTCGTCGATCCCGTGATCGACCTGTCGCGACGGATGCCGCTGCGCAACGGCGACGTGATGGTGCTGTGCACCGACGGCCTGTGGAGCGTGGTGCCGCAGCACGAGATGGCGACCTGGCTCACGTCGCAGCCGATCCTCAAGGCCGCGCCGCAGATGATGCGCGAGGCCGAGAAGCGCGGCGGTCCCGACGGCGACAACCTGTCGCTGATCTGCGTGCGCTGGGGCCCCGAGACGCTCGCCGACGAGCCGTCGACGACGATCACCGAGACGATGGGCCTGGGCGAGTTCGAGACGCAGATCGACCGCACGATCACGCTGACCGACCGCAAGGGGTCGCAGCGCGACCTGACGGACGACGAGATCGAGCGGGCGATCAGCGAGATCCAGTCCACCATCCAGAAATACCGGAAGTAGGGGTTTTCGGGACGGTTGACCCCGCCCAACTGCAGTCAGTCGATCGGCGCAACGCATTCGAGCGGCGCGCCGGCGGGACTCGATCGACGGCCGGGCTGCAGCGCGGCGCGCCGTTCAATGCGCCACGCCGATCGGAAGGGATGCCGCCGCGGATTCGACGGGTCGTGCCGATGTCCGCGGGCGGCGGCGAGGGTGCCTCGGGACGGCGGCGGCGGATTTCGCGGCGCTGTACACTGCCCTCTGTTCCCTGTTCCCTGTTCCCTGACGTGCGCCAGCTCATCCTCGACACCGAAACCACCGGCCTCGACCCGCGCCAGGACCACCGGATCATCGAGATCGCGGTCCTCGAGCTCGTCGACCGACGGCCGACCGGGCGCCACCTGCACGTCAAGCTCAATCCCGAGCGCGAGATCGACCCCGGTGCGTCCGAAGTCCACGGCATGACCTGGGACGACCTGCGCGACAAGCCGCTGTTCCGCGACGTCGCGGCAGAGTTCATCGAGTTTTCGCGCGGCGCGGAATGGGTGATCCACAACGCGCCGTTCGACGTCGGGTTCCTCGATGCCGAGCTCGCGCGCATCGAGGGGCCCCGCTGCGCCGCGCTCGCGTCGGCGATCGTCGACACGCTGGCGCTCGCGCGCGAGACGTTCCCGGGCAAGCGCAACAACCTCGACGCGCTGTGCGAGCGCTTCGGCGTCGACGACGCGCACCGCACGCTCCACGGCGCGCTCCTCGACGCCCAGCTCCTCGCCGAGGTCTACCTCGCGATGACGCGCGGGCAGGAGACGCTGGTGATGGACC
>CALDKM010000338.1:0-3580 GCA_937898875.1 uncultured Pseudomonadota bacterium | reverse complement strand
GCGGACGCGGACGACCTCGGCCGCGGTCGACTGCTGGAGCAGGTGAGGCGCGCGCTGCGCCTCCTGCTCCTGCGCGGGATGGCCTCCGGCGACGAGGTTGCCCGGATGCTGTCGATGCACCGGCGGACGCTCAACCGCCGGCTGCAGGCCGAGGGGACGACGTTCCAGGAGGTTCTGGACCAGATCCGCTTCGAAGTGGCGCGGCAGCTCCTTGCCTCGGATATCGCGCTGGACGACATTGCGGCCACGCTCGGATACTCGGGCGTGTCCCCGTTCATGCGCGCGTTCCGGCGGTGGTCGGGGTCCACCCCCGGCCACTGGCGGCGTGCGGCAGCGCGCGGCGGCTAGGCCGGAGAGCGGGATCCCACCGTTCTCCCGAGCCCGGCCGCAGGGAATACAATGGGCGGCCCTCGAATGGGGGGCGGCTGGCCGCGGTCGGCGCTGTCCAGAATTGCAAGGACCGGCGCGCCAGGATCGATCAACGTTGCATCTTTGGCGGTCCAATCCTGCAAGAATCGCGGTCTCATGTCACCGCACCCTGAAGGTCCGGTGGGACCGGGATCGATGCCATCCATCCAGTTGAAGGCTGTCGCGCCGGCGGCGGGAGACGGACACCCGGCGCGGGTCGTCACGCGCGCCGCAGGCGCGGCGCTCGTCTGCGCGTCGGGCGTGGCCCGCGCGGCGGGCACCGATACGCTCGACGCCGTCGCGGAAGTGCTCGCGTGGGTCGTGCTGATCGTCGCGCCGTTGATCGGCATCGCGGTCTTCTGGATGGTCCACGTGCTGCCCGAGAAGATCGCCCACAAGCGCCATCATCCGCAGACGCAGGCGATCCAGACGCTCTGCTTGCTGTCGCTGGTGTTCGGCGGCCTCCTGTGGCCGATCGCCTGGCTGTGGGCGTTCACGCGGCCGGTCGGCTACAAGCTCGCCTACGGCACCGAGAAGGGCGAGCACTACTTCGAGGAACTGGGCGAGCGGGCCCGCGCGGGCGAGCTTCCGGAGGCGGAGCTCGTCCGCATGAAGCACGAGCTCGACGCGATGCGGGAGCGCGGCCCGCTTCCGCCGCACCTGGCGAAGCTGCGCGACGACCTCGGCGTGGTGACGCCGGGTGCGCCGGCCGAAGGCGGGAGCGGCTGATGGAACTCCTGCTGCTCGGCATCTACTCGGCGATCATCTGGTTCATCTTCATCAAGATGAAGTGGCTGCCGTGGAACACCGGCACCCAGGTGACGGTCGTCATCATCCCGATCGTCGCGCTGACCGCGCTGATCCTCACGCTCAACGTCGTCGCCCCGTCGTCCGCCGACGTTCGCGTCATCAAGTACGTGATCAACATCGTGCCGCAGGTGCGCGGCCGCGTGATCGACGTGCCGGTCGAGCCGAACCGCCCGGTGAAGAAGGGCGACATCCTGTTCCGCATCGACCCGACGCCCTACGAGCTCACCGTGCGCGCGCTCGAGGCGCAGCTCGCCAACGCGATCGCGTCGTCGCGCGAGCTCAACGAGCAGCTCGCCGCCGCGACCGGCAAGGTTGCCGAGACGCGCGGCGCCATCCAGCAGGCCGAGTCGCGCGTGCGCGAGGTCCAGACGAAGCTCGACCTGGCGCGCACGCGCGTGGCGCAGAACCGCGAGCTCGTGGCCACCGGCGCCGGCGACCGGTTCGCGCTCGAGAAGGCCGAGGCCGACGCGAAGGAGCTCGAGGCCCAGTTCGATGCGGCCGTCAGCGCCACCGTGCAGGCGCGGGCCGGCGAGGCGCAGGCCATGGCCGGCGAGCGGCAGGTGCGGGAGCGCATGAGCGGCAAGGTCGGCGACGAGTACGCGCCGGTCGCGCAGATCCGCGCCGAGCTCGAGAGCGCACGATGGGATCTCTCGCAGACGACCGTCTTCGCACCGGCAAACGGCTACGCGATCAACGTCCAGCTGCGTCCCGGCTCGTTCACGACGGCGTTTCCGATCACGCCGGCGATGACGTTCGTCGAGGACACCTATCAGGTGATCGCGCTGTTCGCGCAGAACGAGCTGCACCAGGTCGCGCCGGGCAACGAGGCGGAGTTCACGATCAACGCCCTGCCCGGACGCGTCATCAAGGCCAGGGTCGACTCGATCGTCTGGGCGCAGGGGCAGGGGCAGATCCCCAATTCCACCCAGCTGCCGATGACCGGCTACGGGCCGATGCCGCCGGGACGCTTCCCGGTCAAGCTCGCGGTCGACGACCGCGAGACGGATCTGTTCCTCCCGGCCGGTGCGGTGGGGCACGGCGCGATCTACACGGAGAGCTTCCACCACATCCAGATCCTGCGCCGGGTGATCGTGCGCATCGGCGCCAAGCTCGACTACCTGATCCTGAAGCTGCACTGACGGGATGAACCGACGGCTCGCCCTGCCGACGTTGATCGTCGCGGCCTCGCTGGCCGGGTGCGCGCTCGAGTCTCCGCCGAAGCCCGACGAGATCCGCGCGCAGTCGCTGCCGAACGTCGCGATTCCGCCTGCGTACACGGCGATGGGCGGGGTGCCGGTCGCCGTCATCGACGGCTGGCTCGCGCGATTCGCGGACCCGCAGCTCGACGCTCTCGTGCGCGAGGCGCTCGCCTACAACGTCGATCTCGCGGTCGCGTCCGCGCGCGTGGAACAGGCGGCGGCCTACGCGAAGCTCTCGGGCAGCATGATCTACCCGGCCGTCAACCTGCTCGCCCACGGCGGCGGAAAGAGCGGCGGCGACGGTTCGGGCCTGAGCGGCGCCTGGCTGATGGCGAGTTGGGAGCTCGACCTGTGGGGCCGCGTGCGTTCCGAACGGGAAGCCGGCAAGGCCCAGTACGAATCCGTGGTCGCGGACGCCGAGTACGCGCGCCAGTCGATCGCGGCGCTCGTCGCGAAGAGCTGGATGCTGGCGATCGAGGCGAGGCTGCAGCGCGCGATCGCCGCCGACGTCGTCCGCGCGTCGGAGCAGACGCTGGGTCTCGCCCGCGACCGCCTGCGCGTGGGCGCCGGCGACCAGTACGACGTCGCGCTGGCGCAGGCCAACTTCGAAACCGCCCGGGACGCCGAGCGCCAGCTGGCGCTCGCCTACGAGCAGGCGCTGCGCGCGCTCGAGACGCTCGTCGGCCGCTATCCCGCGGCGGCGGTCGAGGTGGCGGGGGCGCTGCCCCGGATGCCGGGACCGGTGCCCGTCGGCCTGCCCTCCGAGCTGCTCGAGCGCCGTCCCGACGTCGTCGCCGCCGAGCGCAGGGTGGCGGCGGCGTTCAATCGCGTGGCCGAGGCGAAGGCGGCGCGGCTTCCCAAGATCTCGTTGACCGCGAGCGGCTCGAACGTCTCCAGCGACCTGTTCGTCCTGCAGAACCACAGCAACCCGATCTGGAGCCTGGGCGGCAACCTCGTGGCGCCGATCTTCAACGGCTACGCGCTTCAGGCGCAGGTCGAGATCCGGACGGCGGAGCAGAAGCTCGCGGTGGCCGAATACGGCAGCGTGGGTGCGCGCGTGTTCGGCGAGGTCGAGGCGGCGCTGTCCGCGCAGTTCGCCGCCGACGAGCGCGAGGCGATCCTCGCGCGATCGGTCCAGAGCAACGCGCGCGCGCTCGAGCTCG
>CALDKM010000337.1:0-6499 GCA_937898875.1 uncultured Pseudomonadota bacterium | reverse complement strand
CGGACGCGGCAGGTGGTCGCGTTCCGGTGCGTTCCGTTCGGGTTCGAGCGGACGCTCACGCGCCGCTCAACGCGGACGAGGCAGGCCATCGCGTTCCGATGGGTCCGGTTCGGGTTCGAGCGGCCGCTGGTGCGCCGCTCGACGCGGACGCGGCAGGTGGTCGCGTTCCGGTGCGTTCCGTTCGGGTTCGAGCGGACGCGGCAGGTGGTCGCGCCCTCGGGCGCTCAGGCCGCAGCGCGCTGCCTGCGGCGCTGCGCGCGCATTCGCAGGCGACGGCGCAGCCAGATCCAGAGCCCGGTTCCCAGAAGGCCGATGATGGCGAGCGAGACGGCGACGTTCATTGCCGCCGACCACGCGCCGGCGAAGTTTCCCTCGTGCCAGAGGCGCGGCCAGTTGCGCGGCAACGCCCGCGTGCCCTCGCGGCTCACCGCGTATAGCCGGTACTCGCCTTCCTCGGCGAAGCGCGCCATCAGCCTGCCGCCCTGCGGCCTCAGCCAGACGAGCGCCGAGAGGTCGCGGTCGCGGCCGACGACGTCGACGCCTTCCCTGAGCGTCATCGGCGGCCCGGGCGATGCGCGCGCGGTCTCGGCCGGCGTGACGAACGTGATGCCGGCCCACATCAGGAGCGCCGTCAGGGGCGATAGCACGATGAGCGGCAGCAGCCCCCAGGCGAACGCCTGGTGCCACCCCGACACCGTGGCGGTGATGCGCGGCCAGCCCATGAGCGTGCCGAGGATCACGATGGCGATCATCGCCCCCGTCGACGCGACGACGAGCCAGCGCGCGTCGACGAGCAGCGTCTCGTGCAGGCCCCGCGCGATGCCGAAAGCCTTCGCGAGCGTCGACGGGCCGGCCCTCGCCTGTCCGCTGTCGACGTCGACGACGGTGCCGCCGCCCCCGCCCCGGCCGGATCCCAGCGTGATCGTGCGATCGTAGCTGCGGAAGACGACGGCGCGCGCCTGCCCTGCGGGATCGTGCGCGGCGAGGAGCGCCCGGACCTTCGCTGCGTCCAGCGAACCGGGCTGGATCGCCCGCTCGACGATCCAGGGCTCGACCGAGAGCAGGAGGGCGGTCGCGAATGCGACGAGCAGCGGCAGCGCGAAGACGATCGCGAGCCATCGATGGATCTTCCGGATCAGCAGCTTCAAGTCGGTCGACTCCGTCGTCTCACCGAACCGACCGACCACGTCCGCACGCGTGCGTTCCCGGGAAACCGGCGGTTTCCGGCGCGCCTGCCGCGCCGTTGATCGAAATCAATTCCGGGCCCTCGGGCGTCGCCTCCGGGAGGCGATCGACGTCGCCTCGCTCAATCCGCCAGGCTGCGCGTCACGATCTCGGTCACGTCCGGCGAGAGCGCCGGCGCGGCGGCGATCCGCTTCAGTTCGACCGCGACGCGCCCGCGCCGCGGCTCGGGCAGGCGCTTCCACAGCTCGAACGCGCCGGCGACGCGGGCGGCGAGCTGCGGGTTCAGTCCGTCGAGCGCGAGCACCTGGTCGGCGACGAACGCGTAGCCGGACCCGTCCTCGGCGTGGAAGCGCGCGAAGTTGGCGAGCGCGAACGCGCCGACGAGCGCGCGCACGCGGTTCGGGTTCCGCGCGTTGAAGCCCGGGTGCGAGAGCAGCGCGCGCACCCGCTGGAGCGTGCCCGTGCGCCGGCTCGTCGCCTCGAGCGCGAACCACTTGTCGAGCACGAGAGGTTCGTCGCGCCAGCGCGCCTCGAATCGCTCGAACAGCTCGTCGCGCTCCTCGGACGTCGTGTCGGCCAGCGCGCCGAGCGCGCCGATCGAGTCGGTCATGTTGTCGGCCGCGTCGAACTGCGCGACCGCGAGGGCGCGGCCATCGGCGTCGCCGCGCTCTCCCAGATAGCGCAGGCAGACGTTCGCGAGGCGCCGCTTCGCGACCTGCGAGGGTGACGGGGCATAGGGTCCGGCGCGACGCTGAGCGCGGTAGGCGCGCTCGAACCGGTCGGGCAGCGCGCGCGCGAGCTCGCGCACGACGAACGCGCGCGCGTGGTCGATGCCGTCGACGTCGATGACCGGGTCCTGCGTGGCGACGTACGTCGGGTCGGGCGGCGTGAGGGCGAGGGCGATCAGCGCCGGGTCGCTCGCGCTGTCGTCGAGCAGCGCGGCGACGACGCGCGAGAGCGCCCTGGGCAGCACGGACGGGTGCCCGTTGCGGCGCTCCGCGGCGATCGCGCGGATCGCGAGCGCGAACGTGCGCTGCGCGGCATCCCAGCGCGAGTACGGGTCGCTGTCGTGCGACGCGAGCAGGGCGAGCTCGTCGTCCGTGTAGTCGAATTCGACGCGCACCGGCGCGGAGTATCCGCGAGCGAGCGAAGGCACCGGCGGGCAGGGCACGTCGACGAACGTGAACGCCCGCGACGGCTCGTCGAGATCCAGCACGCGCGTCGTCGCCGACCCTCCGGGATCGCCGGCAAGCCTGAGCGGGACGTCACGCCCGTCCGTCCCGACGAGGCCCACCGCGAACGGGATGTGGAAAGGCAGCTTCGAAGGCTGTCCGGGCGTGGGATCCGTGCGCTGCGCGAGCTCGAGCGTGTAGGTCCGTGCCCCCGCATCGTAGCGGCCGCGTGCGGACACGACGGGCGTGCCCGCCTGCGCGTACCAGCGCCGGAATTGCCCGAGGTCGACGCCGGACGCGTCCGACATCGCCTGCACGAAGTCCTCGCAGGTCACCGCCTGGCCGTCGTGGCGCTCGAAATAGAGGTCCATCCCGCGCCGGAAGCGCTCGGGCCCCAGGAGCGCGTGCTGCATGCGGATCACCTCGGCGCCCTTCTCGTAGACGGTCGCCGTGTAGAAGTTGTTGATCTCCTGGTACTCGTCGGGCCTCACCGGGTGCGCCATCGGGCCCGCGTCCTCGGGGAACTGCAGGCGTCGCAGGTTCTGGACCGAGGCGATGCGCTCGACCGCGTGCGAGCCGCAGTCGCCCGAGAACGTCTGATCGCGGAAGACCGTGAGCCCTTCCTTGAGCGAGAGCTGGAACCAGTCGCGGCAGGTCACGCGGTTGCCGGTCCAGTTGTGGAAGTACTCGTGGCCGATCACGGCCTCGATCGCGCCGTAGTCGTCGTCGGTCGCGGTCTGCGGGTCGGCCAGCAGCAGCCGGCTGTTGAAGATGTTGAGCCCCTTGTTCTCCATCGCGCCGAAGTTGAAGTCGTCGGCGCAGAAGATCATGAAGCGGTCGAGGTCGTACTCGCGACCGAACCTCTCCTCGTCCCAGCGCATCGCTCGTTTGAGCGACTCCATCGCCCAGTGGCAGCGCGGGATGTTGGCGGGCGTCGAGTGGATCGACAGGTGAACGCGGCGGCCCGACATCGTCGTGTACGTGTCGTCGAGCGAGTGGAGGTCGCCGGCGACGAGCGCGAACAGGTACGAGGGCTTCGGGAACGGGTCGTGCCAGGTCGCGAAGTGGCGCCCGTCGGGAAGTCCCCCCGCCGCGACCAGGTTGCCGTTGGAAAGGAGCACCGGGAAGCGTGCGCGGTCGGCGCGCAGCGTGACCGTGTAGGTCGCGAGCACGTCGGGCCGGTCCGGGAAGTACGTGATTCGCCGGAAGCCCTCGGCCTCGCACTGCGTGCAGAACACGCCCGACGAGACGTAGAGGCCCTCCAGCGCGACGTTGCGTTCCGGCGCGGTGCGCGTGCGCACGACGAGCGTCCCGGCGTCCGGCGCGTCCGGAATCGTGAGCCCCGCGGTCGTCGCGATCGCCTCCGCCGACGAGAGCGCGCGGCCGCCGAGCTCGACGCGGACGATCGCCTGCTGCTCGCCGTCGAGGACGAGCGGCGCGCGACGGTCCCGGGGATCGGCGGCTGGGTTGCGCCGGAAGGCGAGCGTCGCCTTCACCTCGGTGGCGGCGGGATCGAGGTCGAATTCCAGCGCGACGCGGTCCACGAGGAACGCGGGCGGGCGGTAGTCCAGGCGGCGCTTGGTGGCCGCGGGTGCGTCACGGGGCAGCATCGGCATCGAATTCCCGGAGGCGGCGCAGGGCGCCGCCGGCGATTTCCCCGGAGCGCGGGAGGCGCGGCGTGCCGGCGTCCGCCGTCATGGTGTCACAGGCAAGGGCAGCGTCGCGGGCGGCCCCTCGCGGGTCAGCGGATCTCGAGGAGCTCGACGTCGAAGACGAGCGCCGCATTCGGCGGAATGACCCCGCCGGCGCCCCGTGCGCCGTAGCCCATGTCCGCCGGGATGATCAGCGTGCGCTTGCCTCCGATCTTCATGCCCGCGACGCCCTCGTCCCAGCCGCGGATCACGTGCCCCTGGCCGAGCGGGAATCCGAATGGATCGCGACGATCGAGCGAGCTGTCGAATTTCTTTCCCTTGCCTTCGGGCTGACCCGGGTCGTAGAGCCACCCCGTGTAGTGGACGACCACCGTCTTTCCCTTGACGGCTTCCGCGCCAGTGCCTTGTTTCGTATCGAGTTTCTTGAGCGTGCTCACGGTGGCATCCATCTTGCTGACTCCTGGCGTTGGGGAAGGGGTGGATATCTGGGCGAGGGCGGCCGGCGCGAAGGTCGGCACGAGGGTCGCGAAAGCAAGGACGTGGAGGGTCGATCGAGCCATGAAGGGGATCCGTCGGGAAAGCGGTCGGTGCGGCGCGACGGCGGATCGCACGGCAGGGGCCGTCGAGGCCGTCCTTCGCAGGGGTCGCCATTGTATCGAACCGGTGCCGCCGGACTTTTGCGCGTGGAATCGAATTCGTCTATAAACCGAGACTCGCCTGCCGGCCGTCCCCGGGCAATCGCCCCCGGGACGCGCGGAATGCGCCCGGCCCGGCCCATCCTGCCCCCATGTTCGAATTCCTGACGACGAGCAAGGACACGACCGACCCGTTGGCGTCGGCCAAGGCCGTGTCGGCCTGGCTCCGGCAGCTGCCCGCACTCGACGTCATCGGCCGCCAGCAGCACGTCATGCGCGCCTTCGACGGCATGCGCCTGTCGCGCAAGCCCATCGACCCCGCACGGGTCCAGGCGATCCAGTTCCTCGACGCCGCGCTCGGCACCGACCGGCGGCAACTCATCAAGCAGTTCGTCGAGAACGCCGAGACCGGCCCCAAGCTCGCCGAGCGCCTGTGGCAGGCGATCTACGAGATGGCGCAGGGATTCATGCATGCCTACCAGGCCGCGCTCGAGGAGGCGCTGTCGCAGCAGGGGAACGCACGCTGGAAGCCGCTGGTCCCGCTCCTCTTCGCCCGGCACATGCATTACGCGGGTACCGATGCGAAGCTGCGGGTGTTCAGGTACGAGCGCTGGATTCCGGCGAAGTGGGCGGAGATGCATCGCTCGTTCCTTCGCGCGACCGAGCTCGGCGTCGAGCGCGTACCGACGACGCTGACCGGCGCGGTGCCGAACGCGACGCCGTGGACGATGGAGCAGGAGTACCTGTACACGCTGCTCGTCCACCAGCTCAACACCGGCAACATGACGCCCGGCGAGCTCGACTGGGCCTGCTCGCAGCTCCGCGCGTGGAGCCGACGGCTCGCGCTGGACGCGGTGCCGCGTTCGCCCGAGGGGTTCTTCGTCGACATCGCCGGCAGGACCGGGCTGCAGCGGCGCACCGGCAACGATTCGGGGTCGATGCTGCGCTACGTCGACACCTCGGCGCTGGCGGATCAGATCGACCGGGCGATCGCGTCGCTGCGCCATGCCGAGTCGACCGACCTTGGGCCCGCCGGACCGATCAACCAGCAGCGCATCGCGATCCTCGAGAAGGTTCGCCCGTCGGTGGCGCCGAACGTGCTGAACGACCTTCGTCGCGATGCGCGCATCGCCTGCAAGGTGTCGGCGCGCGTGCGCATCGGCCTCGCGCGCGTCTGCCACGAGCTCGCGGCGAAGGATTCCGGCGAGGCGGCGCCCGAGGGCGGAGGCGAGCAGATCGAGGTCTATGCGGTGGCGGACACGCCGCGGGCCAGGCGTCCGGCGCACGACGAGAACGACTCGCTGGTCGCGAGCCTCGCGTCGTTCTCCGATCCGATGTGGCAGGTCAAGGACCGCAGCGTCGCCGGCCTGCGCATCGCCGCCTCGGGCGGCATCGGCCAGAGCCTCGCGCTCGGCGGCCTGGTCGCGGTGCGGCAGAGCGACGTCTCCGATTGGGTGCTCGGCGTCGTGAGGCGGATGAACAAGGTCAGCAACGACGAGGTCGAGGCGGGCGTGTCGATCATTGCCGAGCGGTTCGTGCCGGTGACGCTCTTCACCAAGCGCGATCCGCGCGAGGACCTGGGCTTCGTCGTCAACGGCATCGACGTCGGGACGATCGGCGCGCGCTTCGACGGTCTCTACCTTCCGCCGCCGTCGCGTCCCGACAAGCCGCTCTCGGTCAAGACGCTGATCGTGCCCACCTCCGAATACTCGGACGGCCGCAGCGTCGTGCTGATGACCGGCCGCTCGGTCTACACGGTGGCGCTTCGCCATCTCGTCGAGCAGCGCGCCGAGTGGAGTTGGGCGACGATCCAGATCCTGGAGAAGAAGGCGCGGGTGTAGCTCGACCCCCCCGA
>CALDKM010000336.1:0-6498 GCA_937898875.1 uncultured Pseudomonadota bacterium | reverse complement strand
AACGGCCGCGGCTCCCGCACCCGTCGCGGCGCCGGCGTCGAAGCCTGCCGCACCGGCGACCGCCGCGCCCGTCGACGAGAAGGCGTTCCGCATCGCGCACGCATCGCCTACGGTGCGAATGATCGCGCGCGAGCTGGGGGTCGACGTCTCGAGGGTCGCCGGCACCGGACCGAAGGGCCGGATCCTCGTCGAGGACGTGCGCGCGTACGTCAAGAAGGTGCTGACCGGACAGGTCGCGCCGTCAGCGGCCGCCGGCGGCGCGATCAGCGGCGGCGGCGAGTTGAACCTCATCCCGTGGCCGAAGGTCGACTTCGCGAAGTTCGGGCCGGTCGAGGCCAAGCCGCTCTCGCGCATCAGGAAGCTGTCGGGCGCGAACCTCGCACGCAACTGGGTGATGATCCCTCACGTCACGCAGTTCGACGAGGCCGACATCACCGACCTCGAGGCGCTGCGCGTCGCGCTCAACAAGGAGAACGAGAAGTCGGGCGTGAAGCTGACGATGCTCGCGTTCCTGATCAAGGCCTCCGTCGCCGCGCTGAAGAAGTTTCCCGACTTCAACGCCTCGCTGGAGGGCGACACCCTGGTGATGAAGCAGTACTTCCACATCGGGTTCGCCGCGGACACGCCGAACGGGCTCGTCGTGCCGGTGCTGAAGAACGCCGACCAGAAGGGCGTGCTGCAGATCGCGAAGGAGATGGGCGAGCTCTCGGCGAAGGCGCGCGAAGGCAAGCTGGGCCCCGCCGACATGCAGGGCGGATGCTTCTCGATCAGCTCGCTCGGCGGCATCGGCGGCACCGCGTTCACGCCGATCATCAATGCACCCGAGGTCGCGATCCTCGGCGTGTCGAAGAGCGCGACGAAGCCGGTGTGGGACGGCAAGGCGTTCGCGCCGCGCCTCGTGGTGCCGCTGTCGCTCTCGTACGACCACCGCGTGATCGACGGCGCCTCGGCCGCGCGCTTCACCGCGTATCTCGCGCAACTGCTCGCCGACATGCGTCGGGCGATGCTCTAGAAGGTTCGCCATGGCCACGGTCGAGGTGAAGGTTCCGGACATCGGCGACTTCGAGGGCGTGCCGGTGATCGAGGTGCTGGTGAAGCCCGGCGACGCGGTGAAGCCCGAGGACGCGCTCGTCACGCTCGAGAGCGACAAGGCGACGATGGACGTTCCGGCGCCGGCCGCGGGCATCGTCAAGTCGGTCGCGGTCAAGGTCGGCGACAAGGTGAGCGAGGGGTCGCTCGTGCTCGTACTCGACGCGGCGGGTGCGGCGCCCTCACCCCAGCCCTCTCCCGCGAGCGGGAGAGGGAGCGAGCCGGCGGCTCCGGCCGGGCGGCCTTCCGCTCCCGTCGCGCCCGCGCCCGCCGCCGCGGCGCCGGCGGCGGCGGCCGGGCACTTCGCCTCGAAGGTCGACGTCGAGTGCGAGATGCTGGTGCTCGGCGCCGGCCCCGGCGGCTACAGCGCCGCGTTCCGCGCCGCCGACCTCGGCATGAAGACGGTGATCGTCGAGCGCTACCCGGCGCTGGGCGGCGTCTGCCTCAACGTCGGCTGCATCCCGTCGAAGGCGCTGCTGCACGTCGCGGCCGTGATGGACGAAGCGAAGTCGATGTCGGCGCACGGCATCGCGTTCGGCGCGCCGCAGGTCGACCTCGAGAAGCTGCGCGGCTGGAAGGACAAGGTCGTCGGGAAGCTCACGGGCGGCCTCGCGCACATGGCGAAGACGCGCAAGGTCGAGATCGTGCGCGGCGTCGGCCAGTTCCTCGACCCGTTCCACGTCGAGGTCGAACTGACCGAGGGCACGGGCCAGGACAAGACCGGCGAGAAGAAGGTCGTGCGCTTCCGCCAGGCGATCGTCGCGGTCGGATCGCAGGTCGTGCGCCTGCCGTTCATCCCCGACGACACGCGCATCATCGACTCGACCGGCGCGCTGGACCTCGAGAACGTGCCCAAGCGCATGCTCGTGATCGGCGGCGGCATCATCGGCCTCGAGATGGGCACCGTCTACTCGACGTTGGGGGCGCGCCTCGACGTCGTCGAGATGATGGACGGGCTGATGCCGGGCGCCGACCGCGATCTCGTGCGCGTCTGGGAGAAGATGAACAAGCACCGCTTCGACCGGATGATGACGAAGACGAGGACCGTCGCGGTCGAGGCGCGCGCGGACGCGGTCTACGCGACGTTCGAGGGCGAAGGCGCGCCGCAGGGCCCGCAGCCCTACGACAAGGTGCTGATGAGCGTCGGCCGCGCGCCGAACGGGAGGAAGATCTCGGCAGAGAAGGCCGGCATCGCGGTGAGCGACCGCGGCTTCATCCCGGTCGACTCGCAGATGCGCACGAACGTCCCTCACATCTACGCGATCGGCGACGTCGTAGGCCAGCCGATGCTCGCGCACAAGGCCGTCCACGAAGGCCACGTCGCCGCCGAGGCGGCCGCGGGTCACAAGAGCTTCTTCGACGCGCGCGTGATCCCTTCGGTCGCATACGTGGACCCGGAGATCGCGTGGGTCGGCCTGACCGAGGACGAGGCGAAGACGAAGGGCATCGCTGTCACCAAGGGACTGTTCCCGTGGACCGCGTCGGGCCGCGCGATCGCGAACGGCCGCGACGAGGGCCACACGAAGCTCCTGTTCGACGCCACCACGCACCGCATCGTCGGCGGCGGCATCGTCGGCACGCACGCTGGCGACCTGATCGGCGAGGTCGCTCTGGCGATCGAGATGGGTGCGGACGCGGTCGACATCGGCCGCACGATCCATCCGCATCCGACGCTCGGCGAGTCGGTGGGTCTCGCCGCCGAGGCGGCGGAAGGCGTCTGCACCGACCTGCCGCCGGCGCGCAAGCGCTGAGCCTTCTACCACCGGGCGCGAGCGAGCCGATTCGCAGTCAAGGCGCGCAGGCGGCCGGCGCGCCCGTGCCTCCGTCCCGCGAATATTCCGCTGGCAGAGCCGCTCGCCGCGACGCTAGCATCGGCCTTCTCGGGGTACTCCCCGCTTGCCGACGGAGGCTCGCCATGGGCCGGAACCGGGCAATGCATGCGATCGCTTTCGGCGCCGCGATGCTCGCAGCATCCTCTGCCGTTGACGGCGCCACGCTGGTCGACTGCCAGTTCAAGGGCGGCGGCGGCGACGCGATCTCGCGCGGCTTCTACGTGTCGAACTATGCGGGCACCACCGTCGACACGGTGACGGTCGCGCACACCGCTCCCGTCTCCGAACGCCGTACGATCAGGCTGACGATGCAGCTCGACGCGTACAACGGGCCGGTCCTGGGCGTTTCCGAGCACACGCGCACCATAGGGCCCGAAGCGGCGCCGACGATCTTCCGCTTCGACGGCGCGATCGTGCCGGCGGGTGCACGGCTGGTGTTCACGCAGGTGGTGACTTCCGGGACCGCCAACGTCAGCTACGACGTCGGCGCGGGTCCGTGCTCGAACGTCACGCAGACCGAGGGAACGTCCGCGCCCCTCGACGACTTCCGGCGCGCGACGGTCGGCCTGATGATCACGGGGTCGCCCACCGACATCACCGACGTCACGACCTTCAGCTGCCCGTACGACCCGGGCGGCGCCAGCGACCGGATCGACCGCGGCTTCCACGTGACGAACTACCCCGGCGTGTCGATCAGGACCGTTTCGCTCCGGCTCAGGTCGCAGCTCCCGGGCGACCGATGGATCCTGGTCGACGCGCGCCTCGGCACCTACGACGGCCCGCTGATAGGAACCGCGTCCGTGCTGGTCCTCGACATGGCGACGACCACCCACGAGTTCACCTTCAGCTTCGGCAACAAGGCGGTCCCGGCGGGCTCGACGATCGCATTCGTCACGCGGCTGTACTCCGGCACGGACGACGTCTATTTCGACCGGGGATTCGGCCCCTGCCTCGACGCCGTCGAGACGCAGGGCACGGCGCCGCCGCTCGACGAGTTCCGGCGCGAATCGATGGGATTGAAGATCACCGGCGACGTCGCGTCGGCGGCCCCGATCACCGCCGTCGAGTATTTCCACGCGGGCTTCGGCCACTACTTTCTGACCGCCCAGGCCGACGAGATCGCGGGCCTGGACGGCGGCGCGTACGGCGGCGCGTTCGCGCGCACGGGCCTCGAGTTCAACGTGCGCGACGGACCTGCCGACGGCACGATTCCCGTGTGCCGCTTCTTCACCGTGACCTTCGCGCCGAAGAGCTCGCACTTCTACACGTCGGATCCCGGCGAATGCGAGGCGGTCAGGAACAACCCGGACTGGCAGTTCGAGAAGATCGCGTTCTACGTCCACCGCTACGACGGCGGCGCCTGTCCCGCGGGCACGATCCCGGTCTACCGGATCTACAACAACGGCCAGACCGGTGCGCCCAACCACCGGTTCACGACGAATCTCGCGCTGTACGGCAACTTCGTCAACACGCAGGGATGGGCAGCGGAGGGCGTACGGTTCTGCGTGCCGCAGTGACGGCGGCCGGGCGGACCCCGACGCCCGCGCCCGCGTAGAATGGCGGGCTTCGGCAACGGAGCCCGCCATGACCCAGGACGAACTGAAGCAGGCCGTCGCGCGCGACGCGATCGCGCACGTCGTCGACGACGCGTGGATCGGCGTGGGCTCGGGCTCCACGGCGAACTTCTTCATCGACGAGCTCGCGAAGATCAGGCACCGGATCAAGGGCGCCGTGGCTTCGTCGGTCAGGACCGCGGAGCGCCTGAAGTCGCACGGCATCCCGGTCGACGAGCTCAACAACGTCGGGCCTCTGCCGGTCTACGTCGACGGCGCCGACGAGGTCACCGAGCACGGTGCGATGATCAAGGGCGGCGGCGGTGCGCTCACGCGCGAGAAGATCGTCGCGGCGGCCTCCCGCAAGTTCGTCTGCATCGTCGACGGGTCGAAGCTCGTCGACGTGCTCGGGAAGTACCCGCTGCCCGTGGAGGTGATCCCGATGGCGCGCAGCTACGTCGCGCGCGAGCTCGTGCGCATGGGCGGCCAGCCCGAGCTGCGCCAGGGCTTCACGACCGACAACGGCAACGTGATCCTAGACGTCCGCAACCTGAAGATCCTCGACCCGTCCAGGCTCGAGACGGAGATCAACCAGCTCGCCGGCGTCGTCACCGTCGGACTGTTCGCGCGCCGCGGCGCCGACACGATCCTGATCGGCGGCGAGAACGGCGTGCGCCGGATCGACGTGCGGCGATAGCCGGGGTCGCGCGTGAGCGAGCGTCCTTCCGACGGCGCAGGCGCGCCCGGGGTCGCCGGGCGGGATCCCGCGGCCGTCGGCGCCCTCGCGCCGTCCCACCTCAAGCTGGAGGCGTGGGTCTACGGCAGCGTGCTGGCGCTGATCGTCGGCTGGCTCCTCTACATCGGCAAGGGCGTCTTCGCCCCGATCGTGCTGGCGATGCTCGTCGTCTTCGTCATCGTCGGGCTCACGCGCCAGTTGGCCCGGATCCCCCTCGTCGGCGCCGTGCTGCCATTGCAGCTGCGCTACGCGCTGGCGGTGATCGTCAGCGTCGGCGCGCTCACGCTGATCGCGTACATCGCGATCGACAACATCGATCGCGTCGCGGCGCGCGCGCCGGCATACCAGGCGTCGCTGCTCGGCACGATACAGGGCCTCGCCGCACGCATCGGGTTCGAGAGCGAGCCTACCTGGGCCACGCTGCGCCAGCTCGTCCGCGACCAGATCAGCATCCAGGCGCTCGTCGGATCGACGGTGGCGGCCGCGGCATCGATCCTGGGCGTCGCGATCGTCGTCCTCCTCTACGTCACGTTCCTGCTGGTCGAGCGGCGCGCGTTCTCGGCCAAGGTCGACAGGCTGTCGTCCGATCCGCGCAACGCCGCGCTGATCCGCCAGATCGTCGCCGACGTCAACGCTCGCGTCGGCTCCTACCTCGCACTCAAGACACTGCTTGGCATCCTGCAGGCGTTCGTGAGCTGGCTCGTCATGGCCTGGTTCGGCCTCGAGCTCGCGACGTTCTGGGCGATGCTGATCGTGCTCCTCAACTACATCCCCTACATCGGGTCGTTCCTCTCCGTCTTCTTCCCGGTCGCGATGGCGATCGTCCAGTTCGGCGACGCCGACACGATCGTCGCGCTCACGCTCGCACTCGTGGTCGTGCAGTTCTTCATCGGGAACTTCCTCGATCCCTATCTGCTCGGCAACTCGCTCAATCTCTCGCCTGTCGCGATCCTGCTCAGCCTGTCGGTCTGGTCGGGCCTGTGGGGCCTGCCCGGCGCGTTCCTCGCGGTCCCGATCACCGCGGTCATGGCGATCGTGTTCTCCGAGTTCGCCGCCACGCGCCCGATCGCGGTCCTGCTCTCGCAGAGGGGCACGCTCTCCGGGGAATGAGGGCGGGCGGCGCAGCGCCGACGCGCGCCCGGGCCCGCGCTACAATCGCCGAATGACGAATCTCGCCGACCCCGCCCCTGGCACGTTCGCCGACGTCGCCGCGTACATGCGAGGCGTCGGCGCGGCCGCGCGCGCCGCCGCCCGGGTGCTGGCGCGCGCCGACACGGCGGCGAAGGAT
>CALDKM010000335.1:0-18005 GCA_937898875.1 uncultured Pseudomonadota bacterium | reverse complement strand
GTGTTCATGTGCTTCATGTGGAGCTTGAGCCGCTCGGGCGACTGGCCGGTGTAGCCGATCGTCCACACGCCGCGGTTGATCTCGTGCAGCACCGACTCCATCTCCGGCTCTTCCATCTTGCGGTCGCCGTCGGGCTTCACGATCTTGTAGTTCTTGACGAACTCGGGGCCGTAGCCGAACTTCTTCGCGAACGCGTACATGATCGCGTGGTCGGTCTGCGCCTCGAACAGCGGCGAGATCACGCGCTCGCGCCACTGGAGCGAGCGGTTCGACGCCGTGCACGATCCCGAGGTCTCGAACTGCGTCGCGGCGGGCAGCAGGTAGACGCCGTCCTTGCGGACCATCGCGGCCATCGCCGCGGTCGCCGACGGATACGGGTCGACGACGACCAGCAGGTCGAGCTTCTTCATCGCCTCGACCATCTCCTTGCCGCGCGACTGGCTGTTGGGCGCGTGGCCCCAGAACACGATGCCGCGCAGGTTCGAATCCTGGTCGATCAGCTCGTTCTTCTCGAGCACGCCGTCGATCCAGCGCGACACGGTCATGCCGGGCTTCTCCATCATCGCCTGCGAGGCGAAGCGGCCCTTGATCCAGTCGTAGTCGACGCCCCACACGGCGGCGAAGTGCCTCCAGGAGCCCGCGGCGATGCCGTAGTAGCCGGGCAGCGAGTCCGGGTTCGGGCCGACGTCGGTCGCGCCCTGGACGTTGTCGTGACCGCGGAAGATGTTCGCGCCGCCGCCGGACACGCCGATGTTGCCGAGGGCGAGCTGGAGGATGCACGAGGCCCGCACCATCGCGTTGCCGATCGTGTGCTGCGTCTGGCCCATGCACCAGACGAGCGTGGAGGGCCGGTTCTTCGCCATCATCTCCGCGATCCGGGCGACCTCGGCCTCGGGCACGCCGCAGGCCTCCTCCACCTTGTCGGGCGTCCACTTCGCGAGCACCTCCTCGCGGACCTTGTCCATCCCGTAGACGCGGTCGTGGATGTACTGCTTGTCCTCCCAGCCGTTCTTGAACACGTGGTAGAGGATGCCGAACAGGAACGGGATGTCGGTGCCCGAACGGATGCGCGCGTGCACGTCCGCCTTGGCGGCGGTGCGCGTGAAGCGCGGATCGGCCACGATCATCTTCGCGCCGTTCTCCTTCGCGTGCAGCATGTGCAGCATCGAAACCGGGTGCGCTTCGGCGGCGTTCGACCCGATGTACAGAGCACACTTGGTGTTCTGCATGTCGTTGTACGAGTTGGTCATCGCGCCGTAGCCCCAGGTGTTCGCCACGCCCGCGACCGTCGTCGAGTGGCAGATGCGCGCCTGGTGGTCCATGTTGTTGGACCCGAAGTACGACACGAACTTGCGGAACAGGTAGGCCTGCTCGTTGTTGTGCTTCGAGCTGCCGATCCAGAACACCGAGTCGGGTCCCGCGTCCTTGCGCAGCGCGAGCAGCTTGTCGCCGACCTCGTTGATCGCCTGGTCCCACGAGAGCTTCTGCCACTTGCCGTCCACGAGCTTCATCGGGCTCTTGAGGCGGTATTCGCCGTGGCCGTGCTCGCGGATCGACGCGCCCTTCGCGCAATGCGCGCCCAGGTTGATCGGGGAGTCGAAAACCGGCTCCTGGCGCACCCAGACGCCGTTCTGCACGTGCGCGTCGATCGCGCAACCGACCGAGCAGTGCGTGCAGACCGTGCGATGGACCTCGGTCGCGCCGGTGCCCTCGGCCGCCTTCTGCGCCCGGGCCGGCTGGATCGCGCCGTAAGGCAGCTGCGTCGCGAACGCGCCCGCGCCGGCGACGAAGCCGGAGCGCTTGAGGAACGTGCGGCGGTCGATCGTCGGGGCGGAGGCGCCTGAGAGCCGCTTCAGCCGGGGCGTGGCAGCGGTGGCGGCGTCGGACTTGCGCGTGAGCAGCATGGCGGTTCTCCGGTCAGATCCGCGTGGTGTCGTAGTAACGCTTGACGTGCCCGGTCTCCTGGTACCCGGACGCGCCGTCGGAGGCGGCGCTCTCGTTCGTGGCGACGACCGCGGCGGCGCGCGCGGGCGAGGCCGCGGCGACCGCCCCCGCTCCGCCCGCGGACACCGCGAGCAGGAAGCGACGGCGCTTGAGGTCGGGCGACGGCGAGGACGCGTGTGCGGGGATCTGCGGCGAATCGCGCATGGAAACCTCCGAAGACGAACCACGTGACGTACGTTTTGGACTCAATCCATGACGATCGAGTCACGTTCGATCGCCAGGAACACTTTCGCGAATAATGACGCCGGCCGGTAATAGTTGGCAAGCGGACAAGACGATATTGCATCGCAGCATGACAATGCCCATGGCGCGATCCGGGACTCGAAGAATCGGCGCTGCAATTCCACCGTCGCCGGCGCACGCCCCTCGCCACCGGCGATCAGCAGGCGCATGACCTCCGCCAGCGAGGCGAGGTGGTCCTCGAGAAGGACCGAACCGTCGCGCCGCTCGATGCCGAGCTCCGCGAGCTCGCCCCGCAGGTCGGCGAGCGGCTTGTCCATCATGAAGCCGGTCAGCCAGTGGGAGGCGTGCAGGTTCACTTCGCTCTTCCCGACGCCGACGAAGAGGTCCGTGTACTCCTGCTCCGCCGCGTCGGCGTCCATCGCCCGGCTCGCCCGAAGGAGCGCGTTGTAGGCTGCAGCGAGCGGCGATTCCGGCGATTCCGGCAGCTCGGGCGCGTTGGCCAGCGCGGACAGGAGCGTCGCGTCGGGCGGCGCGGCGAACAGCCGGGCCACCAGCGCGTACAGGTCCGCCCGCACGCGATCCTCCGCGGCGAGCGGGAAAGGCAACGCCGCTGCCGCGCCGCTCATCGACGCCACCCCGTCGCCGGCCTCGTCGGGCGCGGCACCCGGCTCGCTCCGGGGGCCATCAGATGCGCCCGCCCTTCAGTAGGTCGATGCCACCCGGCTCCTCGACGACCATCGCCTTGACGCGGCAGTCCCCGCACATGCGTAGCCGGTCGAGCGCGCCGGGCTTCGCGAACATCGCGTGGCCCGCGAGCTTCGCCACCATCCCGTCGATCATCCTTCGCGTGCCGAGCGGCTTGCCGCACGAGATGCACCCGACGAGCTCGGCCTCGTTCAGCACGCGCGGCGAGCGGGCCTCGGCGGTCAGGTCGAGCTGCGGCACGAGCGCGATCGCGTGCTCGGGGCACGTCGCCGCGCAGATGCCGCACTGGACGCACTTCGACTCGACGAACCGCAGCCTGAGCGCCTCCGGATGGTCGATGAGCGCACCCTCCGGGCAGGCGCCCACGCAGGCGAGGCACATCGTGCACGCCTCGCCGTCGACGTCGATCCTGCCCCACGGCGAGCCGGCGAAGAGCGGGACCACCTTGCGCGGCACGGGCGCGTGCTGGGCGAGGTGGTCGAGCGCGAGCGAGAGCGTCGTGCGCTTCTCGGGCGTCGGAGCGAAGGTCGCGGCCGAACGCACCCCCAGCGCGGGGACGGCGCTCCACAGCGCCGCTTCCGCCTCCGCGTTGTCGACGGCGTCGACCAGGCGGAAGTGCTGGCCCTGGTAGCCGAGCGCGTCGGCGACCGCGTCGCCCAGGCGCATCTGGAACGCGAGGGCTTCGCGGTACTGCGGCGCCTCGTCGCCGGTGAGCAGCACCGACACGCCGCCGGCGCCCCACGCGAGCGCGGCCATCCACAGGTCGAGCCCCGTCGACGCGACGTGGTGCACCTCGAGCGGGATCACGCGCGCAGGGAGCCCGCGCCCGCGACGCGCCATGCGGGCGATCGCCTCGTGCGCATCCGGGCCGTGGATCAGGATCGTCGCATCGCGACCGCCGGCCCGGACATAGGTCGCGAGCAGCGTGCGAACGCGCGCGCCCTGGTCGGGCATCGCCGGGTACTGGTAGGTCATCGCTCCCGACGGACAGACGGTCGCGCACGCACCGCAGCCCATGCAAAGGTGCGGCTCGACGGCCACGCCGTCGCCGTCGGCGCGAATCGCGCCGGTCGAGCAGACGTCGATGCACGCGGAGCACCCCCGCTTGCCCGACCGTTCGTGCGCGCAGATCGACGCCTTGTACGCGAAGTACCTGGGCTTCTCGAACTCGCCGGTCATCGTCGCGAGCTCGGCGACCGCCTTCGCCTGCGCGACGACGTCCGGGCCCGGCGCGAAGTACCCCTGCGGCGGCTGATGCATCCTGAACCACGGCGCGCGGGCGAGGTCGAGCACGAGGTCGAACGTGCCGCTGCGCTCGCGGACGGCGCGGGAGAAGTCGATCGCACCCACGTCGCCGCATGCGGCGACGCACTTGCGGTGCGACTTGCAGCGGTCGAGGTCGACCTGGTAGCTGTCGTCGATCGCGCCCTCGGGACAGGCGCGCACGCAGGCGTGGCAGCGCGTGCAGAGGTCGAGGTCGATCGGGTTGTCCTGCGTCCAGGTCGCCTCGAATGCGCCGAGCCAGCCGGCGAGCGAGGCGAGCCTGCCGCTGGCGATCGGGAAAGCCCGCTCGGCGGGCAGCGACGCACCCGACGTCCGGCCGGTCGCGAGGACCGAAACCGCGAGCTGCTGCGAGAGCACCTTCGCCCACCCGAGCGCGGCGTCGAGCGGCCCCACGATCAGGAGCTGGCCGCGCGACGCGTAGCTCACCTGCGCGACCGGCGCGGGCTCCGGCAGCGACGCGGCGGCGATCAGCGCCGCGATCTTCGGCGTCGCGGCGCGCGCCTCGGGAGACCAGCCGCCCGATTCGCGCAGGTTGACGAAGCGGATCGTCTGCGTTCGCGCGCCCTCCTGCGCGACCTCCTCGAAGAGCCGAGCCTCCTGCGTGCAGGCGACGAGGACGTCGCCATGCGCGCCCTCCGCGAAGGCAGGAAGCTCCTTCTGGCAAAGCATCGTGCGCACCTTCGGCGCCGCGGGCAGGTCGAGCGCGCGTCCGATCGCGGCCGCGTCGAGCGGCTGCGTGCCGTTGCACGAGCACAGGAACAGGTCGCGGCCGGCGACGCTCATCGGCCGGCTCCGGGGTCCCCCTGGTCGCCTGCTGCCCGGTCGGGATCGACCGGCGCGACGACGGCATCGCCCGCCGCGGGGACGTCGCCTGCCTGCGCGATTGCCTGCCCGTCCCCGGGTGCGGAATCCTCCTTCGACGCCCCGGTCTCCGACGGCACCTCCTCGACCTCCCCGCGCTCGTTGATGCGCGTCTGCGGCGGATCGAACAGGTAGCGCGACTGCACGAGACCGCGCACCGTCTCCGCGTCGATCGGATCGGGCTTCGAGTAGTCGTCGATGTAGACGTCGAGGCCGTCCATCACGTTGAAGCGCGGATCGGAGAACAGCTTGCGGAGCGCCGCACGCTTGAGCGACGGGTCGACCTCGGGCTTCATGAACGCCGTGAAGTCGGCGTCGAACCCGAGCGACTCGACCGGAGGAAGCGCGCCCGCCGCGGCGGGCGCGGAGGCGGCGGGCGCCTTCGCATCCGGCGGAGGTGCGGCCGGACGGGCCGCAGGGGCCTCCACGGGGGCGGATTCGCGGACCGCCGCGCGCTTGCGGTCGGACCACCGCTTGAGCGAGAAGCGTTCGTGCTCGGGAGCGTCGGTCATGGCGGCCGGCGTCAGCGCGACGTACCGCCGTCGCGGTCGCGGTCGCGGACCATCGCGCCTTCGGCGAACGGGTCGTTCCGCTTCTGCTTGCGCTTCGGCTCGGGCTTGTAGTTCGCCGCCACGAAGGGCTCGAGCATCGCGCGCAGGCGCGGATCGAGCGGAACCGAGTCGACCTGCTCGCCCCCGTCCATCATGCGTGCGGCCTCGTTGTACGAGAGCGTGACGACGAACGGACGGACCGGCGGCTCGCCGTCGTCGCGATGGCGCCACATCACGAAGGCCATCGGGTCGGGCGCCGACAGGTTCAGGTAGTAACCCTCGCTCTCCACCGCGTGCATCTCGGTCGTCTGGCCGGGGAAGCGCCACCGCTCGAGGACACCTTCCGCATCGAGGCGCTCGACGGCCGCTTCGTCGGCGGTGTCCGGGTCGCCGTCGACGGGCACCACGCGCGAGGGCTGCCAGCGCGAGTCGGCCCATCGGCTCGCGACCGGGACGCGCTCGAACTCGACGGCGACGGAAATCCTCGTGGCTCGCATGGTGATGGGCGAAATGCGTACACGTTCGCCGCGAATTCGATCATACCGCAGCGATCGGGGCCCGGCGCCGTCTGCTAACATGATCAGACACACGCGCGACCCCGCACGCCATGTCCAGGATCATCCCGCTCGCCGTCGGGCGCCCCACGGGCGCAGGGGCTTGGGACGCGCTCCTCGCCCGCGAGACCGGAACGGGCGGCCCGCCCGTCGACACCCTGGGCCGCAGGCTGCACGACCTGCGCATCTCGGTCACCGATCGCTGCAACTTCCGCTGCGTCTACTGCATGCCGAAGGACGTCTTCGGCCGCGACTACCCGTTCCTGCCCCAGGATGCGCTGCTGACCTTCGAGGAGATCGCGCGGATGGCCCGCGCGTTCGTCGGCCTCGGCGTCGAGAAGATCCGCCTGACCGGCGGCGAGCCGCTGCTGCGCAGGCACGTCGAGCGCCTGGTCGCGATGCTCGCCGAACTGCCGGTCGACCTCACGCTGACGACGAACGGCGCGCTGCTCGCGCGCAAGGCTCGCGCGCTGGCCGACGCGGGACTGAAGCGCGTGACCGTGAGCCTCGACGCGCTCGACGACGCGACGTTCCGCGCGATGGGCGACACCGACACGCCGGTCGCCCAGGTCCTCGAAGGCATCGAGGCGGCGTCGCAGGCGGGACTCGCTCCGGTCAAGGTCAACACGGTCGTCAAGCGAGGCGTCAACGAACACGCGATCCTCGACCTCGCTCGCCACTTCCGCGGCACCGGGCACATCGTGCGATTCATCGAGTACATGGACGTCGGCGCGACCAACGGCTGGCGCATGGACGACGTGGTGTCCGCCTCCGAGATCCTCGAACGGATCGACAGCGAGTTCCCGCTCGAGCCGGTCGACCCGAACTATTCCGGAGAAGTCGCCGAGCGCTGGCGGTATCGCGACGGCGCCGGCGAACTCGGCGTGATCGCGTCGGTGACGCAGGCGTTCTGCCGCGACTGCACGCGCATGCGCCTGTCCACCGACGGCAAGCTCTACACGTGCCTGTTCGCGAACGAAGGCCACGACCTGCGCGGGCTCGTGCGCGGCGGAGCCGACGACGCGACGCTCACGCGCGCGATCTCGGCGGTGTGGCGCACGCGCGCCGACCGCTACTCGGAGCTTCGCAGCGCGGCGACGCCGCGCGAGCGTCGGATCGAAATGTCGTACATCGGAGGCTGACAGGAGTCAGGAAACAGGAAACAGAAGACAGATGTCAGCGGCAGCGGCGATTCCGGTGGCGGCGCATCGGAGCGCCGGACGCGCTCGCGCCCGTCCACGACCCACCAACCGCGCTCCGCGCGCGGCCACCGGAGTCGGCGCCGCGCCTGTCCTCTGTCATCTGTCTTCTGACCCCTGAACGGCGATGCTGAAGAGTCCGACGCGTCGAGCATCGCCCACGGAACCTGCATCGTATCGGCCGGTGCTGACGGACGCCGCGCGCCCGTCGACGTTCGAAGTCGAGGCGACCGACGAGCACGGCGAGCGCCGCACCGTACCGGTGGCGGGCGAGCACCCGTTGACGATCTACGTCGACAAGCGCGAGCTCCTGACGATCATGACGCTCGGCGCCGCTCCCGAGGCGCTCGCGATCGGCTACCTGCGCAATCAGCGGCTCGTCGATCGCATCGAGGACATCGTCTCGGTGCAGGTCGACTGGGACACGAACGCGGTCGCGATCGCGACGCGCAGCGGCCTGAAGGACCTCGACGAGAAGACCGCGAAACGCACGAAGACCACCGGCTGCGGCCAGGGCACGGTGTTCGGCGACCTGATGGACGAGATCGACCGCCTCTCGCTGCCCGCCGGCGCGAGCCTCACTCGCGCCGCGCTCTACGATCTCCTCGACCGCGTGCGCCTGCACGAGACGATCTACAAGCAGGCCGGCGCGGTGCACGGCTGCGCGCTCGCGACCAACGTCGGCGACAGGAGCGAGGTCCTGATGTTCGTCGAGGACGTCGGCCGTCACAACGCGGTCGACGCGATCGCCGGGCGCATGTGGCTCGATCGTCTCGACGGGGGCGACAAGGTGTTCTACACGACCGGTCGGCTCACGTCCGAGATGGTGATCAAGTGCGCGCAGATGGGGATACCGTTCCTCGTCTCGCGCTCGGGGCTCACGCAGATGGGCCACGACATCGCGAAGAAGGTCGGCATGACGATGATCGGCCGCGCGACCAACCGGCACTTCCTGCTGTTCACCGGCGCGGAGCGGTTCAGGGCGTGATGGGCGAGGCCAGCGGCAGTTGCCACTGCGGCGCCGTGCGGTTCGTCGCACGCTTCCCGTCGCGCTTCGTCGCGCACTGCCATTGCGCGAGCTGCCGCCGGGCGCACGGCGCCGCGTTCGTCACCTGGGCGGGATTCCCGTCCGGACAGATCCGGGTGACCGAAGGGGCCGGCGCGCTGAAGACGCACGAGTCCTCGCCCGGCACGAGGCGGTCGTTCTGCGGCAGCTGCGGCACCAAGGTCTTCTTCCAGTCCGACAAGTGGCCCGGCGAGACGCACGTGCCGCTCGCCGCGTTCGACGAGCCGGTGGACCGCGAGCCGCAGGGCCACGCGTTCTGGAACGAGCACGTGGGCTGGCTGCCGCCGCTCGCGTCGCCGCCGGCGCAGCCATGACGGCACGCGCGGACGTGACCGGCATCGTGCTGGCCGGCGGCCAGGGCCGCCGGATGGGCGGCGTCGACAAGGGGCTCGTGCCGTTCCGCGGCGCGCCGATGGTCGCGCACGCGATCGCACGGCTTGCGCCGCAGGTCGGCGCGATCGTCGTCAACGCGAACCAGAACGCCGAGGCGTACGCGGCGCTCGGCCATCGCGTCGTGCCCGACACCGTCGGCGGGTTCGCCGGACCGCTCGCGGGATTGCATGCCGGATTGGCGGCAGCGCCGACGCCGCTGGTCGTCACGGTGCCCTGCGACTCGCCGTTCCTGCCCGCGGACCTCGTCGCGCGCCTGGCCGAGGCGCTCGAGCGCACCGGCGCCGACATCGCCGTGGCGCGCACGTTCGACCAGCCTCATCCGGTGTTCGCGCTCGTGCGGACGAGCGTGCGCCCGCACCTCGAGACGTTCCTCGGCGCCGGCGGACGCAAGATCGACGCGTGGTACGCGTCGCTCGCCGCGGTCGAGGTGCCGTTCGACGACGAGGCCGACGCGTTCCGGAACATCAATACCCGCGACGAGCTCGCGGCGGCCGGCGGCGCGTGACGGCCGTGGCCCGCGCGGCCGTTCGGCGCGCCGCGCCGCTCCTCGCGGACCAGACCGGCGGGCGCGACAACAACGTCCTCGCGATCCGCTTCGCCGCGGCCGCCGTCGTCATCCTGTTCCACTGCTACGCGCTCACCGACCGGTGGCTCGAGGAGCCGCTCTACGCGTCGTTCGCGCCGATGAGCCTGGGCGTGCTCGGCGTCGAGGTGTTCTTCGTGCTCTCCGGCTTCCTCGTCACGCAGAGCTGGCTCGCCCGCCCTGCGCTCGTGCCCTACGCCGCGGCGCGCGTGCTGCGCATCTATCCCGCGCTCGTCGCCGCGACGGTGTTCACGATGGTCGTCGCCGGCGCGACCGGCTCGCTGCCGTGGCGCGAGTTCCTGGGCTCGCCGCTGACCTGGCGCTACTTCGTGCGTACCGCGTCGGGCTTCGACGTCGTCGACAAGCTCCCCGGCGCATTCGCGAGCAACCCGTTCCCGCACGCGGCCAACGGATCGCTGTGGACGCTGCCGGTCGAGCTGCGTCTCTACGTGGCGCTCGGGCTCGCGGGAATCGCCGGCTTCCTCACCCGGCCCCGCGCGTGGCTCGGCGCCGGGCTCGTGCTCGTCGCGGCGGCGCTAACGTGGCCCGACCAGGTGCCGCTCGACCCGAACCACCGCGGGACCCGGCTCGCCGCGTTCCTGTTCCTGCTGGGCTCGCTCGCATGCGTGTGGCAGCGCCACGTGCCGCTGTCGCTGCCCGCGGCGGCCGTCGCGGCCGCGCTGCCGATCGTCGACGCGAACGGGCTCGCCCGCGACGGGCCGCTCTTCGCGCTCATCCTCTCCTACGTCGTGATCGTCGCGGCCTACCACCCGGCGCTGCGCCTCGCCGGGCTCGCGCGCGCGCCGGACTATTCGTACGGGCTCTACGTCTACGCGTTCCCGATCCAGCAGGCGATCGTCTGGGCCGTGCCCGGCATCGCGCCGCTGCCGCTGTTCGCCGCGGCGCTCGTCGCGACGCTCGTCGTGGCGGCGGCGTCCTGGCACGCGCTCGAATCGCCCGCACTGCGTCTAAAATCCCGGTTCCGGTCCCAAGGCATGCCGCGACGATGATCCCGCACAAGTCCCTGCGCGAAGCCTCCTGCGCCGACGAATACGACCCGAACTCGATGCCGGTCGAGCGCGCGCGCGCGCTGATCCGCGACTACCTCGATCCGGTGACGACGGTCGAGCGCGTCCACATCCGGCAGGCGCTCGGCCGCACGCTCGCCGCCGACGTCGTCTCGCCGATCGACGTGCCGGGCCACGACAATTCCGCGATGGACGGATGGGCGGTGCGGTTCGCCGACCTCTCGCCCGGCGCTCCCACGACGCTCGCGCGCATCGGCGAATCGTTCGCGGGCCGACCGTGCGAGTCGAGGGTCGGCTCCGGCCAGGCGGTGCGCATCTTCACCGGGGCGGTGATGCCCGAGGGCACCGACACCGTCGTCATGCAGGAGCGCGCGGAGGAGCGCGCCGGAAGCGTCGTCGTCGCGCCGGGCGCGGTGACGCAGCCGGGACAGAACCGGCGGTTCGCCGGCGAGGACGTGAAGGCGGGCGGGATCGTGTTCCGGCGCGGGCAGTCGATGAAGCCGGCCGAGATCGGCATGCTCGCCTCGCTGGGCGTCAACGAGGTCGCGGTCTACCGCCGGCTCGTCGTCGCGTACTTCTCGACCGGCGACGAGCTCGTGTCGATCGGCACGCCGCTCGCCACCGGCCAGATCTACGACAGCAACCGCTACACCATCGGCGCGATGCTCTCGCGACTGGGCTGCGAGTCGATCGACATGGGCGTCGTGCCGGACGTGCCGGAGGCGCTCGAGCGCGCGTTCTCCGCCGCGGCCGCGAGCGCCGACGTCGTGATCACGTCGGGCGGCGTGTCGGTCGGCGAGGCCGACTACGTGAAGCAGCTGCTCGAGCGGCTGGGCGAGGTCGTGTTCTGGAAGATCGCGATGAAGCCGGGCCGCCCGCTCGCCTACGGCCGGATCGGCGGCGCGCAGTTCTTCGGCCTGCCCGGCAATCCGGTGAGCGTGATGGTCACGTTCTACCAGTTCGTGCGCGACGCGCTGATGATCCTGCAGGGCCGCACGAACGTCGAGCCGGTGCCCACGTTCAAGGCGGCGCTCGCCGCGCCGATCCGCAAGGCCCCCGGGCGCACCGAGTTCCAGCGCGGCATCCTCGCACGCGCCGCCGACGGGTCGTGGACGGTGCGCACGACCGGCGACCAGGGGTCGGGCATCCTCTCGTCGATGTCGCAGGCGAACTGCTTCATCGTGCTCCCGGCCGAGGCCGGCAACGTCGCCGCGGGCGCGTCGGTAGACGTGCAGCTGCTCGAAGGATTGATCTAGCGCCGTCGCGCGACTAGAATCCTTCCCCTCGGGGGCATTCCGCAGACGCCCCGCCGCATCGACGAGCCGTTCGTCCAAGCTCTGCGCCGACCCGACGGGCCGAACGCGGCCCGCGATGGAGGCGATGGCCATGGATGCGGTCCGCGGTGCACTCTCCCCTGCTCACGAGGTTCCCGCCGTCACGCTCGCCGCGTTCCGGACGATGCGCGGAGCGTTCCCGCCGCCGCAGGTGCTCGACGTGCGGCGCGCGCCGGCGTTCGAATCCGATCCCCGCGTGATCCCCGGCTCGGTGCGCTGCGCGCCCGAGGACGTCCCCGCGCTCGCCGGAACGCTCGAGCCGTGGCGCCCGGTCGTGGCCGTCTGCGTTCACGGCCACGAGGTCAGCCGGCTTGCCGCGGCACGGCTCGCCGCCGCGGGGTACGACGCACGTTCGCTCGAAGACGGCATCGAAGGCTGGCGCGCGTCCGGCGGCGCGACGGCGCCCTGGCGCGAGCCTTCGCAATGGGTGACGCGCGAGCGGCCGAAGATCGACCGCATCGCGTGCCCGTGGCTCGTGCGGCGTTTCGTCGATCCGGCGGCGCGGTTCTCCTACGTGCCGAACGCGGACGTCCGCGCTTTCGCCGAGGCGAACGACGCGACGCCATACGACGTCCCGGACGTCGACTTTTCGCACCGCGGCGACGAATGCAGCTTCGACGCCTTCATCCGCCGCTATCGGCTGGACGACCCGGCGCTCGCGACGCTCGCCACCATCGTGCGCGGCGCGGACACCGGCGCGCTCGACCTCGCGGCGGAAGCGTCCGGGCTGCTCGCCGTCTCGCTGGGGCTGTCGAGGATGATCGCCGACGACCACGCGATGCTGCGCTTCGGCATGCTCGTGTACGACGCGCTCTACGCGCGGTGCCGGGACGCGATGGGAGAATCGCACGGCTGGAACCCGGGCGCGCTGCGCGTTCCGGCGGCGCATTGAGGGCACGCGATGGACGCCACGCAGCCCCGTCCCGAGTCGGCGCCGCCCGCGCCGACGCGCGCCGAGGCGTTCCGCTTCTGGCTCAAGCTGGGCTTCATCAGCTTCGGCGGCCCGGCGGGCCAGATCGCGATCATGCATCGCGAGCTCGTCGACGAGCGCCGCTGGATCTCCGAGCGGCGCTTCCTGCACGCGCTCAACTACTGCATGCTGCTGCCGGGACCCGAAGCGACGCAGCTCGCGACCTACCTGGGGTGGCTGCTGCACCGGACCCGCGGCGGAATCGTCGCGGGAACGCTGTTCGTGCTGCCCTCGCTCGCGATTCTATCGACGCTGGCGTGGATCTACCTGCGCTGGGGCCACGTGCCGGCGATCGCGGGCGCGCTCTCGGGCGTCAAGCCGGTCGTCGTCGCGATCGTCCTGCACGCCGCATGGCGCATCGGCAGGCGCACGCTGCACCATCCGCTGCTCTGGGCGATCGCGGTCGCGGCGTTCGTAGCGCTGCAGGGTTTCGACGTTCCGTTTCCGGCGATCGTCGTGGGCGCGGCGCTCGCCGGCGTCGCGCTGGCGCGCGTCGCGCCACGAGTGTTTTCCGGAGGCTCCGGACACGCACCGGTCGGGGGCGCGCACGCCCTCGCGGTCATCGACGACGACACGCCGACGCCGCCCCACGCGCGCTGGTCCGCCGGTCGCTTCGTCGCGGTCGTCGCCGTCTTCGTCGCGATCTGGGGGGCGGCGTTCGGTGCGCTCGTCGCCGCGTTCGGCACGAAGGGAACGCTGGCCGCGATGGGGTGGTTCTTCACCAAGGCCGCGCTCGTGACGTTCGGCGGCGCCTACGCGGTGCTCCCCTACATCGTGCAGCACGCGGTCGATCACCAGGGCTGGCTCACAGCCTCGCAGATGATCGACGGGCTCGCGCTCGGCGAGACGACACCCGGCCCGCTGATCATGGTCGTCGCGTTCGTCGGGTTCGTCGGTGCCTGGACGCACGCGCCGTTCGGACCGGACGCGCTCGCCGCGGCGGGCGCCGCGGGCGCGACCGTCGCGACGTTCTTCACGTTCCTGCCGTCGTTCCTGTTCATCCTCGCCGGCGGGCCGCTCATCGAGGCCACGCACGGGAACGCGCGCGTGACCGCCCCGCTCGTCGGTATCACGGCGGCGGTCGTCGGCGTCGTGGTGAGTCTCGCGGTGTTCTTCGGCGTCCACGTGTTCTGGCCCGCCGGCTTCGCGCCCGCGCAGCCGCTGCAGGGCCTCGACCTCTGGTCGGTCGCGACCTTCGCCGCCGCGCTGGCCGCACTGTTCAGGGCGGGCATCGGCATGATTCCGCTCGTGCTCGCGGGCGCGGCCGCCGGTCTCGTCCGCGTGTTCGTGGCCTGACGCGGGGCGGCGGCGATTGCGCCCCGGTTCGCGCCGGCGGATAGCCGAATGGGTCTTCGCAGGCGATTCGCAACCGTCGCCGGCGGGGGGGTCGGCGGCATCGTCGTGCTGGTCATCGTCGGGGTCATCAGGAACATGATGGGCAAGTCGTCGTCCTGAGCCGGGATCGGCATCGCGCGACGGGCGCCCGCGGGCGCCCGTTCGCATTTCCCCGCGCCGACACGGACGTCGGGGCGCATCCACGATGCGCAGCTTCTCCGGCGCGCACCCCGGGACGCGCCGTCCGGGCGCGCCTGCGCTGGCGATCCCGAGCGCCATGGCCGCGTCCGGCGCGAGCGACGTCGCGGCGCGCCAGCCGATCCCCGCGGTCGGGGCGGATCCGGAGGCGAACGATAGGCCGCGGTCGGCGCGCTGCGCGAACCCCTGCCTCAGGCGATCGCCCACTCGTGGCCGCAGGCGCGGCAGCGGACGCGGATCGCGCGCCCCGTGACCGCGCTCGCGTCCCGCGACGCCGACACGAACGCGAGCCTTCCGTAGGTGCGGCACGCTCCGCAGGTCGCCTGCTCGGCGACGTGCTCGGCGAGGAAGAGCTGCCGGTTGAAGCGCAGCCACGCGTAGAGGCACAGCGCCGCGCCTCCCGCGCCGACGGCAAGCAGCGTGAGCATCCCGGCGATCGATTCGCGGAATGCGATCACCTCGATCGCGATCGCGGTCATGATGAGCGAGAGAAATCCGGTGACGAGCCAGAGATGGCTCTCGATCAGCTGCCGCTCGTACCAGCGGCGGAAGCCCTGCTCCCGGATGTCGTCGGCGGCGTCCATGGACGTGGTTGCGCATCAGTCTACGCCCGGGGGCAGCGAGGGACAAACGCGCGCAGCGGGGCGTCGCGTTGCGCGCCGGCGCCCCAGCCGATACTCTCGGGCGAGTGATCGTCCTCACCCGACTCGCGCGCGCCTGGCCCGGCCCGCCGCCGCGCCCCCTCTTCAGCGGTCTCGACCTCGCGATCGCGCGCGGCGAGATCGTCGCGATTCTCGGAGAGTCCGGCTCGGGCAAGTCGACGCTGCTCAACCTGATCGCCGGCCTCGACCGCCCCGACGAGGGACGGGTCGCCGTCGACGGCGTGGTCCTCTCGTCGCTCGACGACGATGCGGCGACGCGGTTCCGGCGCGAGCGACTGGGCTTCGTGTTCCAGGCGTTCCACGTGCTTCCCTATCTCGACGTCGCTCACAACGTCGCGCTGCCGCTCGCGCTCAACGGCGTGCGCCATGCGTCGCGCGACGGGCGCGTCCGCGCGATGCTGGAGGCGGTCGGCCTTGCGGACCGGGACACGAGCATGCCGCGCGAGCTGTCGGGCGGCGAGCTCCAGCGCGTCGCGATCGCCCGCGCTCTCGTCCACGCGCCGGCGGTCGTCCTCGCCGACGAGCCGACCGGCAACCTCGATCCGCGCACGGCGGCGACGATCGTCGCGCTGCTGCGTGACACGATCAGGGCGACCGGCGCCACCGGCGTGATCGTCACGCACTCGCACGCGGCGGCAACGATCGCCGACCGCGTGCTCGCGCTCACGCCAGACGGGCTCGTCCCGACGCCGGCATGACGGGCGCGCTGCAGGTCGCCGGCGCCGTCCTGCAGGGGGCGTTCGGCGCGAACCGGGGCCGCACCGCGATCGCCACGCTGGCGATCGCGCTGGGCGTCGCGCTCGGCTTCGCGATCCGGACGGTCAACCAGTCGGCCGTCGACGAGTTCACGGCGGGCGTCGCCACGCTGTCGGGCAACGCGGATCTCGTCGTCCGCGGCCCCGGCGACGGCTTCGACGAATCCGCCTACCCGGCCATCGCGCGGCTCGCTGCGGTTGCCGTCGCCTCTCCCGTCGTCGAGATCGACGCGAAGCTCCCCGGACGCGACGAGTCGCTGCGACTGTCGGGCGTCGACGTGTTCCGGGCCGCCGCGGTGACGCCCGCGCTCGTCGGTCAGGGCGGCGCGGCGCTCGACCTCCTGCGTCCGGACCGCGTGTTCCTGTCGCCCGCGGCGCTCGCCCGGCTCGGGCTGGCCTCCGGCGACGAACTCGTCGTCCAGGCAGGAACCTCGGTCCTGGCCTTCGTCGTCGGGGGGGCGATCGAGGCCTCGGCCGGCCAGCTTGCCGGCGCCATAGACATCGCCGCGGCCCAGGACGCATTCGGCCGAAGAGGCCGTCTTTCGCGCATCGACGTGCGACTGAGGCCCGGTGCCGACGTCGACGACGCGCGCGCGGCGATCGCCGGCATCCTGCCGCCGGGCGTGACGGTCGCGCGGCCATCGGACACGGCGGACATGGCGGCGCGCATGACGCGCGCCTACCGGGTCAACCTCGACGTCCTCGCGCTCGTCGCGCTGTTCACGGGCGGCCTGCTCGTGTTCTCGACCCAGGCGCTGTCCGTGGTCCGGCGCCGCTCGCAGTTCGCGCTGCTCCGCACCCTCGGGCTGACGCGGCGGCGGCTCGCGGGTACGCTGCTCGCCGAAGGCGCGCTCGTGGGTGCGGCGGGATCGGCGATCGGGATCGCCGGAGGCTACGCGCTCGCGTCGGTGCTGCTTCGGGTGCTCGGCGCCGATCTCGGTGCAGGGTTCTTTCGCGGCGAGGCGCCCGCCGTCGCGTTCTCGCCATGGTCGGCGCTCGCTTTCGCCGCACTCGGCATCTGTGCCGCGGCGGCCGGCGCGTGGCTACCCGCGATCGAGGCGGCGCGCGCCTCGCCCGCCGCCGCGCTCAAGGCGGGCGACGACGAGGCGATGTTCGGCCGCATCGCTTCGCCCGCCCCCGGCGTCGCGTGCATGGGCGTCGCTTTCACGATCGTCTGGCTGCCGCCGGTCGGCGGACTTCCGGTGTTCGGCTATGCGGCGATCGCGCTGATGCTCGTCGGCACGCTGCTCCTGCTGCCGCGCATCGCCCGCGCGGTCCTCGCGCGCGTGCCGAACCCGCGGTCGACCGGCGCGGCACTCGCCCTCGACAGCCTGCGCGCTTCGCCCGGCCAGGCGACCGTGAGCCTCGCGGCGATCGTCGCGGCGGTCGCGCTCGCGGTGTCGATGGCGATCATGGTCGCGTCGTTCCGCGAGTCGCTCGCAGAGTGGCTCGACCGCGTGCTGCCGGCCGACGTCTACGTGCGCTCGGGCGGTGCGACCGGTTCGGCCTGGCTCGGTCCCGACGACCAGCGAGCCCTGGCGAACGTGCCCGGCGTCCGCCGCGCGGAATTTCTGCGCGCCACCCGCCTCCACGTGAGCGACGGCGATCCTCCGGTCGTGCTGCTCGCACGCGACATCGACCGCTCGCAAGCCGCGCAGCGGCTGCCCGTCGTCGGCGAGACGGCCGACGCGCTTCGCGAAGGCACCGCGCCCGCCTGGGTGAGCGAGGCGTACGCGGACCGGTACCGCGTCGCGCCGGGCATGACGATCCGGCTGCCGATCGCCGGGCGAAACGCCGAGTTCACGGTTGCCGGCGTCTGGCGGGACTACGCGCGCCAGACCGGCGCGGTGATCGTCGAGCGCCCCGTCTATGCACGCCTGGCCGGCGACGACCGGGTCAACGACGCCGCGCTGTGGCTCGCGCCGGAGGCGACGCCCGAGCGCGTGCGCGGCGCGATCGAGGCGCGGCTCGGCCGCGATCGCGTGACGATCGCCACGCCCGGCGAGATCCGCGCGATCTCGCTCGCGGTCTTCGACCGGACGTTCGCGGTGACCTACGCGCTCGAGGCCGTTGCGATCGCGATCGGCCTCGTCGGGCTCTCGGCGTCGTTCGGCGCGCTCGCGCTAGCGCGCCGGCGCGAGTTCGGCGTGCTGCGCCACCTGGGCATGACGCGCAGGCAGATCGGCGCGATGCTCGCGGCCGAAGGCGCGATCGTGAGCGCCCTCGGGCTCGCGGTCGGCCTCGCGCTGGGCGGCGCGATCAGCGTGATCCTCGTGCACGTCGTCCACCGGCAGTCGTTCCGCTGGAGCATGGACCTGCACCTGCCGGCCGCACAGCTCG
>CALDKM010000334.1:0-2583 GCA_937898875.1 uncultured Pseudomonadota bacterium | reverse complement strand
CCGTGCTCGCGATCGCCGTGGGCGACGTGTTCGGCGGCGCGTCGGTGCTCGCCGGCGCGTGCGACCGGCTCGCCCTGCTGCCCAATGCGCGCTACGGGCTCTCCGGGCCCGCAGTGATCGAGACGGCGCGCGGGCGCGACGAGATCGCTGCCGACGACGCGCGGGCGGTGGGGGAGGTCTTCGGCGCACCGGCGCGCGCGCGCGCGGGCATCGCGGATCTCGTCGAGGACGACGCGACGGTGGTCCGGGCGTGGATCGACGTCGCGACCAGGAACGCCGCGCCGTTCGAGCCGCGCGTGCGCGAGCTGCATGCGCGCCTGGCAGGCCGGGTCGGTTTCGCGAACACGGGGCCGCCCTGGGTGGCGATCGACGGCGGCCATGCGGTCGTCCGCGCCGCCGGCACGACGATAGGGCCGCATGACGTGCTCGCGATCGACGCGGAGCTCCTCGCCTGCCTCGACGCCGGCGGCCTCGCGTCGGTGACGATCCTCGAGGATTCGCTCGGCCACGAGCCGACGCGCGGGGCGGAGCTCGCCGGGCTCTCGCAGCTGCTTGCGCACCATTCGTGCGTGCTGGGGCTGTTGCGCTCGCGCGGCGTGCGGATCGACGCGCGGCTCGTCGGCACGGGCCACAGCGCCGCGTTCTTCGCGAACGCGCTGCAGGCGGATCGCGTCGAGGCGCTGCCGAGTGCGCGCGTCGTCGCGATGGACCCGCCGGCGATGGCGCGGGTGCTGAAGCTCGATCCGGCGCGGCTCGCGTCGCTCGTCGAGGACGATCCGCTGCTCGGCCACCCGGTGCGTCATTTCGCGGCGCTGGGCGGCGCGACGATCGTCGGGCGCTGACGCCGGGGGTCCTGCGTCAGAGGGACGAGCGTCTCACGGGCGCCGACCGGCGACGAACAGGCGTGCGATCGCTTCGGCCCGATCGGCGAGGAGCGCCGCCGCATCGCGCACGCACGCCTCGAGGGTCGCGGGGCCGGCGGGGAGCGCGAAGCAGCCGCCGTCGAACCGGGCGTGCAGCGCCGGAAGCGACGCGGCGTCGACCGCTCCGGACAGGAGCGTCACCGGCACGCCGCGTGCGCGTGCGCGGTCGGCGACGATGCACGGGCCCTTCGACAACAGCGTCTGCGCGTCGCTTCGCCCCTCGCCGGTGATCGCCCAGTCGGCGTCCGCGAGCGCGCCGTCGAGGCCGATCAGCTCGGCGACGACCTCGGCGCCCGACCGCATCGAGCCGCCCGCGAGCATCAGTGCGAAGCCGAGTCCGCCGGCGGCGCCTGCCCCGGCACGCTCCGAAGCACGCTTCCCCGTCGCGGACTCGACGATCGCCGCATATCGGGCGAGCGTCGCGTCGATCGCGGCGACCCGGCCCGGCGTCACGCCCTTCTGCGGTCCGAAGATCGCCGTCGCGCCGCGCTCGCCGGCGAGCGGATTGTCGACGTCCGACATGATCGCGAGCTCGCAGAGGGCGAGCCGCGGGTCGAGCGCCGACGCGTCCGCGCGCGCGAGTCGCTCGAGTCCCCCGGGCGTGGGTTCGACGTCGTGCCCATTCGCGTCGAGGAGACGGAGCCCCAGCGCGACCAGGAGTCCCGCGCCTCCGTCGTTGGTGCTGCTGCCGCCGAGCCCGATCATGAATCGCCGCACGCCGCGGTCGAGCAGTGCCCGCAGCTGCCGGCCGAGCCCGGTCGTCGTGCGCGCCGCGACCGGGATCGCCATCCCCGCGGCGTCGGTGATCGCGACCACCTGCGCGCATTCGAGGATCGCGATGGGCGTGCCGTCGCGATCGACGATGCCGTATCCGGCGCGGACCGGTGCGCCACCCGCGCCTTCGACCTCGGTCTCGCCGCGCGTCGCGGCGTGGCCGGCCGCACCCAGCACCGCGTCGAGCGTGCCTTCGCCGCCGTCGGCCATCGGACGCAGGATCGCGACGGTGTCCGGCGCGCCGCGCGTCAGGCCCTCGGCGATCGCCGAGGCCGCGTCGGGCGCCGGGAGCGATCCCTTGAACGAATCGGGCGCGACGACGACGCGAATCGGGCGGTTCGTCATCACGTCGGGGGACGGGCGCCGTGAGACCGGGCGGCTAGCCGCGGTGCGTGGCGCGGGCGAGGCGGTCGCTCACGGCGAGCCACGTCGCTTCGTCGGGCGGCGCCTCGATCAGGATCGCGTCGGCGCCCGCGGCGTCGAGCGCGCGCAGGTTCGCATACAGGTCGCGCGCGTAGGCGCCGGCGTCCGGGGGCGCCGCGATCCACGGCCCGTCGAAGCCGTCGGGCCTCGGGGTCTGCCAGGCGAGAACCGCGACGACCTCGTCGCGCTCGGTCAGTCGCAGGGTCTCGATCGGCAGGAGCGTGCCGTCGACGAGGAACGCTTCGGTGCGCGGCGCGTAGTGCGACGCGTGCGTCCCGGAGGCGCGCGGCGCGCCGCCCGACGGCGGCTCGGGCACGCGCCCGAGCACGCCGGCGAGCGCGTCGACGCCGATCCCCCCCGGCCGCATAAGGATCGGCCTGTCGCCCGCGAAAGCGACGAACGTGCTCTCGATACCGACGTTACACGGGCCGCCGTCGAGGATGAGGGTGACACGGTCGCCAAG
>CALDKM010000333.1:0-2739 GCA_937898875.1 uncultured Pseudomonadota bacterium | reverse complement strand
GCGGAATCAGGGCACGATCAGCGGCAGCTCGTCCATCGCGCCGATCTGCTCGCGCAGCTCGAGGATGCGGTCCTGCCAGTAGCGCGTCGTGCCGAACCACGGGAACGCCGCGGGGAAGGCCGGGTCGTCCCAGCGCTGCGCGATCCACGCCGAGTAGTGCAGCAGCCGCAGCGTGCGCAGCGCCTCGACGAGATGGAGCTCGCGGCGGTCGAGCTCGCGGAAGCGCTCGTAGCCTTCGAGCACCTTCGCGAGCTGGTGCTCCATCGACTCGCGATCGCCGGAGAGCAGCATCCACAGGTCCTGCATCGCGGGACCGGTGCGCGCGTCGTCGAAGTCGACGAAGTGCGGCCCGCGCATTCCGCCGCTGTCGATCCACAGGACGTTGCCCGGATGGACGTCGCCGTGCGTGCGCAGCGTTTCGACGTCGCCCGCGCGGTCCCAGGCGCGCTTCACGCCGTCCAGCGCGAGCGCCGACGCCGCGGTCCAGGCATCGCGCAGCTCGGGCGGTATGAAGTCGCTCGCGAGCAGGTAGTCGCGCGGCGCGGTGCCGAAGGTCTCGACGTCGAGCGCGGGCCGGACGTCGAACCGTCCGCTCGCGCCGACCGCGTGCAATCGCCCGAGGAAACGCCCGAGCCATTCGAGCACCTCGTCGCGGTCGAGCTCGGGCGGGCGTCCGCCGCACTTGTCGTAGACGGCGAAGCGAAACCCGGCGTGCGCGTGCAGCGTGCGCCCGCCGATCTCGCGCGGCGGCACCGAGGGCACCTCCGCCTCCGCGAGCGAGCGCACGAACGCATGCTCCTCGCCGATCTGCCCGTCGCTCCAGCGCCCGGGGCGATAGAACTTCGCGACGACCGGGGGGGCGTCGTCGAGCATCGCCTGGTAGACGCGGTTCTCGTAGCTACCGAGCGCGATCAGCCGGCCGTCGCCGTGCACGCCGACGGTGTCGAGCGCGTCGAGGACGAGGTCGGGCGTGAGCGACGAGTACGGATGCTCGGCATCGGGCATCGCGCGATTGTACGCGGCGCGCCGATCGAGACCGGCGGGGCGAGTCGCCGCGCGTCGCGCGATGACCGCCGCGAGCGGCGTCGGCGGCGAATCAGCGAACGAGCCGCCGTGCCGCGAGAAGCGCTACCGCGAGTGCCGCACCGAGCGGCGCGAGCGGTCCGAGGGGCACCGGCACCGAGGGCTGGATGCGCGCCGGCGCCACCTGCGCACGCAGCTGGCTGCACGTCGCCTGCCCGACCGCGAAGCGGCTCCAGTTCGCGTCGTACGCGTTGCCGTAGTTGTACGCCTGCGCCATCACGTTCGCGATCTGCGTCGGCGGGCCGTAGCTCGCGTCCCCCTGCGTGAGGTCGCTCATCGTGTAGACGAGCGTGTCGCCGATCCGGTATTCGATCGTCGTTCCGGTGAACGTCACGCAGAAGTCCGCCCACGCATCGACATTCACGGTGTACGCGAGGTCGGTCCAGCCGCTGGCGTTGCCGTCGAAGACGCGGAAGCGCGGCGTGCCGCCGACCGCGCCGTTCGCGTCGGGGGCGACGGCGTTGGAGAAGCCGATGATCGGGAACAGGTTGCAGTTCGACGCGGGGCAGGTGTCGCCGCCGGTGGCGGGCGAGACCGTTCCCCACATGTCGGAGCGGCGGCTGCCGCTCGCGTCCGATGCGGAGGGTGTCGCCCAGCTCGCCGGGATGTACAGGCTGCCTATCCAGCTCACCGGGCCGGCGATGCCGGCGTCGACCTTGCGACCCTGCGTGTTGTAGAACGCGGTGTTGTAGGCGGCGGGCCGCGACGTCTGCGAATCCGCGGCCGAGAGCGAGATCGCGAGCACGTTGTCGCGGCCGAACAGCGTGCCTGCGTTCGCGAAGCCCGACGGCGCGTAGCGGTCGGTGTATCAGGCGGCCGCGTTCGGTCCCGGGTCGGTGACGGGGAATGTCGGCAGGTTGACGGCCTGCGCGGCGACGGGGAGGGCGAGGGCGGCGGCGAGCGTGACGAGGAGGGGGGCGTGGCGGACTCGGGTCGAGAGCATCGGGGGAACCTTGGTCGATTGGCAATGGATCATGGAATGAGCGTAATGCCCCAGCAAGATTCGTGCCGCCGGCGTCGCGCGAGTCCCGGCAGCGTTCGGGGACGGTGTCGCGGGGGGACTCGTCAGGCGAACCAGCCGTGCACCCACCATTCGCCGTCGTCGGTGCCTCGGCGGTGGTCGCGGAAGATCCACGCGCGGCCGCCGCCGGGCGTCTGCGCGACGTAGTAGTCGCGACGCACGTCGCGGCCGTCCCACCATCCCGATTCGATGCGCTCGGGCCCGTCGTGCAGCACCCACGGCGCGCTCGCGAGCGACGCGCCGATCGGGCGAGGCTCGGCGAGCAGCCAGAGCGGACGCGGCGCGTCGGGGAGTGCCGCGGGCGGGGGCTTCGCGGCCGCGGTCGCGGCGGAGGCCGATTCGGACTGCGCACGCTCCGGCCGATGGTCGGCGTGCGTCGCCAGGCTCGAGACCGCCGCGTCGCCCAGCCGTGCGCGCAGTCGGTCGACGAGCGGCACGAGGGGAGCGTCGCCTTCGTCGCCGGGCAGGAGACCCATCGGACGACCGGCGAGCGGCGCGGTCTCGCGCGTCTCGAGCGCGAGGCCCTCGACCGGCGCGGGCAGCTCGACGCGCGCGAGCCGCTCCGAGAGCACCGCGGCGAGATGGCCGATCGTCCGGGTGGGCGACGCGAAGCCGAGCGCGACGGCCGTCGCGGG
>CALDKM010000332.1:0-3037 GCA_937898875.1 uncultured Pseudomonadota bacterium | reverse complement strand
CGAGGCCGCTCGCCACTTCGCTGCGGCGTACGCGCGAGCGTGCGCGACGAGCTTCGCGCCGGCGGTGCCGCTGGCGTGGTCCCGGCGGACGGCGGGCGCTGCGCTGCGCGTGGCGGTGCTCGCCTCGCCCGACGCGTCGCCCGAAGCCATCGCCGCGCTCGCTGCGCTGTCCGGGCCCGGATACGACGTCACGCTGGTCGCGCTCGCGTCGACGGACGATGCGAAGTCGTACGCCGCGTCGTTGCCCTTCGTCGCGCAGGTCGTGATCGCGGCGGGCGGCGTACCCGATCCCGCGGGAGCGCGCCTGCTCGTGTCGCGCGATCCGGACGTGCTCGTCGACGTCGTCGGCCTCGACGCCGCGACCGGTCCGTGGCTCGCGCAGCGACCCGCTCGCGCGATCTGGACGCTCGCCGATCACGAGCCGCCGCTCGCGGACCGGCGCGTCGACGCGTCGGCATCGGCGCTCGCCGCGGCGCTGGCGGAGGTCCCGCGTCCGGTGCAGGGCACGCTGACGAAGGACGCGCTGGCCGCACGATGGGAAGCCGGGCTGCGGGCGCACCAGGGAGGCGAGCTCGACGCGGCGCGTGCGGCCTACTCGGCGGTGATCGACGACCAGCCGGAATACGCGCCGGCCCTGCACTTCCGCGCGCGTCTCGAGTGGGATGCGGGCGACCTGGATGCCGCCGCGCGCGACCTCGTGTCGGCGCTCGATTCGGCCCCCGGATACGCGGACGCACGAGTCGACGCGAGCCGGCTCGCGTTGGAGCGCCAGCAGCCGCTCGTCGCGATCGCGCTCGCGAAGGAAGGCATCGAGCGCGAGCCGGCGCACCTCGGGCTGCTGCGCGCGCTCGGGCACGCGCTGCTCCGGGTGGGCGACGGCGCCGCGGCGGCCGAGGCGTTCCACCGCGCGTCGATGCTGCAGCCCTTCGACGCGGAGACGCAGTACAACCTCGGCGTCGCGCAGCAGCTCGCCGGCGACGCCAAGTCGGCAGTGCAGTCCTACCGCCACGCGAGCGCGTTCGACCCGTCGTTCGTCGACGCGGCGTTCAACCTCGGCGTGCTGTTCCAGCAGCAGGGGCGCGCGGCCGACGCACTGGCCGCCTACCGCCAGGTGCTCGATCGCGACCCGGCGCGCGATGCCGCATGGAAGAACGTCGGCGAGGTGCTCCGGGAGGAGGGCCGGCTCGACGAATGGGCGACCCATTTCCGTCGCTTCGAGGCGGCCTGCCCCGACTCGCTCCTCATGGCGGTGCAGGCGCTCGAGGTGTGCCAGTTCACCGCCGACTTCCGGCGCCTCGACCGCTATCTCGACGGCCTGAGGCAGGAGCGATTCCGGGCGGCGACCGAAACCACGCTCGTCGATGCGCTCGAGGAGCTCCTCTACCTGCTGCTGTTCTTCGACGTCGAGCCGTCGGTCCTGCACCGCTTCGCCCAGACCTACGATCAGGCGTGCCGACGCGTCTACGGCGTCCCGCATGCGCGACCCGCGCCCCGGAAGCCCGGCAGGCTGAGGATCGGCTACCTGTCGGCGGACCTGCGCAACCACGTGATGGGCAAGATGATGTGGGAGGCGGTGCGTCACCACGACCGCGAGCGCTTCGACGTCCACTTCTATTCGATGTCGGACGTTCGCGATCGCTGGACCGAGCGGTTCGAGGGGGCCGCGAGCGCGTTCCGCGACGTGTCGGGCCTGGTCGACCGGGAGGCCGCGCGCGTGATCGACGGCGACGACCTCGACCTGCTCGTCGACCTGCAGACGCACACGAAGGGCGCGAGGCCGGGCATCCTCGCGCTCAAGCCCGCACGCGTCCAGATCACGCACGTCGCGAGCGCGGGGACGCTCGGCCTGTCGACGATCGACTACAAGCTGACCGACGCGTACGCGGACCTGCCGGAGGCGCAGGAGCATCAGATCGAGCCGCTCCTCGCGATGGCCGGCTGCGTCTATCCGTTCCGTGCGGTCGAGCCGGCGAAGGTCCCGCCGCTCGAACGGAAGCAGCTCGCGATTCCCGGGGACGCGTTCGTGATCGGCGCGTTCGTCGCGCCGATGAAGCTCTCGCGGCGCTGCCTCGCGCTGTGGAAGGAGATCGCCGACCGCGTGCCGCGCGCGCGCTTCGCGTTCTCGCCGATCCGTCCCGGGCATCGCCCGGTCTACGAGCGACTGGCCGCCGCGGCCGGCATCCCGGCGGACCGCCTGCTCTTCCTTCCGCAGGGGCGCAACGACGCGGAGAACCAGGCGCGTTACCGCGTCGTCGACGTCGTGCTCGACCCGATGCCCTTCGGCAACGTCAACGGGACGATCGAGCCGCTCGCGATGGGCGTGCCGGTGGTCACGCTGGTCGGCCGGCGGCACGGCGAGCGCACGTCGTACTCGATCCTCTCGAACCTGGGCGCGACCGCGACGATCGCGCAGTCGGGCCGCGAGTACGTCGACCTCGCGGTGCGGCTGGCGGAGGACGCGTCGTTCGCGGAGGAAGTGCGCGGCGCGATCGCGCGCGGACTCGGGTCGTCGCCGCTCGTCGACGGTCCCGCGTACACGCGCCATCTCGAGGCCGCCTACCTCGCGGCGATCGGCGAAGTCGCGCCCGGCGCACTCGCGGACGCCGGGCAGGCCTCCCTCCGGCCATCGGGTGACTGACCGGCGGCTTGGGGCGGCCCAGGCGACGCTCGACCGCGGCGACGGGGCCGTCTCCCTCTCTCCGCGCGCCGTCGTGTCGAAGGGGGCCCGGCTCTCCGGCGGCGCGACCGTCGCCGAGGAGGCCGCGGTCCTCGGGAAGGCGGCGCTCGACGGCGTCTCCGTCCTCCCGCGCTCCGTCGTCCCCGACGGCGTCTCCCTTCGCGGCGCCGCGGTGGCGCAGAACCTCGTCGTCGATCCGGCCTCGGGCGCGACGTCGCTCCTGACGGACCTCCTCCCTCCCGCCGGCACACCGCGAGGAGCCGGGCTCGGAAGCCGCCTCGCGGGGCTCGTCCTCTTCCTCCTGTCGCTGCCTCTCTGGCCGGTCGCGTTCGCCTGGTCGTTCGTGGCGAACGCCGGGCG
>CALDKM010000331.1:0-7936 GCA_937898875.1 uncultured Pseudomonadota bacterium | reverse complement strand
GCCGAGATGTCACCGCGATTCGAACGCCCTAAGCATGCTTCGTCTCCTCCTTGATGATGTCCGCGACAATTGCGTTGACGAGGACTGTATTGCCACAACTCTTGCACACGACGGGGACGACCGGAACAACTTCCGCCGCAGGATGGACAGGCGACGGCGACGAGCTTCCGATGGCAACTCCCTTTTCGTGGAGCTCGAGAAGCGCGAACACGCCCTGCTGGACCGACCAGCTGTCCTGGCCACACATTGGGCAAGGACGATCCTTCCATTTGGCTTGGAGGAATTCGAACACAATCGACACATCAATCTGGCTCATGGTATCGAGAACGCTTCGACCGTGTGAGGATTCTCTGGACCGAAGCGGAAGCGCCCTAACAAGTTGAGCGGCGTGCCGCGCACCGGCGCGTTCGCTCGAACGCCGGGTCGGGCGTCAAGGGTGAAGGCATTCACCGGGTTGTGACGCGGGATGGTCAAGATGCGTCCGCCACTGGACATGACGATGTGCTTGCCTTGACGCACGACTACAAAGCCCGCCTTCTCCAGGGCGCGCACGGCATCGAGATGGTTGACGCCCGGGATCTTTGGCAAGGCTAGACCAAGACTTCAATCTCGCGCACGTTCTCGCCGCGCAACTGTTCGTCCACAACGCTCAGGTACTCGCGGATGGCGTCCTCGATGTTCTCGACGGCCTCTCGTTCCGTGGCACCTTGGGACCAACACCCAGGGAGGCCGGGAACGGAGACGGAGTAGCCCTCGTCCGACCGATGAAGTGCGATGCGGTAGCGCATGAGTACCTCCTGTCTCCGGCTAGTGTAGCGCCGCGCCCGGTGACGCCCGACGTGATAGGTAACCGGCCGCGAAAGCCGGCGAAGCCGCGCCGAGAACGGTACGGTTGACCGCCGGGTTGGGCGTCATGGGCTTACAGGTCATTCGCAGAGAGACCAGTGTGCTTCGCAATGCGCGCAAGCATCTTTGGACCGATCTCCTCGCCATCGTGGAAGGCGAAGACGAAGTCTGGCCATCCCGCGCGGCTCAACGTCCGATGCGACCCGGACTGCCGCTTGACGATCCACCCCAACCCGAGCAACGCCGCCAGTACGCGACGCGCCTTGGTCGAAGGCCGATGACTCAAGCAGCGGCCACCGAAATCGAGATTGAACCGGGTTGGCTCTCGGAGTGCTCCAGGCGCTCGGCGAGGACCCGCAGTGCAAGCACCTGGACGCGAGCCACGGCCTCGTCCCGAGTGGCTCCGTAGGCCAGAACGCCAGGCAACTGCGGTACCTCCGCAAGCCACCGGCCATCGGCCTCGCGCTCGCTCTCGATGTCGAGATTCACCATAGGTACCTCCGATTCCGGCCGATTCTACGCCCGACGCTGTGGTGACGCCCAACGTGAACTGTGGCTCGACCACGCCGGTTCGAATGGGGGCGTTTCGGTGGCGATCGACGGTGCGACTTCGCCAACCGGCCCATCGCGGCCCGCGCACAAGTCCCCGAAGTTCAACGGCGCAGCGGTCGATTCGGGGGCCGAAATGCGCCAATCCGTGGGGCCGCTTGCGCCTGATCCGGTGCCGAAGCGCGCCGCAGGCGACTCCGCATGAACCATCGCGGCACGGATGTCGACCGCGCTCACGCCGCCTGCCTCACCCCTGCGCCCCCATCGCCTTCGCCCGCGCGAGCGCCAGCTCGCGTTCGCGCGGCTCGGGCGGCGGCGCGAGCCATCCCGCCAGGTTCCGCCACGCGAAGTCGGACAGCGCCGCGATCCAGCGGGGATGCTCGTTCAGGCACGGGATCGCGTGGAACTCGCCGCCGCCGGCCTTCACGAACGTGTCGCGCACCTCCATGCCGATCTCCTCGAGCGTCTCGAGGCAGTCGGACACGAAGCCGGGGCACACGACGTCGACGCGGCGAACCTTGGCGGCGCCGAGCGACGCGAGCACCTCCGCGGTGTAGGGCTTCAGCCACTCGGCCTTGCCGAAACGCGACTGGAACGCGAGCGACCACTGGTCGGAAGCGAGCCCCAGTTCCTGCGCGAGCAGCCGTCCGGTCTTCTGACAATGGCAGTGGTACGGGTCGCCCAGCTCCAGCGTGCGGCGCGGCACGCCGTGGAACGACATCACGAGCCGGTCGGGCCGCCCGTGCTTCATCCAGTAGTCGTTGACGTTCTGCGCGAGCGCCTTCACGTAGCCCGGATCGTCGTGGAACGCGTCGACGAACCGCAGCGCGGGCGCGCGCCGCACGTTCGCCAGGTGCCGCGCGACGGCGTCGAACACGGTCGCGGTCGTGCTCGCCGAGTACTGCGGATAGAGCGGCAGCACGAGAATCTTCGTCGAGCCGGCCGCGCGCAGCCGATCGAGCGCCGAGGCGATCGACGGCTCGCCGTAGCGCATGCCTAGCTCGACCGGCGCGTAGTCGGCCGGGAGCCCCTCGCGCTTCATGCGCTGGCCAAGCATGCCCATCAGCAGCGACCGCTGGCGAATCGAGTGCACGGCGAGCGGCGAGCCGTCCTTCGTCCAGATCGCCGCGTACTTCTTCGCCGACTGCGCCGGGCGCGTCGGCAGGATCGCGCCGTAGAGGATCGGCTTCCAGACGACCGGCGGAATCTCGACGACGCGCGGATCGGACAGGAACTCGGCAAGGTAGCGGCGCACCGCGGACGGGGTCGGCGCGTCGGGCGTGCCCAGGTTGACGAGCAGCACGCCGAGCCTGTCGATGCGGTCGTGCGCGCGCGGCGGTTCGGGGAGGAATCTCATCGCGGTCGGGATTGCGCGCGCCGATCCTGCCGACCCACCGGAACGCCGGCCTCGCCCTTCCCCCGCGTCCCCGTCACTCGCCCTGCTCCCTGCGCCGCCACGCGGCGAGCGAAGACGCGGCCTGCTTGCGGACCATCGGCCCGAGCAGCGGAGTGAGACCGAGCACGCGTCCCGAGAGTCCGAGCGCCTGCGTCGCCCAGCGCCGGAGGTCGAAGCGATCGACGTGCTCGACGATCAACCCGCGACGGAAGACGAACGCCGCGTCGATCTCGTTGACGACGGGACGCGCGGTCGGGCCGTATGAGTACGTGGCACGCCAGTGCGCGTGCCCCTGCTCGGCGTCGGCCTCGATGCCCGACGTCTCGACGCGCAGGTCCCTGCCGCGCGCGCAGAGCATCCGCCACATCGCGGCGGCACCGGAAGCGTCGAGCGTGCCGAACACGGGATCGGTGAACGTGGCATCCGGCGCATAGCACGCCGCCATCGCCGCGGCATCGCGGCGCCCGAGCGCGTCGTAGAAGCGCGCGATCAGGGCCCCGTGGTCGGTGGCGGTCATCGCAGGTGCTCGCGTGCGCCCGGGGGCTCCGGCTCACGAGTCGGAGAGCTGATGCGTGAGCGCGTTCGACAGGAGCTTCGCGGTCACGTCGACGATCGGGATCACGCGCTCGTAGGCCATGCGCGTGGGGCCGATGACGCCCAGCGTGCCGATCACCTGCCCGTCGACCTCGTAGCGCGCGGTGACGACGCTCATCTCGTCGAGCGGCGCGAGGCCGGACTCGCCGCCGATGTAGATACGGACGCCTTCCGCGCGCTGCGACAGGTCGAGCAGGTGCAGGAGCGAGGTCTTCTGCTCGAACAGGTCGAAGAGCATTCGCACGCGGTCCATGCTCGACACGACGCCTTCGGACGAGAGCAGGTTGCGCTCTCCCGCGAGCACGACGGTGTCGCTCCCCTCGAGTGCGCCGCTGCCGGCGTCCACCGCGGCCGACATCAGCGCGGCGATGTCGCCCGACAGGCGCTTCAGCTCGTCGGCGAGCCCCGCGCGGATCGACGGGATCGACTGGCCGGCGAAGTGCTGGTTGAAGGTGTTGGTCGCCTCGACGAGCTGCGCCTGGGTGTACGGACGGTCGGTGTGCAGGATCCGGTTCTGCACGTCGCCCTGCGACGTCACGACGATCAGCAGAACGCGCCGGTCGGCGAGCCGCAGGAACTCGAGGTGGCGCAGCCCCGGCTCGCGCCGGGGCGTCACCACCACGCCGGCGAACTGCGTGAGCTGCGAGAGCATCTGGGCGGCCGCGCTCACGAGCTGCTGCGGGCGGTCGGCGACCAGCTCGCCCTCGAGGCGGTGGATCTCCCGCTGCTCGAGCGGCTTGACGACGATCAGGCTGTCGACGAAGAACCGGTAACCCTTGGGGGTAGGCACGCGGCCGGCGGACGTGTGGGGGCTCGCGACGAAGCCCGCCTCCTCGAGGTCCGCCATCACGTTGCGCACGGTGGCGGGCGAGAGCTCGAGGCCGGATTGCTTCGAGAGCTGACGCGAGCCGACCGGCTGCCCCTCGGCGATGTAGCGCTCGACGAGGGTCTTCAGCAGGTGGGCGGCGCGGGGGTCGATCACGGGTCGGTCGGGTCGGTCGAAGCCATTCTAACGTGCCGGCGCCAAGCCGCGCGGACCCGCGCACCCGGGACTTCCCGCCCGGCGCGGCTGCCGGGGCGCCCATTGGCCGTACGACCGACCGCGGCCCGAAGGAGCGCTGTGGAATAATCGCGGCCATGCCCGGCTCCCCCGCCCGCTTTCCCCGCGTCGCGATCGTCGGACGCCCCGGCACGCCCGACCTCGCCGCGCCGCTCGCGCGCCTGGCCGGGTTCCTGGCCTCGCACGGGCACGCCGTCGTGCTCGAGGCGGACACCGCGCGACACACCCCCCTTCCCGGCCACGCGACGGCGGAAGCCGACGCACTGGGCTCGCGCGCCGATCTCGCGATCGTGCTGGGCGGCGACGGCACGATGCTCTCGATCGCGCGCCGGATCGCCCCGCACGACGTGCCGCTCATCGGCGTCAACCAGGGGCGGCTGGGATTCCTCACCGACATCCCGCTCGCGGCGATGGAGGAGACGCTGGGACCGATGCTTGCCGGGCGCTACGTCGAGGAGCGCCGGACGATGCTCGTCGCGACGGTCGTGCGCGCGGCGGGGCGCGAGGAGGCGGAGCCCGCGCTCAACGACGTCGTCGTCAACCGCGGCGGCGGCGGCAGCATGATCGAGTGCGCGGTGGAGATCGACGGACGCTTCGCCTATGCGATGCGCGCGGACGGCATCATCGTCTCGACGCCGACCGGCTCGACCGCCTACGCGCTGTCGGCGGGCGGGCCGATCCTCGACCCGCGCATCGCGGCGATCACGCTCGTGCCGGTCGCGCCCCACGCGCTCACGCACCGGCCGGTCGCACTCTCCGACACGGCGACCGTCACGATCGCCGTCGTGCGCGGCACCGACGCGACCGTGCACTGCGACGGTCACGCGCACTACCCGCTGAACGAAGGCGACCGCGTCGTGATCCGGCGCGCCCCGCATCCCGCGCGCCTGCTGCATCCCGAAGGCTACGATTACTTCGCGATGCTGCGCGAGAAGCTCCACTGGAGCGAGACGCCCGAGCGGCTCAAGGAACGGCGCGGCGCCTGACATGCTGCGGCTGCTGTCGATCCGCGATTTCGTCGTCGTGAGCTCGCTCGAGCTCGAGCTCGAGCCCGGCTTCACGGTGCTGACCGGCGAGACCGGCGCCGGCAAGTCGATCCTGATCGACGCCCTGGGCCTCCTGCTGGGCGACCGCTTCGAGCCGCGTCAGATCCGAGCCGGCGCCGACCGCGCCGAGCTCTCCGCCGCCTTCGACGTCGACGACGCGCCGTCGGTGCGCGCGTGGCTCGCCGAGGAAGGCCTCGCCGAGAACGACGGCGAGGTGCTGCTGCGACGCGTGCTCGACGCGCAGGGCCGAAGCCGCGCGTGGATCAACGGCTCGCCCGCGACGCTCGCGCAGCTGAAGGCGCTGGGCGAGCGGCTGGTCGAGATCACCGGCCAGCACGCGCACCAGGCGCTCTCGACGACGCAGACACAGCGCGAACTGGTCGACTCGTTCGGCGGATTCACGTCGCTCGCCGGGCAGACCGGGGACGCGTGGCGGCGCTGGCGCACGGCATGCGAGGCCCGCGACGCCGCACGCGTCGACGCCGGCCGCACCGCCGCCGAGCGCGACGTCCTCGAGGCGCGCCGGCACGAGCTCGCCGCGCTCGGGTTGCGCGAGGGCGAATGGGCGGAGCTCGGCGCCGCGCAGTCTCGGCTCGCGAACGCCGCGGCGCTGATCGATGCGTGCGCGCAGGCTGCCGACGCGATCGAGGAGTCCGACGAGGCGCTGACGAGGCGCGTCGCGCAGGTCGGTTCCCGGCTGTCGGCCGCGGCCGTTCACGATCCGGCGCTCGCCGAGGTCGTGGCGCTGATCGATCCCGCGCGGATCCAGCTCGAGGAGGCCGCACGGGCACTGCGCGAGTACCGGCGCCGCCTCGACCTCGATCCCGCCGACCTCGCGCGCATCGACGAGCGCCTCGCCGCGCTGCACGACGTCGCGCGCAGGCACCGGGTGCGTCCCGAGGCGCTGCCGGAGCTCCTGGCATCGACCGAAGCGGCGCTCGCCGAGCTCGTCGCGGCGTCCGACGTCGAGGCGCTCGAGCGTCGCGCGCGCGATGCCGAGGACGCGTACCGCGCCGTCGCGACCGAGCTCCGCGCCAAGAGACGCTACGCGGCCGCCGAACTCGAGCACCGCGTGACCGCCGCGATGCGCACGCTGGCGATGACGGGCGGACGGCTCGAGATCGCGTTCGAGCCGCTGCCCGCGCCCGCGGGCCACGGCCTCGACGCGATCGAGTTCCGGATCGCCACGCACGCGAAGCAGCCGGTCGGCCCGCTCGCGCGCGTCGCGTCGGGCGGCGAGCTCTCGCGCATAGGGCTCGCGGTCCAGGTCGCCGCGAGCGACGTGGCGCAGGTCCCGACCCTCGTGTTCGACGAGGTGGACACCGGGATCGGCGGCGCGGTCGCCGCGACCGTGGGCCGCCTGCTGCAGACGCTCGGCGCGGGCCGCCAGGTGCTGTGCGTGACGCATCTGCCGCAGGTCGCCTCGTTCGCCGACCGCCATTTCCGCGTCGAGAAGCGTGACGCCGCCGGAAGCGTCGAGTCGAGCGTGCTTCCGCTCGACCGCGAGAGCCGGATCGACGAGCTGGCGCGCATGCTCTCCGGCGAGGAAACGACCGCGAAGACCCGGGCCCACGCGCGCGAGCTCTACGACCACCATCGGCGACACCGATGATGCTGCCGCCCCGCGCCCCGCTGCCCGCGGTCGATCCGCTCGACTACGACGCGCGGCTGGCCATCGTCATCCCCTATCGCGATCGCGAGCAGCACCTGTCGCGGCTCGTTCCGCACCTCGTCACGTTCTTCGAGCGCGACCGGTACGCGCGGGCGATTCCCTACGAGATCCACATCGCCGAGCAGACGCCGGGGCGCTCGTTCAACCGCGGCGCGATCAAGAACGCGGGGTTCGCCCTCGCGCACGCGAATGCGGACTACGTGGTGTTCCACGACGTCGACTACCTGCCGATCTGGGCCGACTTCTCGCGCGTGCACGAGCCGACGAGCCTCATCACCTGGGGCGTCCAGGATGCGCCGGCGGACGAGCCGTCGGATACGCCGGGGTGCGTCGTCGCGCTGCCGGCCGACGACTTCGTGCGCATCAACGGATACAGCAACGACTACTGGGAGTGGGGATTCGAGGACGTCGACCTGCGGCAGCGCATCCAGGTGGCCGGCCTGGGCTGGTCGAGGCGCCCGGGGACGTTCATGCCGATGCCGCACGCGCACCACGGCGTCACGCCGGAAGGCGCGGCCAACCTGGGGACGCAGCGCACGCGGGCGATCTACCACGCCAAGCGCGCCCGGGGCGCGGCCGGGTTCGGCGGCGAGGGCCTGTCGACGCTCGACTTCCGCGTCGAGCGCACGGTGCAGTGGGTGCGCAACGGCATTCCGCAGCCGCAGGTGCTGCACCACCACATCGTGCTCGCCTGACGCGCGCGGCCGCGAGCATCGGCGGGCACCCCGCGCCCGCCGGGCCGCCCCAAGGGCGCGGCGCCCCCTCCGGGGGGA
>CALDKM010000330.1:0-5198 GCA_937898875.1 uncultured Pseudomonadota bacterium | reverse complement strand
ACCACCAGCGAGAGGACGGGATGCTCGCTCACGGGCGCGATTGTCGCACGGCGGCGCGCGCGCTCCGGACCGGCGCGGCCGGCCATGCGCCCGCGGGTCCGGCCGCAGCCGGGAGGGCGCCCGGGAGCGCTAACAGGTCCTAGAGGATCTCCGCCGCGTGATCCGCGAGCCGCGAGCGCTCGCCGCGCGTGAGCGTCACGTGCCCCGAGTGCGGCCAGCCCTTGAAGCGGTCGACGACGTAGGTGAGCCCCGAGCTCCCCTCGGTGAGGTACGGCGTGTCGATCTGCGCGATGTTGCCGAGACACACGACCTTCGTGCCCGGGCCCGCGCGCGTGATCAGCGTCTTCATCTGCTTGGGCGTCAGGTTCTGCGCCTCGTCGATGATCAGGAACTTGTTGATGAACGTGCGGCCGCGCATGAAGTTGAGGCTCTTCACCTTGATGCGCGAGCGGATGAGGTCGCGCGTCGCCGCGCGGCCCCACTCGCCGGCCTCGTCGTCGGTCTTGTTGAGCACGTCGAGGTTGTCCTCGAGCGCGCCCATCCACGGGTTCATCTTCTCCTCCTCGGTGCCCGGAAGGAAGCCGATGTCCTCGCCGACCGGCACCGTGACGCGCGTCATGATGATCTCGGTGTAGACCTTGAACTCGAGCGTCAGCATGAGCCCCGCGGCGAGCGTGAGCAGCGTCTTGCCCGTGCCCGCCTGGCCGACCAGCGTCACGAAGTCGACGTCCGGGTTCATGAGCAGGTTGAGCGCGAAGTTCTGCTCGCGGTTGCGCGACGTGATGCCCCAGACGTTGTTCTTCTGGTGCGAGTAGTCCTTGAGCGTCGACAGGAGCGCCGTGCGGCCGTGGATCTCCTTCACGATCGCGTGGAACGGCGCCTCGCCCGGTGGCTCGAGGTAGACGAACTCGTTGGTGAGGATCGAGGGCACGAGCGGGCCGGTGATCCGGTAGAGCGTGTGGCCGCCTTGCTGCCACGACTCGATGCCCTTGCCGTGCTTCTCCCAGAAGTCGGCGGGCAGCTCCTCCATCCCGGAGTAGAGGAGCTCGGTGTCCTCGAGGACCTTGTCGTTGAAGTAGTCCTCGGCGGCGAGCCCCAGCGCCCGCGCCTTGATGCGCATGTTGATGTCCTTCGACACCAGCACGACGTCGCGCCGCGGATGCAGCCGCGCGAGGTGCATGACGACCGCCAGGATCTGGTTGTCCGCCTTGCCGTAGGCGAGCGACGGCGGCAGCGTCGTCGTTATCGTCTCGGTCTGCAGGTAGAGCCTGCCGGTCGCGGCGCCGTTGCTCTTCTGCTCGAGCGGGATGCCGCCCGAGATCCCGTCGCCGCCGCCCTGCTCGGTGTGCGCGGTGACGAGCTCGTCGAGGAACCGGGACGCCTGGCGGGCGTTCCGGGCCACCTCGGTGACACCCTTCTTGTGGTTGTCGAGCTCCTCGAGCGTCAGGATCGGCAGGTAGATGTCGTGCTCCTCGAACCGGAACAGGCTCGTGGGGTCGTGCATCAGGACGTTCGTGTCGAGCACGAACAGCCGGGTGGACGTCGGGGCGGTGCGGGGACCGGACTTCGAAGCGCCGGCGGCTTTGCGGGAGGCGAGGGAGATGAGCTGGGACGGGGCAGGGCGCAGCTTTCGTTCGACCATGGGTCTCCTGTCGGGCGCCTTTCGGGAAGGGACGCGGGGCGCCACCTGTCGAGCATCGTACGCCGCGCTCCGGCGAAAATACAACAGGTGGTGCCGCCAAGTCCCGGACAGGCCACCGATTGTGGCGGCGATGGCTCGATGGGGGCGAGCCGGCGGGCCCTCGCGGCCGTCGGGCGGACGGTGGAATAGCCGGCCCCGGCCGCAGGTTCGCTGCCGGCACGACCCTTGCACGCATCATGGCGCCTTCCGCCGACCCCCCCTCCCTTCGATCCCGGACGCCGCCCCATGATCCAGCGCTCCCGCTCACGACGTACGTCGGCCACCCGGCTGGCGACCCTTGCCCTCGGCGTCTTTCTGCTGCACGCCGGAGGGGTCGCCGCACAGGAGCCCCGGATCGTGATCGGGCAGTCGATAGCGCTTTCCGGCGGCGTCGGCGAGCACGGGCAGGGGGCGGCGGCCGGTGCGAAGCTCTACCTGGACGGGATCAACGCCGCCGGGGGCGTCGGCGGGCGCCGGATCGCGATACTGACGCGCGACGACGGAGGCGACGCAAAGCGCGCGGCCGAGAACGTCCGGGAGCTGATCGAGCGCGACAACGTCGTCGCGATGCTGGGCGGCGTCGAGGGCGGGCCCTGCGTGGCGACGCTTAAGGAGGCGTCCGACCGCGGCGTTCCGCTGGTCGCCTGCATGGCGGGATCGCCCGAGATGCGCGAGCCGTTCAACCGCTGGAGCTTTCCGGTGCGGGCGGCCCACCTCGACGAGTTCGACCACCTGCTAGGCGTCGTCAAGACCTACGGGTACGCTCGCGTCGCGTTCGTGCACGCCGACTCCGACACGGGGCGCAAGCATCTCGCCAACGTGCGGCGCCTCGCGGGGGACCGGGGGATCGACGTGGTGCCGATCCCGATGACGGCCGGGAAGGTGCCCGCGGCGCTCGCCGATGCGATCGGCGCCGCGCGCGTCGACGCCGTGTTCAACCACGGCTCCTACTCGGTCTACGTGGCGATCATCAAGGCCCTCCGCGCGAAGGGTCTCCACCCGATGTTCATGGCGGTGAACTCCGGCGCCGCGCAGATGGCGCGCGAGCTCGGGCCCGAAGGCAAGGGACTGATATTCACGCAGGTGGTGCCGTTCCCCTGGGGCGTCGCGGTCCCCGTCGTCAAGGAGTACCAGCAGGCGCTCGCGAAGTACGCGCCCGCGACGGAGCCTTCGTTCTCCGGGCTCGAGGGCTACATCGGCGCGAAGGTGCTGGTCGCCGGCCTGCGCGCCGCAGGTCGCGACCTGACGCGCGGCGGCATCCAGCGCGCGATGGAGAGCCTCGGAACGGTCGACGTCGGCGGGATGCTGGTGCGGTATCGGCCGGGGGCGCACGCCGGCTCGTCGTTCGTCGACACGGTGATCGTCGCGTCGGACGGGCGGTTCTCGCGGTAGGCGCCGGCGACCGCGTCAGCGCGACTCCGGCACGGTGCGCGCGGGCGACGCCCGGGCGTCGTTGCGCCGCCATGCGGACGGGGCGGCCCCGCAGAGCCGCTTGAAGGCACGGGAGAACGCCGCCTCGGACTCGTAGCCGACGTCCAGCGCGATCGTGGCGATCGTGTCGTGGCCGGCGCGCAGCCGCGCCGCCGCGAGCTGCATCCGCCAGCGCGCCAGGTACTGCATCGGGGCCAAGCCGACGAAGTGCGTGAAGCGGTCGTGCAGCGCCGAGCGCGACAGCCCGGCGCGGCGCGAGAGCGCGTCGAGCGTCCAGGGCTCGGCAGGTTCCGCGTGGAGCATGCCCAGGGCGCGGCCGACATGGCGGTCGCGCAGGCCTCCGAGCCACCCGGTCGCCTCGTCGGGAAGCGTGTCGAGGTAGCGTCGCGTCGCGTCGACGAACATCATCTCGCTCGCGCGCTCGAGCAGCGCGTCGCTCCCCGCGCGGCGCTCCCGCGACTCGGCGACGGCCTGGCGAAGCAGGCTGCCGACCCATTCGCCGCCGCCCGCCGCCACGCGCATCATCCGCGGCAGCGCGTCGATCAGCGGATTGAAGGGCTTGAGGTCGCAGCCGATGAAGCCGCACACGAGGACCGCGTTCGCTTCGTCGACCGGAAGCGCGGCGCCCGGCTCGACCACGCCGCGGTAGTAGGTGACCGGGATCGGCTTGGGATCGCGCGCGGTCGCATGGACCCACGCGTCGTCGGTCGCCTCCGCGCGGAGTCCCGGCGCGCTCGACATCACGTGCGCGTCGCCGCGCGGGAACATCACGATGTCGCCCGTGGCGAGCCGGACCGGCGGTACGCCCTCGGTCGCGGCCCAGCCGCCGCCTTTGGCGACCATGTGGTACGCGAGCACGTGCTCGGCGCCGGGCAGGACCGTGGCGGCGATCCTGCGCGCGGGCGGCGCCTCGGCGACCCAGTCGTCGCGACAGCTCACGTAGTAGAACGTCGCGCCGCGCAGGCGTACCGCCCGCAGGACGTCGGAGAGGGGATCGGGCGCGCCCGGGGCGGGGGGCGCGCCGGGCGTCTGCGGCGCCATGGCGGCGAGGGGGGCTCGGACGGTCGGTCAGGTCGCGCGGACGATCGATCGGCTGCGTTCGCAGGGACGGACGCACGATCAAGTCTCGACGACGTGCGGCCGGGCGTCAAGCGCGGGGGTTGCGCACCATGCGTGTCGTCCGCGCGAGCGACGGGCTCGCGCGGCGATCCTCCCCCAACGACACACGAATCCACGGAGTCCATCATGACCACGCATACCGCAACGAGCGCTGCGACGGCCCCGGAGCGCGGGGGCGCCGCCCGCGCGTCCCCGGCGCAGACCGGCATCGACCTCGCCGCGATCAAGACCCGCCAGCAGGCGACCTGGGCGAGCGGCGACTTCGCCGTCGTCGGCACCACGCTGCAGATCGTCGGCGAGACGCTCGCCGAAGCCGCCGACGTGCGCGCGGGCGAGCGCGTGCTCGACGTGGCCGCCGGCAACGGCAACGCCACGCTCGCCGCGGCGCGCCGCTTCGCCGAGGTGACCTCGACCGACTACGTGCCGGCGCTGCTCGACAAGGGGCGCGAGCGCGCGCTCGCCGAGCGGCTGGACGTGACGTTCCGCGTCGCGGACGCCGAGGCGCTGCCGTTCGACGACGCGAGCTTCGACGTGGCGCTGTCCACGTTCGGCGTCATGTTCGCGCCCGACCATCCGCGCGCGGCCCGGGAGCTCGCGCGCGTCGTGCGACCCGGCGGGCGCATCGGGCTCGCGAGCTGGACGCCGGAAGGCTTCCTCGGCGACATGTTCAAGGTCGTCGGCGCGCACGTGCCGCCGCCGGCGGGCCTCGTCTCGCCGATGCGCTGGGGTGCCGAGCCGCACCTGGTCGAGCTCTTCGGCCGTCGCGCGGCGCGCATCGATGCGAAGCGTCGCGACTTCATGTTCCGCTACCGCTCGGCCGCGCACTTCGTCGACGTGTTCCGGCGCTGGTACGGGCCGACGCACAAGGCGTTCCTGGCGCTCGATGCGGCCGGGCAGGCGGCGCTCGGGGCCGACCTCGTCGCGCTGCTCGAGCGGCACAACGTCGCGGGCTCCTCGTCGCTCGTCG
>CALDKM010000329.1:0-6758 GCA_937898875.1 uncultured Pseudomonadota bacterium | reverse complement strand
CCGTCCCAAGCGCGCAGCCCCCTCGGGGGGCGGCGTGCGAAGCACGCTTCGGGGGGATCTACCTCAATCCACCTTCGCGCCCGACGCCTTGACGACCTGCTGCCACTTCGCGGTCTCGGCGGCGATGTGGCGCACGAAGTCCTCGGGCGTGCCGCCGGCGGCGTTCGCGCCCTGCGACAGGAGCTTCTCCTTCGCCTCGGGCGACGCGAGCCAGCGCGCGACCTCGCCGTTGACCTTCGCGACGACGTCGTGCGGCGTGCCGGCCGGCGCGAGCAGCCCGAACCACGATGACGCCTCGTAGCCGGGCAGGCCCGATTCGGCGATCGTCGGCACGTCCGGCAGCGCGCTCGCGCGCTGTGCGCTCGTCACGCCGAGCGCCCGGAGCCTGCCGGCCTTGATCTGCGGCAGCGCGGACGGCAGGTTGTCGAACATGAGCTGCACCTGGCCGCCGACGAGGTCCGCGATCGCCGGGGCGCTGCCCTTGTACGGAACGTGCGTCATCTGCACGCTTGCCATCACCTTGAAGAGCTCGCCGGCGAGGTGGATCGACGTGCCGCTGCCCGACGACGCGAAGTTGAGCTTGCCGGGATTCGCCTTCGCATACGCGATCAGCTCGGCGACCGAGTTCGCCGGCACCGACGGGTGGACGACCAGCACGTTCGGGACCGCGGCGACGAGGATCACCGGCGCGAAGTCCCTGACGTGGTCGTAGGGCATCTTCGCGTAGAGGCTCGGGTTGATCGAGTGCGTGCCGACGGTGCCCATCAGCAGCGTGTAGCCGTCGGCCGGCGCCTTCGCCACGAGCTCCGCGCCGATGTTGCCGCCCGCGCCCGGGCGGTTGTCGACGACCGCCTGTTCCTTCCACGCCTCGGACATCTTCTGCGCGGCGGCGCGCGCGAGGATGTCGGTCGTGCCGCCCGGCGGGAAGGGCACGACGATGCGGATCGGCCTGGTCGGGAATGCGGTCTGCGCGAGCGCGACCGGCGGGACGGCGACGGCGAGCGTAGCCGCGAGGGCGGCGAGCAGCGTGCGACGGTTCATCGGTTTCCTCCGTGGGGCCGGTCGAGCGCCGGCGACGTCCTTCGTTCGTATCGATGCCGCGCGGGCAACCGTCCGCATCGGCGTCCTCGTCCCGACAGCGGCTCCGGACTCGCCGACGCGCACCGGCCGGGCGGATCATGCGCCGGCCGAGCGGCTCCGGGCGAAATCGTTCGCAATGCCTGCACGGGGACCGAGGCGACCGCTCCAGCCGGTGCGTGATCCGCACCCGGCAGCTAGTCGACCTTCGCGCCGCTCGCCTTCACGATCCGCGCGTACTTGTCGCGCTCGCGTGCGATGAACGCCGCGAACTCCGCGGGCGTGTCGGGCGCCGGCTCCGCGCCCTGCGCGAGCATCTTCTCGCGCACGTCGGGCGAGTTCAGCACCTTGACGACGTCCGCATTCCACTTCGCGATCACGTCCGGCGGCGTGCCGGCCGGCGCGAGCAGACCGAACCAGGTCGAGATGTCGAAGCCGGGCATCCCCGCCTCGGCCATCGTCGGCAGCTCCGGCGCGAGCCTGCTGCGCTGCGCGGTCGTCACGGCGATCGCGCGGACCTTGCCCCCCTTGACCTGCGCCATCGCGTTCGCGAGGTTGTCGAACATGAACTGCGTGTCGCCGGCCAGCAGCGCCTGCAGCGCGGGCGCGCCGCCCTTGTACGGGATGTGCGCGACGTCGGTGCCGGTCTCGAGCTTGAACAGCTCGCCGGCGAGGTGGCCGGCGCTGCCGTTGCTGCCCGAGCCGAAGTTGGTCCTGCCCGGGTTGGCCTTCGCGTACGCGATCATCCCCTTCACCGAATCGACGGGCATCGCGGCGTTGACGATCAGCACGTTGGGCGTGATCGCGACGAGCGAGATCGGCGCGAAGTCCTTCGCCGCGTCGTAGGGCATCTTCGCGTAGAGGCTCGGGTTCACCGCGTGGGTCGAAAGCGCCCCCATCACGACCGTGTAGCCGTCGGCCGGCGACTTGGCGACCGCGTCGGCGCCGATGTTGCCCCCGGCGCCGGGCTTGTTCTCGATCACCACCTGCTGTCCCCACGCCTCCGACAGCTTCTGCGCGATCAGTCGGCCGACGTTGTCGAGCGAGCCGCCCGGCGGGAACGGGATCACGAGCTTGACCGGCTTCGACGGGAACGCCTGCGCGGCGGCGTCGTGGGCGGGGGCGGCGGCGAGCAGGAGCGCGCAGGCGAGCGCGGCGGCCGCGCCGATCGGGCGGAACGGGGTCGGGGAACGTCGTGGCATCGCGGCGGTCAACGGTAGGTGGGCGGGCACCGATTCTATCAAGGGCGGCGTCCGGCCCGGCCCGGTTTGCCGCTCCCGTGCCGGGAGTCCATAATCGACCCTTTGCCCAATCGCCGGCCGTGCCGGCGCCTCGAACGCATCCCATGAACAACAAGGTCGCCGTCCTGGTCGTCGTCGCACTGGTCGCCGTGGGTCTCGGCGGCTACTGGATCGGGCAGCAGCGAGGCTCGGGCGGTCCCGGAAAGCCCGCCGCTCAGACGGCAGCCGCCCCGGGGCCCGCGACGGGCGGTCCGGGCGCGGGAGCGCCGCAGGCGGTGACCGTCGAGGCGGTCAAGGTCGTCCGAGCGTCGCTGCCGCAGGCGATCACCGCGGTCGGCAGCCTGCGCTCGGACGAGTCGGTGACGCTGCGCCCCGAGGTGGCCGGCCGCATCGCCACGATCGCCTTCGCCGAAGGGCAGCGCGTGCAGAAGGGCGCCGTGCTCGTGCGCCTCGACCCCACGGTCAACGAGGCGGAAGTCAAGCAGGCGCGCGCGAACATGACGCTCGCCAAGTCCAAGTACGACCGGGCGGTCGACCTCGCGAAGAGCAACTTCATCTCGGGCCAGGCGCGCGACGAGGCCGAGAGCAACATGAAGGTCGCCGAGGCCGCGCTCGCGGTCGCCGAGGCGAAGCTCGCGAAGACCGAGATCAAGGCGCCGTTCTCCGGGATCATCGGGCTCCGGCAGGTCTCGCTCGGCGACTACGTCAAGGAGGGCGCCGACCTCGTGAATCTCGAGGCGGTGGATCCGCTGAAGGTCGACTTCCGCGTGCCCGAGGTCTACATGAAGCAGGTTCGCGCCGGGCAGCAGATCGAGATCGCGCTCGACGCGATCCCGGGCCGGACCTACGCGGGGCGCGTGTTCGCGATCAACCCGCTGGTGGACGCGGCCGGCCGCGCGATCGTGATCCGCGCGCAGGTCTCCAACCCCGACACGTCGCTGCGGCCGGGCATGTTCGCCCGCGTCCGGCTCATCACCGAGGAACGCCAGGACGCGCTCGTCCTCCCCGAGCAGGCGCTCGTCCCGTTCGGCAGCGAGCAGTTCGTGTTCCGCATCGTCGACGGCAAGGCGCAGCGCGCTCGCGTCGAGATCGGCCAGCGGGGCGACGGCAGGGTCGAGGTCCGCCAGGGAGTCGGCCCCGAGGACGTCGTGGTCGTCGCGGGGCAGCTCAAGCTGCGCGACGGCGTCCCGGTGACGCTCTCGGGTCCGGCGGCGCCGGCCGCCTCGGTGGCCGGGCAGGGCGCACCGGCGCAGACCTCGGCGAAGAACGGACCGTCGGCACCCTCGGCGACGCCCGGCGCGCAGCCCGCGAAGAAGAGCTAGCGCGAGGCCCGGTCCTCCGCTCCCGCCGTCATGCAACTGCCCGAAATCTGCATCCGCCGTCCGGTGCTCGCGACGGTGCTGTCGCTCGTCATCCTGCTCGTCGGCCTGATCTCGTACACGCGGCTCGCGGTGCGCGAGTACCCGCGGATCGACGAGCCGGTCGTCAGCGTCAACACGACCTACCGCGGCGCGTCGGCCGAGGTGGTCGAGTCGCAGGTCACCAAGGTCCTCGAGGACTCGCTCGCCGGCATCGAGGGCGTCGAGCTGATGACCTCGCAGAGCCGTTCCGAGCGCAGCCAGATCAACGTGCGCTTCACGCTGAAGCGCGACCCGGACAGCGCCGCGGCCGACGTCCGGGACAAGGTGTCGCGCGTGCGCGCGAAGCTCCCCGACACCGTCGACGAGCCCGTGATCGCGAAGGTCGAGGCGGACTCGCAGCCGATCATCTACCTGGCGGTCGAGGCCGGCAGCCTGACGCCCCTCGAGGCTTCCGACTACATCAAGCGCTACGTGCAGCCGCGGCTGTCGGTGCTCCCCGGCGCGGCCGACGTCCGGATCTTCGGCGAGCGGCAGGTGTCGATGCGGATCAACCTCGACCGCACGCGGCTGGCCGGCTACCGCCTCACCGTGCAGGACGTCGAGGACGCGATCCGGCGGCAGAACGCCGAGATTCCGGCGGGGCGCATCGAGTCTCAGGCGCGCGAGTTCACCGTCGTCGCCGAGACCGACCTGCAGACGCCCGAGCAGTTCGGCAACATCATCGTCGCGAATGCGGGCGGCTACCCGGTGCGCATCCGGGACGTGGGCAGCGTGGCGATCGGCGCGATCGACGAGCGCACGATCTCGCGCTTCAACGGCAAGCCGTCGCTCAACATCGGCGTGATCAAGCAGGCGGTCGCGAACCCGCTCGAGCTGTCGGCCGCCGTGAGCGCCGAGGTCGTTCGGATAAACGAGGGCATGCCTTCTGGGATGCGGCTGGTCGTCGCCTACGACACCTCGGTCTTCATCGACCGGTCGATCAAGTCGGTGTTCCAGGCGATCGGCGAGGCGATCCTGCTGGTCGTGCTGGTGATCTTCGTGTTCCTGCGGAGCCTGCGCGCGACGGTGATCCCGATCGTCACGATCCCGGTGTCGCTGATCGGCGCGTTCGGTCTCATGTATCTCTTCGGCTTCACGATCAACACGCTGTCGCTGCTGGCGATGGTGCTCGCGATCGGTCTCGTCGTCGACGACGCGATCGTGATGCTGGAGAACATCTTCCGGCACATCGAGGAGGGCCTCCCGCGCAGGGACGCGGCGATCCAGGGCGCGAAGGAGATCGCGTTCGCGGTGCTCGCGATGACGCTGACGCTCGCTTCAGTGTTCGCCCCGCTCGCGTTCGCGACCGGGCGGACCGGCCGGCTGTTCATCGAGTTCGCGCTGACGCTCGCGGGCGCCGTGCTCGTCTCGGGCTTCGTCGCGCTGACGCTCACGCCGATGATGTGCTCGGTGCTGCTCAAGCACGAGGCGAGGCACTCGCGGATCTACAACATGGTGGAGTCCGCGCTGGTCGGGCTGACGAACGGCTACCGCCGCGCGCTCACGGCGACGCTCGACAACCGGTGGATCGTCGTCGCGCTGTGGGCGGCCGTCGCCGCGCTGGGCGGCGTCCTGTTCGCCAGCCTGAAGGCGGAGCTCGCCCCGTCCGAGGACCGCGGCGTCGTGTTCGGGATCGTCTCGGCGCCGCAGGGTTCGACGCCGCAGTACACGGGCGACGTCGTGAAGCCGATCGAGACGTTCTACGCGCAGGTGCCCGAGGCGGCGGCCTACACGGCGTTCTCGGGCTTCCCGACCGTCGTCGACGGCAACGCGATCCTGCGGCTCAAGCCCTGGGAGGAGAGGACCAAGCGGCAGCAGCAGATCGCCGACGAGCTGCGTCCCAAGCTCGCGAGCATTCCCGGGGCGATCGCGTTTCCGCTGAACCCGCCGTCGCTCGGCCAGTCGTTCCGCTCGCAGCCGATCGACTACGTGATCATGGCGCAGGTGCCGTACGCGGAGCTGCAGCGCATCGTCGACCGGTTCCTCGACGAGGCGCGCAAGACCCCCGGACTGCAGAACCTGCAGACGGACCTCCGGCTCAACACGCCCGAGGTGCGCGTGACGATCAACCGCGACAAGCTCTCCGACGTCGCGGTCAACGTCGACACGGTCGGGCGGACGCTCGAGACGATGCTCGGCGGCCGCCAGGTCACGCGCTTCAAGCGCGACGGCGAGCAGTACGACGTGATCGTGCAGCTCGCGCCGATCGACCGCACCCGGCCCGCCGACATCAGCGAGACCTACGTGCGGGGCCGCAACGGCGAGATGGTCCAGCTGTCGAACATCGTCGACGTCAGGGAAGGCGTCGCGCCGGCGTCGCTCAACCACTTCAACCGCCTGCGCTCGGTCAAGGTGACGGCGACGCTCGCGCCCGGCTACACGGTCGACGACGGGCTCAAGGCGATGGACGCCGCGGCGAAGGCCACGCTGCCGACGGTGGCGCAGACCGACGTCGACGGGCAGTCGCGCGAGTTCAGGAAGTCCGGCGGCGAGATCTACTTCACGTTCGTGCTCGCCCTCATGTTCATCTACCTGGTGCTGTCGGCGCAGTTCGAGAGCTTCGTCCATCCGCTCGTCATCATGCTGTCGGTGCCGCTGTCGATGACGGGGGCGCTGATCGCGCTCTGGCTCGCCGGCGGCACGCTCAACATCTACAGCCAGGTCGGCCTCGTGACGCTGGTCGGCCTCATCACCAAGCACGGGATCCTGATCGTCGAGTTCTCCAACCAGCTGCGCGAGAAGGGCGAGGCGCTCAAGGCCGCGGTGATCGACGCGGCGACGCTGCGCCTGCGCCCGATCCTGATGACGACCGGCGCGATGGTGCTCGGGGCGCTGCCGCTGGCGCTCGCCCACGGCGCCGGCGCCGAGTCGCGCACGCAGATCGGCTGGGTGATCGTCGGCGGCATGTCGTTCGGCACGCTGCTGACGCTCTTCGTCGTCCCGACCGCCTATACGCTGCTCGCGGGAAGGCATCGCGTCGTCGCCGCGGCCCGGGTGGGCGCGCCGGGCGCGCCGGCGGCGCAGCCGGCGCACGCCGACT
>CALDKM010000328.1:0-2203 GCA_937898875.1 uncultured Pseudomonadota bacterium | reverse complement strand
GCTCATGCGCCGATGCCCAGCACGGCCCGGACGCGCGCCGCGACGCCGGTGTCCGCGTCGGGGTCGACGAGATCGGGCATCACGACGACGATCGGCCGCTCGCCCGCGATCGCACGGCGAAGCTCACCCGGAGCGAGCGACGCGGCGAGGCCGCGCGTGACGACGACCATCGACGCCGATTCGAGCGCGCGCGCGAACGCGGCCGGCGCCTCCGACGGCGACGGCGACAGCGCCTCCACGCCGGCGAGCGCGAATCCCGCGCACGTGGCCTCGTCGCCGAGGAGGACCAGCGGTCCCATCGGCGTCATGCGCGGTTGAGGATCAGGATCGCGACGATCAGGCCGTAGATCGCGATGCCCTCGGCGAGGCCCACGAAGATCAGCACGCGGCCGAGCAGCTCGGGCTTCTCGGCGAGCGCCCCGACCGCCGCGCTCCCGACGACCGCCACCGCGTAGCCGGCGGCGAGCGTCGAGAGTCCCGCGGCGAGCGCGGCCGAGATGAACGCCCAGCGCAGGAGCTCGGGGTCGGCGGCGGCCGCGGCCGGTCCGGCGTGGGTCTGGGCTCCCGCGGGCATCACGATCATCGTCCACGCCGCCGCGATCGCGACAGTGGTGGCGACGACGAAGAGAATCGCGGTGGCGGTCTTCTGGCCGGCTTTCATTCATGGCTCCCGTTTCGGTGCGGCAGGGGGACGAACGGCGGAGGCAGCGGGCGGAACGAGCGACCCGTGCCCTTCATGAAACGCACGAAGAACTCGAACATCACGAGGCGCGTCGTCTGTATGCCGACGACGAGCCCCTCGAGCGCGACGATCAGCAGGTTGCCGATCACGAGCGCGATCCAGTAGCCGGCGCCGCCCGCGGCGTCGGCGAGCGCGACGACCGCGGCCGAGAGCCCGGCATGCGCCAGGGCGAATGCGCCGGCGCGCGCGAACGACACGGTGTTCACGACCAGCTGCAGCAGGTGCTCGACGAACTGCGCGACGTCCGCGAGCGCCCCGCCGGTCGCGCCGTGCTCCGCCATGCGCGCCGCGCCGGTCACGTACCAGAGCGCCCCGGCGAGCGCGAGCCAGAAGGCGCCGGGGGCCGCGACCGCGGCGAGCAGCGCGACGTAGGCGAGCACGAGGCCCGCGTCGCGCGCCCACCAGGCGCGCCCCGCGCGATGCCAGTGAGCTTGCAGCGCGGCGAGCGCGAGCCCCGTGACGAGTATCGCGGCGCCGACCGCGATCGCGGCGACGAGCAGCGCCACCGGCTGCTCGAGCGGATGCAGCCACCACGCGGCGATGACGTCCTCGCGCGCGAACACCGAGCCGAACAGGAGGCCGAAGACCATCGCGGAGAGGCCGCCGGGGACGAGCAGCACGAGGACCGGCACGCGCTTCCGCAGGAGCCAGCCCGCCACCGCCACCACCGCCCCCTGCCCCACGTCGCCGAACATGAATCCGAACAGGAGCGGCGCCAGGACCGCGACGAGCACGCTCGGATCGGCCTCGTCCTGTCCCGGCTGCCCCAGCATCCGCGCGAAGCGCTCGAACGCGCGGACCCACGGCGGATTCGCGAGGAGCGACGGCGGCGTCGCGCCGGCCGGCGGCTCGGCGAACCGCGCAACGCAGCGCGCGGGCCCGCCGTCGATCACCGGGCAGAGCATCGCTGCATCGTCCGCCGTCGTCCACCCGGTGACACGGCAGAGGCGGTCGCTCGCCGACAGCTCCGAGCCGTGGCTCGCGAGCCAGTCGATCACCCCGAGGTCGCCCAATGCGCGCGCAACGTCGTGGCGCCGGGCAAGCGCGTCGAGCTCGTGCGCGATCCCGCCGGCGCGCTGCTCGAGCGCCTTCCGGCGCTCGGCGAGCGCCGCCAGCACCTCCGTCGCGCCGCCCGCGAGGTCCGGAGGCACGACGATGCGCCTCGCCTTGCGCGCGGCGAGCTGCTCGTCGAGCGCGGCGAGATCGCCCGCGCGCCCGAATGCCACGACGTACTCGTCGTCCGGGCCGCGCACCGACAGCCGCAGCACGCCTTCCGGCGCGTCGATCGGCGGCGCGTGGGGCGCGACCGCGTGGATGCGCATGTCCGCCGCGACGCGCGTCCCGACCTCCCACGCGCCCACGACCGGGAAGTCGGCGGGCAGCGCCTCGAGCACGCGCACGAGGTCCCCGATCGATCGCGCCTGTGCGGCGACGCGCTCGCGCTCGGCGACGAGCGGACCC
>CALDKM010000327.1:0-8740 GCA_937898875.1 uncultured Pseudomonadota bacterium | reverse complement strand
CGCGAGGCGCGCGACGCGCAGGCGGCCGGCACCGTCGTGGCGCCTGCCACCGCCCCGGCGCCCGCGCCGGCGAAATGACCGCGGCGCTCGTCGTCGCGGACAGCGTGACGGCGTTGCCTCCCGGGGCGCGCGGCGCCGTGCTCGTCACCGGATCGCACGGAGGCATGATCGCGGCGCACTACGCGATGGCGGCCGGCGTGCGCGCGGCGGTCTTCAACGATGCGGGGCGCGGTCTCGACGACGCCGGCATCGCGGGGGTCGTCGCGCTCGAAGGCGCAGGCATGGCCGCGGCCGCGGTCGCGCACACGTCCGCGCGGATCGCCGTCGCGGCCGACACGCTCGCGCGCGGCGTGATCGCGTTCGCCAACGCGAAGGCGGCGGCGCTGGGCGTCTCGGCCGGCATGCCATGCGGCGAGGCGGTCGAGCGCCTGCGAGCCGCACCGATGCCGTCGGGACCGCTTCCCCTGCAGCGCGAATCGCGGATGGTGCTCGCGGCGGGCACCGCGGTCGCCGTGCCGATCGTCGGGCTCGACTCGATCGGCGGCATCGAGTCGTCCGATGCCGGTGCGGTGCTGGTGATCGGGTCGCACGGCGCGCTGCACGGCGGCGATCCGGCGAGCGCATTGCCGATCGACGCCGCCGGCGCGTTCTTCCACGATGCAGGCATCGGTCGCGACGAGGCGGGCGTCTCGCGACTCCCCGTGCTCGACGCACGCAGGATCCCGGCGGCGACCGTCGACCACCGCAGCGCCCGCATCGGCGACGCGCGGTCGATGTGGGCGACGGGAACGCTGTCGCGCGTCAACGCGGCGGCGGCGCGGCGGGGCCTGGCGTTCGGGATGCGCGTCGACGACGCGGCGCGCATCCTCGCGACGCGCGCAGCGTGATGCCGGTCTCGGGCGCGTCCGGTTGACGCCGGATCCCGGCGGAGCGCGAAACGGCTGCGCGAACCGCGGGCCGGGCCTTGCGACCCGGCCGGGCTGCTGCGCCCTCAGTCGACGAACCTGCCCAGCCGCACCGCGGTCTCGCCGACCTTCGGCTTGCGCGTGGGCATGATCAGCACGCAGTCGTCGTGCGGCGTGCGCACGTCGGCGCCGCCGTCGGTCGCGAGCAGCGTGCCCGCCTCCGGCACGACCTTGAGTCCATGCACCGGCATGGCGAACGCGAACCGGTCGGTCCCGATCGTCACCGCATGGGTCACGGCGATCGCACGTTGCTGCCGCGGCGGTGCCGTGCCGACCCGTGCGTCCGCATCGGCGCCGCCGATCGTCCCGTAATGCGCGAGGAAGCGGATCGTCGCCTCGAGCGCGACCACGGGCGCGGCACGCTCCCAGTGCTGCCCGCACTCGACGAGGAGCGCCGCGCGCGGATCGGCCGGATCGTCGAAGAACGCGTAGTCGCGCACGCGACGGCCGGCGGCGTGCCCGGCATCGATCACGATGTCCCTCGGGATGCCGACGGCACGGGCGAGCGCGAGCCCCTTCGGATGCGAGCCGGCGAGCGCCAGTGGCGGGCAGGGGTCGGTCATCGAGTGGAGGTCGAGCAGCGCATCCGCTCGGTCGATGACCGGCCGCAGCTCGCGGGCGCGCGCGAGCTCGCGGGTCACGCGCGGGCCGTCGAGCACGTCCGCCGACCACAGCCGGTTGTAGTCCTCGTCGACGCAGCGCGACGCGAACGGATCGCCGCGGTCGAACGACCGGTAGGCGGCGACGTTCGCGAATACGAACGTGAGCGTGCCGCGCACCGGGCGCAGACCCTCGCCGAGCAGCGCGTCGACCGCGATCGCGCCGCACACCTCGTTGCCGTGCGTGAGCGCCTGCACGACCACGTGGGGCCCGGGCGCGGGCGACGCGAACGTCCACACGTAAGGAAGGCCCGCATTGCCGGCTTCCCAGCGCGAGATGTCGGGGAACGCGACCTCGATCGCGTGGGCCGGCGTCGAGGGTGTCGCCGGGGCGTTCAAGGCGAGTCCTCCCCGGCCGGGACGCAGCGGAGGGCCAGTCTTCCCGTCGGCACGCGTGCGGCCCCGGGGCGACGCCATCCGTGACGCTCGTGTGACGTTGCCGGGCTTAGGGTCGCGGTCAGAGACATTTCGACGCCCCGAAAGGAAGGCAATGACGACCACTACGCGCGACGTTCCTCCGCGGCATTGCGTCATCGTGACCGCCCGTTTTCGGCGTGTCGCGGCGATCGCCACCATGCTGGCCGTTGCGGCATTGTCGGCGGGGTCGACGGCCGCCGTCGCAGGCGGCCCCGGGAACCCGCTGAAGCAGGCACTGGGCGCGCAGGTCGCGGCATCCTTGGCGGCGAAATCCCCGGCGGTCGCGCCGCAGGCCGCGGCGGCCGTCGTCGAGGTCGTCGAGTACCACAACGCCGCGCTCGGCCACTTCTTCATCACGGCCAATCCCGGCGAGATCGCCAATCTCGACAGCGGGGCATTCGGCGGCGCGTGGAAACGGACCGGGCAGTCTTTCGGCGCATGGGCGCTCGCGGGTCGGCCGGCGGACAGCGTGCCGGTGTGTCGGTTCTTCGGCACCGACCGGTACCGCACCGACGGCACCCGCATCGGTCCCAACAGCCATTTCTATACCGGCGATCCCGCCGAGTGCGCGCACGTGAAGACCGCGTGGCAGTCGGTTGCGGCCGACGGCAAGAGCTATCCGGCGTGGACCTACGAGCAGGATGCGTTCGCACTGAGGCTGCCCGTCGCGGTCGGCACGTGCCCGATCGGCACCGAGGGCGTCTACCGCGCGTACAACAACGGCGCGGGTGGCGATCCCAATCACCGGTACGTGGTCGATCCCCGGCTGCTGCAGGGCATGCCCGGCTGGGTCGACGAGGGGCTCGCCATGTGCCGGCCCGTGGCGAAAACGACGCTGCCATTCACGGTGGTTGGCGAGATTCGCGGCTGCGATCGCCCCGAGTGCCGGGTACCGAACGCGCAGGGGTCGGGGCTCGGCCTCGTCGACGTCGTCATGGACGTCAGCGTCCTCGCGATGCCGAATGCCGCCGCCCAGGGCGCGGGCACGAAGGGCTCGGAGTCGTACACGATCGAGCTGCCCGCGGGAACGCGGATCGTCAACATCAACTGGGGGGCAGGCGGCCCGGCCGGCGGCGGGAGCTATCAGGACGGCGTGCTGCTGGACGACGCCAAGTGGGAGATGCCGATCTGGAAGCAGCAGTCGGACACGATGAGGGTGATGCTGAGCCTCTACTGCCTGCAGCAGTCGCGCGAGCCGGCGGACACGAACGCGACGTATCGGATCGCCGGATCGGTGACGGATCCCGGCATACTCGCGATCTTGCGGCTTCCACGCCCGCGTCCGATCGCCAATGGGTCGCTGACCGCGACGGCGACCCAGTTCGCGATCTGGGAAGTCACGGACGGCGAGGGCCACCTCTCGGGAGCGCAGCTCGAACAGCTGCGGAGCATCTACGCTCTGGAGGAGACCGACCCGACCTTCGCGATCACGTTGGCGGACTTCCTCTCGTCGCTTTCGGTGATCGGAGCGATTCCGTAGGCGAGGGACGGCGTGCAGCGCGCGGTCCGGGCGCTCCGCACGGCTCGGCACCGTCACCGGCTCGCGCGATGCGAACGTCCACACGCAAGGAAGGCCCGCATTGCCGGCTTCCCGTCGCGAGATGTCGGGGAACGCGACCTCGATCGCCGGCAGCGGGTTCGTCGGCGCGACGCCGGTCGCGCCGAGGGGCGCACGCGCGCTCACTCCGCGTGCAGCCGCGCGGCGAGTCGCCGCATGAAGGCTTCGCAGCTCGCGAGCTGCTCGAGTGTCACCCACTCGTTCGGCTGGTGCGCCTGCTCGATGTGGCCGGGGCCGCAGATCACCGTCGGGATCGACGCGCCGTGGAAGAGCGACGCCTCGGTGCCGAACGACACCTTGCCCGCGCCGGCGGCGCAGCAGAGCTCGTGGCCGAGCGTGGCGATCGCCGAGCCGTCCTGCGTGTCGAAGCCGGGCATCGTCGAGAGCGAGTCGAACGCGATGTGCGCGCCGGGCGCAACCGCGCGCATCGCCGGGACGAACGTCTGCGCGTAGTCGCGGATCTCGTCGAACAAGGCGTCGGGGTCGTCGAACGGCAGGTGGCGAACCTCGAACACGAATTCGCAGTCGCGCGGCACGATGTTGAGCGCCGTGCCGCCGCGGATCGTGCCGACGTGGAGCGTCGTGTACGGGACGTCGTAGGCCTCGTCGCGGCGCGTTCCGTCGCGGAAGCGCCGAGCCATCGCCGAGATGTGCGCGACGATCTCGCAGGCGATCTGCACCGCGTTGACGCCTCGCGGCGTGAGCGAGCTGTGCGCCTCGTGACCGCGGACGCGGCAGCGCCAGCTCTTCTTGCCCTTGTGCGCGACGACGAGCCTCATGCCGGTCGGCTCGCCGACGATGCAGCCGGCCGGCGCGATGCCGCGCGACGGCAGGTCGGCGATCAGGCGACGCACGCCCACGCAACCGACCTCCTCGTCGTAGGACAGCGCGAAATGCAGCGGCTTCGACAGCGGCCGCTCGAGGAACAGCGGGACCAGCGCCAGTCCGGTCGCCGAGTAGCTCTTCATGTCGGCGACGCCGCGACCGTAGACGCGGTCGCCCTGCTGCGTGGCGACGAACGGATCGGTGTCCCAGGGCTGGCCGTCGACCGGCACGACGTCGGTGTGCCCCGAGAGCACGATGCCGCCGGTGGTCGCGTTGCCGTCGCGCGCGGGCAGCGTCCCGAACAGGTTGGCCTTGCGGCGGTCGTCGTCGTACGTGAGCGTCGACGCGATGCCGAAGCCGGCGAGGTAATCGCGGACCCAGCCGATCAGCGCCAGGTTCGAGTCGCGGCTCGTCGTGTCGAAGCCGACGAGCGTCCGGATCGTCTCCCATGCCGCGAGCTCGCGTGCGTCGCGCACGGTCGCCGCGTCCGCGTCGGCAGGGTGCAGCGTGCGGTCGGGAGCGTTCATCGTGCGCAGGGACGCCGGCGGGTGAGGGATCAGCATAGCACTCCGGCGCACCTGCGTGACCGCGTTCCCGCCGGGGGCATCGGAGGGTCGGAGGCGGTTGCCCGCAGCGGCCGGGTGCTGCGATCATGGACGCTCCCCGGATCGAAAGGAGGGCCGATGCGTCGCCGGACAGGGTTCGAATGCCTCGTCGCCGCAGCGCTGTTCGCCGGTGCCGCGATGCATGCGTCCGCGCAGCAGGCGCTTCCGATCGACCGGATCAAGTTGCCGCCCGGGTTCGCGATCGAGGTCGCCGCGCGCGTGCCGAACGCCCGTGCGATGACCTGGGGCGAGGGCGGCACGCTGTTCGTCGGCAGCGTGAACGGGCTCGTGCACGCGGTGAGCTTCCCGGCGGGCGGCCCGCCGACCGTGCGCGTGATCGCGCGGGGCTTGCGCGAGCCGGCCGGCGTCGCGTTCCGCGACGGCGCGCTCTATGTCTCGGCGGTGAGCCGCATCCTGCGCTACGACGGCATCGAGCGTCGGCTCGACGATCCGCCGCAGCCGGTCGTCGTCAGCGACCGGTTCCCGACCGACGGCCACCACGGGCGCAAGTTCATCGCCTTCGGTCCCGACGGCAAGCTCTACGTGCCGGTCGGCGCGCCGTGCAACATCTGCGCGCCGGACCCCGAGCGCTACGGGAACATCGGCCGCATGAACGCGGACGGCAGCGCCTTCGAGGTCGTCGCGCGCGGCGTGCGCAACACCGTCGGGTTCGACTGGCATCCGCGAACGAAGGAGCTGTGGTTCACCGACAACGGGCGCGACTGGATGGGCGACGACCAGCCGCCGTGCGAGCTGAACCGGATGACGCGGCCCGGGCAGCACTTCGGCTATCCGTACTGCCACGGCGGCACGATCGCCGATCCCGAGTTCGGCCACCAGCGCGCGTGCAGCGAATTCGTCGCGCCCGCGCAGAACCTCGGGCCGCACGTCGCGCCGCTCGGCATGCGCTTCTACACGGGCGCGCAGTTCCCTGCCGCCTACCGCGAGCAGGCGTTCGTCGCCGAGCACGGCTCGTGGAACCGCAGCACGAAGATCGGCTACCGCGTGAGCCTCGTGCGCGTCGACGCATCGGGCCGCGCGACCGGCTACGAGACGTTCGCCGAAGGCTGGCTCGACGGCGGCTCGGTCTGGGGTCGCCCCGCCGACGTGCTCGTCGCGCCCGACGGCTCGCTGCTGGTCAGCGACGATTACGCGGGCGCGATCTACCGCATCCGCTACGCGCGCTGACCGTCCGGTTCTCCTGCGCGTCCGGTGTCGGCCGGGCGTCTCCTTGCGGCGACGGACTCTAGAACGGCCTCAGCATCACCACCGGCGCGCGCCGGAAGACGGGCGTCGGCGCGAACACGGGCGCTCCGACGACGACCGGACGCGCGTGCCGCCATCGGACCGGCCGAACGACCGGGGCGACGGGGGGGGGGGCGTAGAACGCGGGCCCCGGAACGAAGACGGGAGCGGGCGCGACGACCGTCGCCCACGGGGCCACGACCGGCCGGACGACGGGGCCAGCGACCCAGCCTCCCCAGGGCTGCCCGGCGGACACGGCGAATCCGGGACCGCCGATCGTGACGTTCCACGCGATCCGGTCGGCGTGGACGGGCAATGGTGCGAAAGTGCCGGCGCAGGCGAGCGCGGCGGTGCAGGCGAGGGCGGGCAGGCGTGTCGACATCGTGGGCTCCTGGTTCCGGGATGAGCGTGGGTACGCGGACGGCGCGACCGTCCCCGCCATGAACGGCGCGTCCCCGCGCCGCGTTGACCGCGTCCGGCCCACGACACGATCTGTTACACGCCGCAGCCGCTCTTGCTATGCTTCCCCGGTTCCGGCGCGTCCCACGGCGCCGTCCTACACGCACGCATCTCGAACGGAGCGTCCATGAGGCCGATTCGCCTGCTCGCCGCCGCTGCGGCATTGATCGCCGCGACCGTCGCGCTCCCCGTGCGGGCCGCCGACATCGTGATCGGGCTCTCGGCCGACGTCACCGCGATCGACCCGCACTACCACAACCTGACGCCGAACAACGCCGTGGCGACGCATCTGTTCGACTTCCTGGTCGCGCGCAACGAGAAGTCACAGCTGATGCCGGGGCTTGCGACCGAGTGGAAGGCGATCGAGCCGACGGTCTGGGAGTTCAGGCTGCGCAGGGGCGTCAAGTTCTCCGACGGCAGCGACTTCACCGCGGCGGACGTCGTCGCGTCGATCGAGCGCGTGCCGAAGGTGCCCAACAGCCCGAGCCCGTTCACCGCGTACACGAAGCAGATCACGAAGATCGACGTCGTCGACCCGTACACGATCCGGTTCAGGACGGCGCAGCCGTACCCGCTGATGCCGTCGGACATGGTGCAGATCGCGATCGTCTCGAAGTCCGCGGCGAGCGCGTCGACCGACGACTTCAACACCGGCAAGGCCGCCATCGGCACCGGCCCCTACAAGCTCGTGCGCTACGCGAAGGGCGACCGGATCGAGCTCGTCCGGAACGACGGCTGGTGGGGCGGCAGGACGCCCTGGGAGAAGGTGACGCTGCGGCTCGTCACGAACGACGCGGCGCGCGTCGCGGCGCTCCTGTCCGGCGACGTGCAGGCGATCGAGAACGTCCCCACCGCGGACGTCGGCAAGCTCAGGCAGGACAAGCGCCTCGCGCTCTTCCGCCAGACGTCGGACCGGCTCATGTACGTCCACATGGACAGCAACCGCGACGCGACGCCGACGGTGACCGCGAAGGACGGCAGGCCGCTCGCGAAGAACCCGCTCAAGGATCCGCGCGTGCGCAAGGCGATGTCGATGGCGGTCAACCGCCCGCTCATCGTCGAGCGCGTGATGGAGGGCGAGGCGCTGCCGGCGGGCCAGCTCGTCCCCGACTTCCTGTTCGGCGCGACGAAGAACCTCAGGGTCGAGAAGCACGATCCGGAAGGCGCGAAGAAGCTGCTCGCCGAGGCCGGCTACCCCGACGGCTTCGCGCTGACGCTGCACGCGACCAACAACCGGTACGTCAACGACGCGAAGATCGCGCAGGCGCTCGCGCAGATGTGGACGCGGATCGGCCTGAAGACGGAGGTCGTCGCGATGCCGTCGGCGACGTTCTTCCCCCAGGCGACCGACCTCAAGTTCAGCGTGCTGCTGGCGGGGTGGTCGACCGGCACCGGCGAGGCCTCGTCGTCGCTGAAGGCGCTGCTGATGACGTTCAACAGGGAGAAGGGCTTCGGGACCGCGAACCGCGGCCGCTACTCGAACGGCAAGGTCGACGCGCTCACCGAGGACGCGCTGATGACGGTCGACGACGTCAAGCGCGAGGCCTACCTGCAGCGCGCGACCGAGCTCGCGATCGGCGATACCGGGCTCATTCCGCTGCACTTCCAGGTGAGCGTCTGGGCCGCGCGCGACGGCATCGCCTACACGCCGCGCGTCGACGAGCAGACGCTCGCGCACAAGTTCGTGCCCGGGAAGTGAGACGGGGCCGGACATGAACGCTCCGCAGGCGCTTCCTTCGATCCGCACGCCCGCGCACCACTTCATCGGGGGATCGTTCCGCGCCCCCGCCGCAGGCGCCGAGCTGCCGGTCATCGACCCTTCCGACGGCAGGCCGTTCGCGTCGATCGCGCGCGGTGACGCACCCGACGTCGACGCCGCGGTGCGCGCCGCCCGCGCGGCCGTCGACGGCGCCTGGGGCAGGCTCGCGCCCGTCGAGAAGGGGCGCCGGCTCATGGCGCTTTCGCGCGCGATCCTCGATCACGCGGAGGAGCTCGCGTGGATCGAGG
>CALDKM010000326.1:0-5642 GCA_937898875.1 uncultured Pseudomonadota bacterium | reverse complement strand
GAGCGGCGCATCGCGCCGCTCCAATTCGCGCGGATAGTCCGGCGGGGCCCCGGCCCCGATCGCGCGCGCGTGGCGCACACCTCCCGTCCGGGGACAAGCAGGACTATCAGACCTTGTAGTAGCGCTCCGCCCGCTTCTGCGCCCGTTCCGCCGCTTCCTTCGGCGTCTTCGACCCGGACGCCGCCTCCGCCACCATGTTCACGATGATGAAGTCGGCGAGCGCGCCGGCCGACGCGTAGCCCATCTTTCCCGAGTAGCCCGACGGCAGCATGATCTTCATCGAGTCGCGGTACGGCACCGACTTCGGGTCCGACCAGACCGGGTGCTTCTCGTAGACGGTGAGCGCCGGCGTCACGTAGCCGATCGAGGCGGTGAGCCACGGGCTCACCTGGTCCTCCTCCATCATGAACCGGAGGAACTCCTTCGCCGCCCTCGGGTACTTGGAGTACTTGAAGATCATCTGGTTGAAGAACAGGTTGAACTCGGTCGGGCGGCCCACCGGCCCGATCGGGAAGTTGGCGTGGTTGATGTCCGCCGTCATCTCCTTGATCTTCGGGTCGTTCGAGTTCTTCGCCGCGTAGTAGACCGAGATGCCGTTCGCCGTGAGGCCGAGCTGCCCGTCGAGGAACGCCTTGTTGTTGTTCGGGTCGAGCCACGACAGCGTGCCCGGCACGAACGTGCCGTAGAGCTCCTTGACGTACTCGAGCGCCTTGATCGTCTCCGGGCTGTCGATCACGACCTGGTTCTTCTCGTCGACGAGCTTGCCGCCGTGCGACCAGACGAGCCAGTGCGTCCACGTGTTGCCGTCGCCGGTCGCGTTGCCGAGCGCGAACCCGCCCGGCATGCCCTTCTCCTTGAGCCCCTTCATCAGGCTCAGGAATCCCGCGGTGTCCTTCGGTACGCTCGTGAAGCCCGCCGCCTTGATCGCGCTCTCGCGGTAGACGAGCGCGTTGCCCGCGCAACCCAGCGGCACGCCGATCCAGCGCTTGCCGTCCGGCTTCAGGTACTGCTGGCACACCGGGTACCAGCCCCCGTACTTCTTGCCGAGGTACTCGCAGACGTCGGTCACGTCGACGAGCTTGTCCGGATACAGGTTCGCGTCGTCGTTCGTCGACAGGATGATGTCCGGACCGGCGCCGGTGTTCGCGGCCACTGCGGCCTTCGGGCGCACGTCCTCCCAGCCCTCGTGGTCGACGCGCACCTCGATGCCGGTCTTCTCGGTGAACCTCTTGACGTTCGCCATGTAGGCGTCTTCGTCGCCCTGGACGAAGCGCTTCCAGCGCAGCACGCGGAGCTTGGCGCCCTTCTCCGGCGTATTGCTCCACTGCGCGTGCGCGTTGCCGGCCCACACGAACGGGCCGGCCGCCGCACCTGCGGCCGCGGCCGCGGAAGTCTTCAGGAAATCGCGACGCTTGAACTTGCTCATGGTCTGCCTCTCCTCCTTCGGGTGGGTCGACGTGCTGAGGCCGTCGTGGAACGCGGGGTCAGGCGGCGAAACGCGCGCCGGACCCCGCATCGAACAGGTGCGCCCGGCTCGCGTCGGGCATGAGGCCAACGCGGTCGCCCGGGCGGCACGCGACGCGCTCGCGCAGCATCGCGATCACGTCCTGCGTGCCCACGCGGCAGACGACCTGCGTGTCGGCGCCGGTGGGCTCGACGACGACGACCTCGGCGGGAAGCCCCGTCGACGGGTCGCCGAGGGCGAGATGCTCGGGCCGGATGCCGTAGAGGACCTCGCGGCCGTCGCCCGGCGCGAGCGGCGCGGGCACGGACGTGCCGGAGGCGAGCGCGACGCTCGCGCCCCGCGCGACGCCCGCGAGCATGTTCATCGCGGGCGAACCGATGAAACCGGCGACGAACGTGTTGGCGGGGCGGTCGTATAGCTCGAGCGGCGCACCGGTCTGCTCGACGACGCCGTCGCGCATCACGACGATCTTGTCGGCCATCGTCATCGCCTCGATCTGGTCGTGCGTGACGTAGATCGACGTCGTCTTGAGCCGCTGGTGCAGCTCGCGGATCTCGGTGCGCATCGCGACGCGCAGCTTGGCGTCCAGGTTCGACAGCGGCTCGTCGAACAGGAAGACCTGCGGGTCGCGCACGATCGCGCGGCCCATCGCGACGCGCTGGCGCTGCCCCCCGGAGAGCTGGCGCGGATAACGTTCGAGGAGCACGCCCAGCCCGAGGATCTCGGCGGCGCGGTCGACCTTGCGCGCGATCTCGTCCTTCGGCGTCTTCGCGAGCATGAGGGCGAACGACATGTTGTCGCGCACCGTCATGTGCGGGTAGAGCGCGTAGTTCTGGAAGACCATCGCGACGTCCCGCTCCTTGGGTGGAACGCGGTTGACGACGCGGTCGCCGATGCGGATCTCGCCGCCGCCGATCTCCTCGAGGCCGGCGATCATCCTGAGGAGCGTCGACTTGCCGCAGCCCGACGGGCCGACGAGCACGCAGAATTCGCCGTCCGCGATCGAGACGTCGACCCCCCGGATGACGTGCGTCGACCCGAAGTGCTTCTGCACGGACGCGATGACCACCGAGGCCACGGCGCTCCTCCTCGCCCGTCGTTGATTGTTGTCGCGCCGCGCGCCCGGGCGGGGGCGGTCGGCGTCGTCCGCGCTACGGCTTCCGCGTGCCGGCCGTCACCACGTAGTCGGGACGGCCGGTCGCGAGCCAGGTCACGAGATTCTGCGCCGCCTTGCGGCGCAACTCCTTCTCGGACTCGACCGAATAGAACGCCGAGTGCGGGGTCAGGATAGCACGCGGATGCGCGGCGAGACGCGAGCCCGCGGCCACCGGCTCGACCGGGAGCACGTCGAGCGCGAGGCCCGCGAGCGTGCCGCGGTCGAGGGCGTCGAGCGCGGCGTCGACGTCGACGACCGCGCCGCGCGCCGTGTTCACGAGGTAGCTGCCGTGGCGCATCCCGGCGAGCACGCGCGCGTCGATCATGCCGCGCGTTTCGGCGGTGAGCGGCACGTGCAGCGAGACGATGTCGGACTGCGCGAAGACCTCCTCGAGGTTGCCGCGCTCGACATAGGCCGGGAAGTCGCCGTCGATCAGGTAGGGATCGCACGCCACGACGCGTCGGAAAAGATTTCGCGATACATGGGCCATGCGCTTGCCGATGCGCCCGAGGCCGACGATGCCGAGCGTGAGCTCCGAGGCGCGCTTGACCGGGCCGGCGGACGTGTAGTGCCAGTGGCCGGCGGTCACGTCGCGGTGCCACGCAACGATGTTGCGCACCAGCGCGAGCGCCATCGCGAGCGCGTGCGTCGCGACCTCGCCGACGCCGTAGTCGGGCGAGTTCGCCACCCAGACGCCGTACTTCGCGCACGCGTCCGTGTCCACGGTGTCGTAGCCGGCGCCGATGCGGCTCACGATGCCGAGCTCGGGTAGCGAGGCGACGACGCGCTCGGTGATCGGCGCGTACTGGAGCAGGATGCCGCGGGCGCCCTTCGCGGCGCGGATCACGTCGTCCTCGGACCTGCACTGTGCGACGTCGAGCTCGATGCCGTGGCGGGCGAAGAGACCGCGCTCGAGCGCGATGTCGGGGAATTCGTTGTCGGCGAGCAGGATTCGGGGCATCGTGAGGCAGGGGTGGCAGGAGCGGGAACGGGGCATCTTGCCGACGCCACCTCAACCGGTCAAGCGGCCTGACCGCCTTTCCCTCTGCGGCAACCAAAGTGGGGTCAGACCCTTCTTTACGAATTGGTGAATCCATAAAGTAGGGTCTGACCCTACTTTTCATGGGGCCGGCATGGAATCGCCTCTTCGGGATATGCGGGCATTGAAATCGGGGTCTGACCCTACTTTCGTTCGGGGTCTGACCCTGCTTTCGTTCGTTCCGCGTTCGCGCATGCAGGGTCTGACCCTCCTTTCTCGCAGGGTCTGACCCTCCTTTCCCGCAGGGTCTGACCCTCCTTTCCCGGGGGTAGGATCCGAATCTGAGCGCCTGACGCTGCGTTCCATCACTCCGGACACCGCGATGACCCCGACCAAGCTTCCCACGACGATCGCAGGCAGCCTGCCCAAGCCCTCGTGGCTCGCCGAGCCCGCCAAGCTGTGGGCGCCGTGGCGCCTCGAGGGCGAGGCGCTCGCCGAGGGCAAGCGCGACGCCGTGCGCCTCGTGCTCCGTGACCAGGAACGTGCCGGCATCGACATCGTGACCGACGGCGAGCAGACGCGGCGCCACTTCGTCACGACGTTCATCGAGCAGCTGGACGGCGTCGACTTCGCGAACCGGAAGACCGTCCGGATCCGCAATCGCTACGACGCGGACGTGCCGGTCGTCGCGGGGGCGGTGTCGCGGCGCGGCCCCGTGTTCGTCGACGATGCACGCTTCCTGAAGAGCGCGACCGACCGCAAGGTCAAGGTGACGCTGCCCGGGCCGATGACGATGGTCGACACGCTCTACGACGCGCACTACCGCAGCCGCGAGAAGCTCGCCTGGGCGTTCGCGGAGATCCTGAATGCCGAGGCGCGAGAGATCGAGGCGACGGGCGTCGACGTGATCCAGTTCGACGAGCCGGCGTTCAACGTGTTCTTCGACGAAGTGCGCGACTGGGGCGTGCGCACGCTCGAGCGCGCCGCGCAGGGCCTCAAGTGCACGACGGCCGTGCACATCTGCTACGGCTACGGCATCAAGGCCAACATCGACTGGAAGAACACGCTGGGCAGCGAGTGGCGCCAGTACGAGCGGACGTTCCCGCTCCTCGCAGCCTCGGCGGTCGACCAGGTCTCGCTCGAGTGCGCGAACTCGCACGTGCCGATCGACCTGATCGGGCTCCTCGAGGGCAAGGACGTGCTGGTCGGGGCGATCGACGTCGCGACCGAGCGCATCGAGACGGCGGAGGACGTGGCGGAGGTCATCCGGACGGCCCTCCGCTTCGTGCCGCCCGAGCGGCTCCACCCGTGCACCAATTGCGGGATGGTTCCCCTGCCCAGGGATGTGGCGCGGGCCAAGCTCGCAGCCCTGGGGGCCGGCGCAGCGAAGGTTCGCGCCGAACTGGCCTGACCCCGTCCCCCGGGCCCGGGGCCGATGGACCGGTCCGACCCGTTTGCCCCGGGCCGGCGTGCCAAAGGTCCGGGCGGAACCGTGGAGCGCGGGCGAAATGGACCATCCCGGCCGCGCCGGCGTCCGGTAGTCGCGGCTGCCGTCGCGGCCGGCCTGCCGCGCCCCTATCCCGCCGATCGGCGGACGCCCCTTGCGGAGGACGAAAACCGTTTACAATATTCGCCGTTTTTGATTCAAGTGCTGAAGCGCACGCGGTTCCGCGCCCGCTCGACGTCCTTGAGATCGAAACACCGGCCGGGCGGATTCCCGGCGCCCCATCATTACTGCTCAAGGAAACAGACATGCCTACCGGAACCGTCAAATGGTTCAACGACGCCAAGGGCTTCGGCTTCATCACGCCGGACGGCGGCGGGGAAGACCTCTTCGCGCACTTCTCGGCGATCAACATGCCGGGCTTCAAGACCCTGAAGGAAGGCCAGAAGGTCCAGTTCGAGGTCACGCAGGGCCCGAAGGGCAAGCAGGCGTCGAACATCCAGGGCGCCTGACCCTGCGCCCGGGACACCGGGCACGATGAAAAGCGAAAGGCCGGACGCCGCGAGGCGCCCGGCTTTCTTCTTGTCACTACTTCTTC
>CALDKM010000325.1:0-4182 GCA_937898875.1 uncultured Pseudomonadota bacterium | reverse complement strand
CGGGTCCGTGGATGTGCAGCGAGTGCGCCGTCTCGCCGGCAACGAGCGCGCCGCCGTCGACGGGCGCGTCCGCGGGAAGGCGTCGGCGTGGGGCCGGCGCCGGACCGCAACGGAACGGGAAGCGAAAATCCCGACGCCTGCGAGGTGGGCGGGGGGCGTTCGCGCGCGCCGCGATCAGGCGTCGCCGCCGCCGAGCCCCTGGCGCCGGCGCGCCTCGAGGTGCTCGTCGAGCGCGAGCAGCGCGCGGTTCGCGGCGCCGATGAGCTCCTCGGTCCACTGCGCGGCCTTGAGCCGGAGCATGTCGTGGGTCGCCTTGTCGATGCGGGTCGCGACCTGCACGAGCTGCATCGCGCCGACGGACGCGGCGCCTCCGCGGAGCGCGTGCGCCGCGTCCTTCGCGACTTCGTAGCGCCGCGCGCCGAGCGCGTCGCCGACCTCGCGCACCAGTCGCTCGGTGTCGCCCTTGAAACCGCGCAGCAGCCGGTCGAGGAACGTCGGGTCGCTGGACAGGCGCGCCAGATCCTGGAGAACCGTCGGATCGAGCGGCGGCGTGTCGACGACGGACAGCGCGGGCTTCTCGTCGACGCGGGAGGGCACCGGCGCGGCGGGCCGGTCGGCGTCGGCGAGATGGCGCTCGATCGCGTCGAGCAGCAGCGACGCGCGCAGCGGCTTGCCGATGAACTCGGAGGCGCCCGCTCGCTCGCAGTCGAGGATCGACTCGGTCGTCACGTTCGCCGAAAGGATCAGCACCGGGACCGGTCGCGGCGTCGTGAACCGGTAGAGCTTGAGCGCCTCGAGGCCGGACACGACCGGCATCGACAGGTCGAACAGCGCGATGTCGAACCCGCCGCGCTCGAGCGCATCGAGGGCGGCCTCGCCGTTGTCGACGATCGTCACCACGTGGCCGCCGCTCTCGAGGATCAGCTGGGCGACGCGCTGGTTGGTGGGGTTGTCCTCGGCGACGAGGATGCGCGCGCCGCGGATCTTGTGGACCTTCGCGCCCGGGCCCGCGATCGCGGCCTGGAGCGCGGTCGAGGTCTTCGCCACGCCGAGCTCCGCGGTGAGGTCGGTGCCATGGGGCTCGGTGGGCCTGAGCGGCAGCTCGAACCAGAACAGGCTTCCCTTCCCGACGGTGCTCGCGAGCCCGATGCGGCCGCGCATCAGCATCACGAGCTGGCGCGCGATGGTCGTGCCCAGTCCCGTGCCGCCGTAGACGCGCGTGACCGAGTCGTCGGCCTGCGTGAACGGCTCGAAGATCGCGGCCTGCTTCGCCTCGGGGATGCCGATGCCGGTGTCCTGCACCTCGATGCGCACCGTGGCGCCCACCGGGCCGATGCCGCCGCGCGCGGGCGGGAGCGCGCCCCCGTGGTCGGCGTCGAGCGTCGCGCGCACGCGGAGCGTGATCTCGCCCCTCTCTGTGAACTTGACCGCGTTCGCCAGCAGGTTGAGGAGCACCTGCCGGATGTGGTGCGCGTCGCCTTCGAACCAGCGAGCGGCCGCGGGATCGATCTCGGTGTTGATCGCGAGGCCCTTGTAGCGCGCTTGCGGAAGCATCACCTTCACCGTGCCCGTCGCGAGCTTGCCCAGGTCGAACGGCCGCGTCTCGATCGCCACGCGGCCGGCCTCGATCTTGGCCATGTCGAGGACGTCCTCGATCTGCGCGAGCAGCAGGTGCGCCGAGGTCGTCATCGTCTCGACGATCTCGCGCTGCGCGTCGTTGAGGCTCGTCTCGCGCAGCACGTCGGCCATCGCGATCACGCCGTTGAGCGGCGTGCGCATCTCGTGGCTCACGTTCGCGAGGAAGCGGCCCTTCGCGACGTTCGCGTCGTCCGCGCGCTTGCGCGCCTCGGTGATCCGCTGCGTGAGCACGCCGACGTAGAGCGGCAGCACGACGAGCATGCAGAAGACGCCGGTGCACACGGCGAGGTGCTGCGACCAGTAATCGGACCAGTACGTCGCGAGCGAGAACCCGACGATCGACGCTGCCTGCGCCGCGTGCAGGTAGGCGCGTCCGAAGCGGAAGCCGTTGCCGAACGCGACGAACAGGTAGACGCCGAGCAGCACGGCGCCGCTTTCGCCCATCTGGATCAGGCAGTAGGTCACCGCGGCGTTGTCGAGGGCGATGCCCAGCGAGCGGCGCACGACCGACTGGCCGCCGACGAACAGCACGCCCGCCAGGAGCGCGAGCGACGCCGCGACGATGACGCCGCAGACGAGCACGATCTCGCGCTCCATCGGGTCGAGCCGGCCGTCGCGCCCGACGGTCCACCAGACGTAGACGTAGACCAGGGCGACGATGGCGACGCGCAGGAGCGCCTGCTCGAGCTCCGGCCGATCGGCGCGGGCGAGCATGGCCCGCAGTCCGCCGGCGGGGACCGGGCGGGTTGCGTCCTGGGCGGAAGGAGTCGTGCGATCCATCGTCGTGCCGGTCAATGTGGCATCCTAGCGCAGCGCCGTCCATCCCCGGATCGGGGGAGATCGGCGATCGTCGAACGCGTCATGGCGCAAGCGCATCCCCTCGTGATTCCCGCGGCCGACGGCTTTCCGCTGGCGGCGACGCTCTGGTCGACGGAGGCGGAAGGCGCCCCTGCACGCGTCGTCGTCGTCAACGCCGGGGCCGGGATCCCGGCGCGCTACTACGACCGCTTCGCCGCCTGGCTCGCGGACCGGGGCCTGCCGACACTCACCTACGACTACCGGGGCATCGGGGCCTCGCGTCCGAGCCGACTCCGGGGCTTCGAGGCGACCGTCGAGGAATGGGCAAGCAAGGATTATGCCGCCGTTCTGGACGCGATGGCTGCCCGCTTCCCCGCGTCGAAGCTCGCGGTGCTCGGGCACAGCATCGGCGGATTCGTCACCGGGCTCGCCCCGGGAGGCGAGCGGATCGACCGGATGGCGCTCGTCGGGACGCATACCGGCTACTGGCGCGACTACGCGCCCCGCGCGCGGCTGCCGATGTACGTCGCCTGGCACCTCGCGATGCCGGCGGTGACGCGCGTCCTCGGCTACTTTCCCGGGCGCCGGTTCGGCTTGCCGGAGGACTTGCCGGCTGGCGTCGCGTGCGACTGGGCACGCCGGCGCCGCCCGGAGCCCTGGTGGTACCTGAAGCATGCCGACGGATCACCCGACGAGGCGCGGATCGCGGACGTGGTCGGGCGCTTCGACGCGTTCCGCGCGGAGGCTCTCGTCGTGTCGGTCGCCGACGACCCGTTCGCGACCGCCGAGGCGACCGCGCGCATGGCCGCCCTGTTTCGTCACTGCCGCATCGACGAGCGTCTCGTCGATCCCGGGAGCCTGGGGCTCCCTCCGGTCGGGCATTTCGGCTTCTTCCGATCGCGGATGCGCGACGCACTCTGGCCGCTGGTCGGCGATTTCCTGGCGGCCGGCTAGCTAGCCGGCGGCGGATTCCGCGGCGTCACGGATCACCACGGTGAGGCGGGTCTCGACGACGACCTCGTCGTCGACGGTCGCGCGCCCCGTCATGCGGACGACGCCTCGCATCGCGCGGTCGATCCTGCATTCGAGCGAAAGCGTTTCGCCCGCGTACGCGGGGCGCTCGAACCGAGTGTGGTCGATGCCGGCGAGGTAGGTGATCGAGCCACCGTCCGGCTTCGACAGTCCGGAGTGCAGGCAAAGGACGCCGCCTGCCTGCGCGAGCGCTTCGACGATCAGCATCGGCGGCATCGACGGCCGCGTGTCGCCGACCGTTTCGAAGTACGGCTCGTCGAACGAGACGTGCTTGTGCGCGCGCACCCAGGCGCCCGCTTCGCACGCGTCGATGTGGTCGACCAGCACGAACGGATAACGGTGCGGGACGTGGCGGAAGACGCGCTGGATGTCGGACGGCGGGTTCGCGGGCATCGGTCCTCCCGTCGTGGCCTCGCAGGATCGCGCGGGGCGGTCGCGGGGGCCGAGTGTATACCAGCGGGCCCGCTGCGAGGCTGGGATATAATCGCAATCGCCCGAGCCGACCGGCGATGGTTGCGCTGCAGTCGACGACGCGGCTCGTCGTGGTCGGGTCCGCGCGGGCGGGTGCGTCGAACGGGCACCCGGTGCCGATCCGACTTTAGCCGACAGCCTCCTCCGTCTTCTTCCTTCCGGTCCCGTCCCCATGAAACTGCTGGTTCCCGTCAAGCGTGTCGTCGATTACAACGTGAAGGTGCGGGTGAAGGCGGACGGTTC
>CALDKM010000324.1:0-4183 GCA_937898875.1 uncultured Pseudomonadota bacterium | reverse complement strand
CCGGAGCGTGCGCGGCGATCACCGGCGGGCGGCCCGGCCGGGACGCTGCGCCGGGGGATCGCGCCCCGGGTCCCCGGCCCGTTGCCGCGGCGCCATCGCGGCGAGCATCGCGACGAAGGCATCCGCGGCGGGCGCGAGCGGCCGGTTCGATCGCGTCATGATCTCGTAGCGCGTGCCGGCGCCCGGCAGCGAAACGGCGAGCCGCGCGATCATGCCGGGCGATTCGTAGTGTCTGGCGAGGCCCTCGGGCAGCAGCGACACCGCATCGCTCCCCTGAAGCAGGGCGAGCGTCGCGACGATAGAGACGGTCTCGATCAGGTCGGCGGGCGGACGCAGGTTCGCGGACGCGTGGAGCGCGCCGCCTGAGGCCGCTGCGACGTCTCAGCGCGCCGCCGGCGGCGCGTCGGGGAGGAACAGCGCCGGATCGACCATCGCACGGTTCAGGGTCACCGACCAGTGCAGGTGCGCCCCGGTGACGCGGCCGGTCGCGCCCACGGCGCCGATCGTGGCGCCTTCCGCGACCGTGTCGCCGATCCTCACGGCGACCGACTCGAGGTGCGCGTACGACGTGATGAGGCCCGCACCGTGGTCGAGCCACACGGTGTTGCCGTTGAAGAAGTAGTCGCCGGTGTCGATCACGCGGCCCGCGGCGGCGGCGACGACCGGCGTGCCCGCCGGCGCGGCGATGTCCATCCCGCTGTGCGGGCTGCGCGCCTGGCCGTTGAACACGCGGCGCAGCCCGAACGAGCTCGAGCGGGCGCCCGGCACCGGCTGGCGCATCCGCAGCGACGCCGGAACCTCGTCGCTGAACGTCGCGATCACCTGCGCGAGGTGGGCGCGCTCGCGCTCGTAACGGGCGAGATCCTCCTTGGACAGGTCGACCTGCGCAGGCGCGACCTTGAGCCGCTGCTCGGCGTAGCGCACCGGCGCGATCTCGAAGCTCCTGCGCTCCACCGGTCTTCCGGGACGCGCCACGACGATCGCGCCTTTGCCGGGCTTCGCCGAGAGCGCGATGCCGACGACGGCGGTCCAGCCGCCCGGGCCGCCGGCGACGAGCACCGGCACGTCGCCGGTGCGGACGCCCGGACGCGACGGCGACGGGCCGAGGGCGATTCTTGCGACGCCGCCCGGGACGGCATGCTCGCGCGGCAGATCGACGGCGGCCGCTCGAGCCGCGGCGCCGACGAACGCGACGACGAGAGCGAGCGTCAGCGTCGGGGCGAGGCGCCGCATCGCGTCAACGGGCCGCACGCCCGCGCGGAGCGCTGCCTGCCGTGGCGCCCGCATTGACCAGCGCGATGCCGGCGGCGACGAGGAGCGCCGCGAGCGCGAAGCGCGCGCTGATCGATTCGCCGAGCGCGAGATGCGCGAACGCCACGCCGAAGAGCGGTGTCGCGAACGAGAACACCGAGAGGCGCGACGCGAGGTATCGCGTGAGCAGCCAGAACCACGCGAGGTAGCTCGCGAACGCGACGACGACCGACTGGAACGCGAGGCTCGCCCACGCCACCGGTGCCGGGGCGATCGACCACGACTCGGCGAGTGCGACCGACACGGCCGCGAGCACCGCGGCGGACACCGCGAGCTGGTAGGCGAGCACCTTGGTCGCGCTGGCGCGCGCGAGCGGGCTCGCGCGGATCAGCACGGTGGTGGCGGCCCAGAGGACTGCCGCGACGACGGCCATCGCGTCACCCGCGAGCGTCGGCGCGCCGGGCGCGGCGAAGCCGTCGGCGAACGCGAACGCGGTCCCCGCGAACGCGATGCCGATGCCGACCCACTGGCGCGCCGCGAGGTGCTCGCCCGGCACGAGCCACGCGAGGCCGAGCGCGGTGAAGCAGGGGGCGAGGTAGAGCAGCACGACCATGCGTGCGGCGGTCGTGTGCCCGAGCCCCGCATAGATGAAGGCGAACTCCGCACCGAACAGCATGCCCGCGGCGAGGCCGGGAACGAGCGTCCCGTCGCGTCCGGCGAGCGCGATGCCGCGCGAGCGCGCCCAGGCGAGCACGAGGACGGTCGCGATCGCCGAGCGGATCGACCCCTGCAGCACCAGCGGCACTGTGGGCGCCGCCAGCTTGATCGCCACCTGCTGCATGCCCCACACCGCGGTGAGCGCGATCATCGTTCCCGCTGCGCGCGCGTCGAGCGGGAGGCGCGCGGCGGAAGGCGACGGCGAGTCGGGCATGGCGGTCGGCTGACCCGGCGCGGACGCGCCGGATCCATCGGCACAGGAGACTGCGCGCTATCGTCCGCCGGTGGGCCGGCGACGTCGACGCACTGCCGACGGCGCCCCGCCGGCCGGACTGCGGCCCCCGGTCGCCGGAGGCCGCCTGGTGCCGGAAGGCGGGCGTCCTGCCCCCGACGGCGGGCGTTTCGCGCCGATGGGCGGACGCTTCCCGCCGGAGGACGGGCGCGTCGCCTCCCCCGGCGCGCGCTTCACACCCGTGGACGGGCGCTTGGCGTCCCGCGGCGGGCGCTTCGCACCGGACGACGGGAGCTTCGCCTCCCGCGGCGGGCGCTTCGCATCCGACGGCGGACGCTTTCCCTCGCGCTGCGCGTACACGACACCGGAAGGCGGTCGCTTCGCCTCGCGCAGCGGACGCTTCGTACCCGACGAAGGACGCTTGCCCGACGCCGCTCCGCGTTTCCCGAACGCGGAAGCCGGCTTCGTCCCGGCAGGACGCCGGCGCGGTGCACCGGCGGGCGTAGCGGCGTCGGAGTACCGGTCCCGGCGGGGCGAGGGCGCTTCGTCCTGCGGCGACGAACCGCGGGACGCGTGGCGCGCGGCACCCCGCCGATGCTTCGAGGAGTGCGCGCCGACGTCCGGCACGGGCGGGCTTTGCCGCCTCGGGCCGCCCGCAGGCGCTCCCGGGGACTCGCGACGGCGTCCCGGTGACTTCGCGGGCTTCATGCGCCGGCGCGGCTCGGGCTCGGGTTCGGGCGCCGGCCGCCAGAGGATCAGGAGCTTGCCCAGATGCTGGACGGGCGCGGCGCCGAGGCTTGCGCAGATCCCCGCGAGGTGCGCCTCGCGCTCGTCGCGGTCGTCCGAATGCACGCGCACCTTGACGAGCTCGTGCGCGCCGAGCGCGACGTCGATCTCGTGCAGCACGGCGGGCGTCAGGCCCGCATGGCCGATCGCGACGACCGGGTGGAGTGAATGTGCGCGCGCCCGGAGCTCGCGGCGCTGCGACGGTGTGAGGGTGACCATGCGTCGAGTGTATCCGAACGTTCCGCGGCCGAGACAGGCGACCGCAACCCGGCGGGAGGGCCGGCACGCCCGGGGGCGGGCGCCGCCTGCGCAGCCACCTATACAATGGGCGGTGCGGCATGGGGGGCGGCAGCGCCGCGGGTTCCCGCGTGCGCGCCCCATCCTTCGCTCCCGCATGCCCGGCCCGCTCAACCCCACGCGCAAGAAGCACCGTTTCGGCAAGGCGTGGATGCACGACCACGTCAACGACCCGTACGTGCAGGAAGCGCAGCGGCGCGGCTACCGGTCGCGCGCGGCCTTCAAGCTGCTCGAGCTGGACGAGCGCGACAAGCTGCTCCGGCCCGGCATCGTCGCGGTCGATCTGGGCTCGGCGCCGGGAAGCTGGTGCCAGGTGCTGCGCGAGCGGCTGGGACCGAAGGCGACGATCGTCGCGATCGACGCGCTGCCGATGCATCCGGTGGCCGGCGTCGCGTTCGTGCAGGCCGACTTCGCGACCGACGAGGGGCTCGCGGCCGTCGAGGCCGCGCTCGGCGGCAAGCCCGTCGACCTTGTGGTCTGCGACATGGCCCCCAACCTGTCGGGCATCGACCCCGTCGACCAGGCGCGCAGCGTCGGCCTCGCGGACCTCGCCCTGGCCTTCGCGGGCGACCACCTGCAACCCGGGGGCGATTTCGCGGTCAAGGTATTCCAGGGCGCGGGACTCGCCGAGTTCGAGAAGGCGATGCGCGAGCGGTTCGACAAGGTCTACGTGCGCAAGCCGAAGGCGAGCCGCGACCGGAGCCGGGAGGTCTTCCTGGTCGGGAAGGGCTTCTCGGGCTGACTCCCGGCCCCGGACGGGGCCAGCCGGCGGACCGGCGGCCAGTCGTGTCCAACGGGCCCCGAAGGGGGGTAAGGTAAAATGTCATTTCGCCCGAGGCGGACCGCCTCGGGCAGCCGCCCGGACTTCCGGGCGGTACGGGGCGCCCCCGGGGTGCCGCG
>CALDKM010000323.1:0-6574 GCA_937898875.1 uncultured Pseudomonadota bacterium | reverse complement strand
GCGCGCGCCGGGCCGCCCCAACCGCGCCGCGCCCCCTCGGGGGGGGGCGAACGAAGTTCGCCTCGGGGGGATGTCACCCCCCCCCCCACCCCCCGTCAGCGCGGCAGCGCGGCGAGGAGCGCGAGCGCCGCGTGGATCGACTCGACGACGAGCGGCTTTGACCGCAGGACGTCGGACGACGGCGGCTTCAGGTCGGGAATCACGATCGGGATCATGCCGGCGGCGATCGCGCCCAGTGCGCCCGCGTCCGAATCTTCGAGGACGACGCATGCCGACGGCGAGACCCCCAGCCGCGCGGCCGCCGCGAGGAAGATGTCGGGCGCGGGCTTGCCGCGCTCGACCTCGTCGCCGCCCACGAGCGCGTGCAGGCGGGGCGCGAGTGCGACCTGTTCGAGCTTCGCGAGCGCGCGGGCGCGCCGCGTCGACGTCGCGACCGCACGGGCGATGCCCTCGGCGTCGAGCCATTCGAACAGCGCCTCGACGCCGGGCTTGAGGACGAGCCCCTCGCGCTCGACGATCGCGTCGTACGCGGCGTGCCAGTGCGACATCAGGCGGTCGGTCGGGTAGTCGTCGCCGTGGTGCTCGACGATCAGCGCGCGGCAGTCGGAGAAGCCGCGGCCGATCAGCCGGATCGGCAGTTCGGGATCGAAGGGAAGGCCGAGCGCCGCGGCCGCATCGCCCCAGGCGCGCGCGGCCAGCGGCTCGGTGTCGAGCAGCGTGCCGTCCATGTCGAGGACGAGCGCAGCGGGTCGCCGGGCGAGCCCCCCGCGATGCTCGCTGCGCGCACCTCCACCCGAGGGGGCGCCGCGCCCCTGGAGGTTCATCGGCCGGGCATGCGCAGCATGCGCCCGCCGCGCATCCGCGTCGTGCCGCGCGCGAGGGAGCCGACGCCGGTCGTGGCGTGCGCGTGGCATACGGCGGCGGCGAGTGCGTCCGCCGCGTCGGGCGAGGGCAGCCCCGGGAGATCGAGCAGCCGTCCGACCATCGACTGCACCTGCGCCTTCGCGGCGCGGCCGCCGCCGACGACCGCCTGCTTGATCTGTCCGGCCGTGTACTCGTGCACCGGGAGGCCGGCGAGCACCGCCGCGGCGATCGCGGCCCCGCGCGCCTGGCCGAGCGCGAGCGTCGTCGTCGGGTTGACGTTGACGAACACCTGCTCGACGACGACCTCGGCCGGCGAAAACTCGGCAATCACGTGCGCGAGGTCGCGGACGATGACGCCGAGGCGCGCAGGCATGCCCCCGGTGCCGGTGCGAACGACGCCGCTCGCGACGTAGGTGAGCCTGCTGCCCGTCGCGTCGACGACGCCGAAGCCGGTGATGCGCAGCCCCGGGTCGATGCCGAGGATTCGTCTGCGCGCGCCGGACACGGCCGAGCTACTCGACGACGACCGCGGTGCCGGTCGCGGTCACCATCAGCATCGAGCCGCCCGTTCCCAGCGTCTCGTAGTCGAGGTCGATCCCGACCACGGCATTGGCGCCGAGCCTCGCCGCGGCGGCGGTCATCTCGTCGAGCGCGCTGCCGCGCGCGTCGCCCAGCACGTTCTCGTAGGCGCCCGCGCGCCCGCCGACGACGTCGCGCACCGAGGCCAGCATGTCTCGGAAGATGTTCGCGCCGACGATCGCCTCGCCGTGCACGATCCCGAGGTAGCGGACGATGCGACGCCCCTCGAACGCCGGCGTCGTCGTGAGCTCCATCGGCATGCGCGCCGTCACGCCTCGTCCAGGACCGCCGACGTGTAGACCTCCTGCACGTCGTCGAGCGACTCGAGGGCGTCGATGAGCTTCCGCATGCGCTGCGCGTCGTCGCCGGCCATCTCGATCTCGTTCAGCGCCTTCATCACGACCTCGCCGACCTCGGGCTCGAGGCCGGCCTTGCCGAGGGCGTCCTTCACCGCTATGAAGTCGTACGGGCCGGTCACGACCTCGATGCTGCCGTCGTCGTTCGTGATGACGTCCTCGGCGCCCGCGTCGATCGCGGCCTCCATCACCCTGGCCTCGCTCGTGCCGGGCGCGAAAACGATCTGCCCGCAGTGCTTGAACAGGTAGGCGACCGAGCCGTCGGTGCCGAGGTTGCCGCCGTACTTCGAGAACGCATGGCGGACGTCGGCGGCCGTGCGCGTGCGGTTGTCGGTCATGCAGTCGACGATGACCGCCGCGCCGTTGATCCCGTAGCCTTCGTACCGGATCTCCTCGTAGGACACGCCCTCGAGCTGGCCCGCGCCGCGCTTGATGGCGTTGTCGATCGTGTCCTTGGGCATGTTCTGGTCGCGCGCCTTGTCGATCGCGAGCCGGAGCCGGGGGTTCGACGACGCGTCCGGGCCGCCCAGCCGCGACGACACCGTGATCTCCTTGATGAGGCGCGTGAAGATCTTGCCGCGCTTCGCGTCGGTCGCGGCCTTCTTGTGCTTGATGTTCGCCCACTTGCTGTGGCCGGCCATGGGGATCTCTCGCTGCGTGTTCCGTGACCCCGAATTATAGCCGCCGGCCCAGGCGGGAACCCGCGCCTACAGCAGTCCCTGCTGCTTGAGGAACTTCGCGAGCACCCGCAGCCGAACGCCCGCGTCGTTGATCTCGAGCATGCTCTGCTTGATCGACAGCGGCAGCGGCAGGAGCTCGGCGAGCCGGTAGCCGACCCACGACGCGTCGCCGTAGTCGTGCGCTGGCGGGAAGTTCTGCGGGCCGACGCGCGCCGCGATCAGCTCGAGCAGCTTCGCGAGCGGCTCGGCGTCCGCCGGCAGCGGCAGGCGCGGCTCGGTCGGGATGTCGACGACGTCCGCGACGACGAGCCGGTCGGGCAGCACGCGGTGCTCGCGCACCTGGAAGCGGGTCAGCCCCTCGGTGGCCACGTGCAGGATGCCGAGCTCCGGCATGTCCCAGGCGGTGATCGTCGCCAGCGTCCCGAACGTCGCGAAGGCCGGCGCGCCTGCACTCGTCGCGACCTCGTCGCCCGACGTGATCATCACGACGCCGAACGGCAGGCCCTCCTTCAGGCACCGCTTTGTCATCTCGACGTAGCGCTGCTCGAACACCTTGAGCGGCAGCAGGCCGCCCGGGAACAGCACGGTGCGCAGCGGGAACAGGGGGATCGTCGAGACCGCCTGCGAACGCCCGGACGCGAACAGGTTCCCGAGCATCAGGCCTCGCCCGCGGGCGGCGGAGCGCGTCGCTCGCCCCAGCGGGGCCCGAGCTCGTGCGCGACGCCGAGGTGGTCGAGCACGCGCGCGACGACGAAGTCGACGAGGTCGTCGACGCTCGACGGGCGTCCGTAGAATCCCGGCACCGGCGGCAGGATCGTCGCGCCGGCGCGGGCGAGCTTCAGCATGTTCTCGAGGTGGATCGCGGAGAGCGGCGTCTCGCGCGGGACCAGCACCAGCGGCCGCCGCTCCTTGAGCGCGACGTCGGCCGCGCGCTCGATCAGGTTGTCGGCGAGCCCGTTCGCGATCGCGCCGAGCGTTCCCATCGTGCACGGGCACACGGCCATCGCGTCGGCGGGCGCGGATCCGGAGGCGACCGGCGCCATCCAGTCGTCGCGGCCGTAGACCGCGAGCTGGCCCGGCTTCGCGCGGTAGCGCTCGGCGAACCAGCGCGCAGCCTCGCGCGGCTGCGACGGGAAGACCAGGTCGCACTCCTGCTTCGCGACGATCTGCGCGGCCGGCGAATAGACGAGGCCGACCGTCGTTCCCGCCGCGAGCAGGCATTCGAGCAGCCGCAGGCCGTAGGGCATGCCCGAGGCGCCGGTCAGGGCGAGCGTGACGGTGCGCGAGGCGGGCATCGGTCGATGTTAGCCGATACCGGCAGCACGCAAGCCCCGTGCCGACATGCGGCGACGGTGCAGGGTCGGGGCCGGGACGCTCCCCTTCAACCCAGCTCGCGGTGGCGGCGAAGCACCTGGTAGCGCGGGTCGAACGCGCGCGCGAGCCGCTCGACGAGGTACACCGATCGGTGGCGGCCGCCCGTGCAGCCGATCGCGACCGTCAGGTAGTTCCGGTTGTCGCGCGCGTAGTCGGGCAGCCAGCTCGCGACGAAGTGGTAGATGTCGCCGTACATGCGCTCGACCTCGGGCAGCGCCTCGAGGAACGCGACGACGTCGGGATCCCTGCCGGTCTGCGGCGCGAGCTTCGCCTCGTAGTGCGGGTTGCCGAGGCAGCGAACGTCGAACACGAGGTCGGCGTCGAGCGGCACGCCGTGCTTGAAGCCGAACGACTCGAACAGCAGCGTGAGCTTCGACGGGTCGACGCTCACGAAGTCCCTGACCCAGTTGCGCAGCGCGGCGGCGGGGAGGTCGCTCGTGTCCAGCACGGTCCCGAGCAGCCTCGCTTCGGCGAGCTGTCCGCGCTCGTGCTCGATCGCCTCGATCAGCGTGCGCTCGTCGCTCGAGAACGGATGCCGCCGTCGGGTCTCGGAGAAGCGCTTCACCAGCGTCTCGACCTTCGTGTCGAGGAACACGAAGCGCACGTTCCAGCCGCGCGCCTTGAGCACGTCGATCGTCGCGCCGATCCCGGGGAGCCCGGGCGCGTCCTTCGCGTCGAGCGCGACCGCGACGCGGGAGGCTTCGCCTGCGCGCGCGAGGTGGTCGACGGTCGGCACGACCAGCGCGACCGGGAGGTTGCCGATCGTGTCGTAGCCCGCGTCCTCGAGCGCGGCGAGCGCCACGCTCTTCCCCGAACCCGACACGCCGCCGATCAGGACCAGTTCCATGGATCAGGTATCCGGTACCGGAGGTCGGGGATCGGGGCGCCTTCGGAGCGGGAGGCGTCGGTGGGCGCGAGCGATCGCGCGGGGTCGTCGAGTCGGCGAATCCGTGGCCGGCGCCCTACGCGCCGCCATCGGAGCCGCGGCGCGTCGGGTCCCCGTCAACCGACACCCGATCCCTGGTCGTCCATCAGCTTCTGCTGGCGCTCGATGAACTCGAGCGTGCTGTCGATGCCGCGCTGGTTAAGCACGAAGTTGCGCACGGCCGCCTCGACGAGCACCGCGAGGTTGCGCCCGGCCGCGACGGGAATCGTGACGCGGCGCACCGGCACGCCGAGGACTTCCTGGAAGTTCGCCTCGACCTTGAGCCGGTCGAGCTCGGAGAACGCCTCGTGGCTGTGGTCCTCGAGGTGCACGATCAGCTTGAGGAGCTTGCGCGGCCGCACCGCGGTCTCGCCGAAGATCGTCCGGATGTTGAGCACGCCGATGCCGCGGACCTCGAGGAAGTCGCGCAGCACCGCGGGGCATCGGCCTTCGACGGTGTCCGGCGAGATCCGGTAGAGCTCGACGATGTCGTCGGCGACGAGGCCGTTGCCGCGCGAGATGAGCTCGAGCGCCAGCTCGCTCTTGCCGATCGCGGACGCTCCCGTGATCAGCACGCCCATCTCGAGCACGTCGAGGAACACGCCGTGCAGCGTCGTCGACTCCGCCAGAACCCGCGACAGGTAGAGGCGGAACACGTCGACCACGTGCGGCGAAGGCTGCGGCGAGGCGAGCAGCGGTACGTGGTGCGCCTCGCAATTCCTCGCCAGATCCGACGGCACCGCCTCGCCGTTCGCGACGACGATCGCGACCAGGTCGCCTTCGAACAGCCGGTCGATCGCGGCGCCGAGCTCGCCCGCGGGCAGCCCCTTCAGGTAGGCGATCTCCGCGGCGCCGAGGAGCTGCACGCGGAACGGGTGGATGAAGTTCATGTGCCCGACCTGCCCGACGGTCGGCTTCAGGGCCGCCTCGCCGGTGAGCACGCGATTGCCTCCGTCGCGCCCCGCGACCCAGCGCAGGCCCAGGCGGTCCTGGTTGTCGATCACGAGCCGCTCGACGCTGACCTGCCGCAGATGGGTGTCGGCGGACATCGGGCGCGGCGCAGTCCGGTCAGGCGACCGGCGCCCAGTCCCGGATGGCGGACCACGTCGCCGCGGCATCCGGCGCCACGGCGAGGCGCTCCCGGAACGATCGCTCGCTGAACATCTGCGCGAGTTCCGACAGGAGCTCGAGGTGCTGCTCGGTGGCCTGCTCGGGCACCAGCAGCACGAAAACCTGGTTGACCGGGCGGCCGTCCGGAGCGTCGAACGGGATCGGCTGCGCGAGCCGGACGAAAGCGCCGCGCGCGTCCCTGAGTCCCTTGATCCTGCCGTGGGGAATCGCGATCCCCTGGCCCAGGCCGGTCGAGCCGAGCTTCTCGCGCGCCGACAGCGCATCGACGACCGTCGCGCGGGCCACGCCGCCGCTGGCCTCGAAGATCCCCGCGACCGACGCGAACAGGTCGCGCTTGTTCGCGGCATCGACGCCGACGGCGACGTTGGACGGGGGAAGAAGCTCTGCGATGCGGTTCATGGCTCGGGAGACGCTGCCGGCGGACCCCGGCGGAGGGGCGCGTCGCCGGCAGCGGCATTCGGACCGGTCGGCGATTCTACACGCGATGCGCCGCGGCGATCGCAGGCGCGCGTCGTCGATCCCCGTGGCTGCGCCACGGGGCCCCTCGCCGACGCGGCGACGCCGCGGCCTCTCCGGCCCGTCGACGGGGGATGGAGCGTCGAGCGTCGGCCGCCGCGGCGATCGCAGGCGCGCGTCGTCGATCCCCGTGGCTGCGCCACGGGGCC
>CALDKM010000322.1:0-8849 GCA_937898875.1 uncultured Pseudomonadota bacterium | reverse complement strand
CGGCCGACGGCCGGCCGCCGTTGCGCGCGCGCCGGGCACCGCGGCACCATTCGACGGGCCGCGGGTCCAAATCGTCGCGCGCGGCCGCAAACCGCGCGACAATCCGGGCCACGCGGCAGGCACCCGCCCGCCTCCGGCGCCGTGACGCCCTCGCCCCCAGGAGCATCGATGAAGTTTCGCTTCCCCGTCGTCATCATCGACGAAGACTATCGCTCGGAGAACGCGAGCGGGCTCGGCATCCGCGCGCTCGCCCGGGCGATCGAGGCCGAGGGTGTCGAGGTGCTCGGCGTGACGAGCTACGGCGATCTCGCGAGCTTCGCGCAGCAGCAGAGCCGCGCGTCGGCGTTCATCCTGTCGATCGACGACGAGGAGCTCGTGCACGTCAGGCCCGAGGAGAGCCCCGCGCTCGCGAGCCTGCGCGCCTTCGTCGAGGAGATCCGCCGCCGCAACGCCGAGATCCCGGTGTTCCTGCACGGGGAGACGCGCACGTCGCGCCACATCCCGAACGACATCCTGCGGCAGCTGAACGGCTTCATCCACATGAACGAGGACACGCCGGAGTTCGTCGCGCGCGTGATCCTGCGCGAGGCCCGGACCTACCTCGACAGCCTCGCGCCGCCGTTCTTCCGCGCGCTCCTGCACTACGCCAACGACGGCTCGTACTCGTGGCACTGCCCGGGCCACTCGGGCGGCGTCGCCTTCCTGAAGAGTCCGGTCGGCCAGATGTTCCACCAGTTCTTCGGCGAGAACCTGCTGCGCGCCGACGTGTGCAATTCGGTCGACGAGCTGGGCCAGCTCCTCGACCACTCGGGTCCGGTCGCGGCCTCCGAACGCAACGCCGCACGCATCTTCGGCACCGACGAGCTGTTCTTCGTCACCAACGGCACGTCGTCGTCGAACAAGATGGTGTGGCACGCGACGGTGGCGCCCGGCGACGTCGTGATCGTCGACCGCAACTGCCACAAGTCGATCCTGCACGCGATCACGATGACGGGCGCGATCCCCGTGTTCCTGACGCCGACGCGCAACCACCACGGCATCATCGGCCCGATCCCGCAGAGCGAGTTCCGCTGGGAGAGCATCGAGCGCAAGATCCGCGCGCACCCGTTCGCCCGCGACGTCAAGGCGAAGCCGCGCATCCTGACGATCACGCAGAGCACCTACGACGGCGTGCTCTACAACGTCGAGACGATCAAGGATCTGCTCGGCACGAGGATCGACACGCTGCACTTCGACGAGGCGTGGCTGCCGCACGCGACGTTCCACGACTTCTACCGCGGCATGCACGCGATCGGCCGCGACCGGCCGCGCTCGCGCGACGCGCTGATCTTCGCGACGCAGTCGACGCACAAGCTGCTCGCCGGGCTTTCGCAGGCGTCGCAGATCCTCGTGCAGAACAGCGAGACGCGGCAGCTCGACCGCCCGCGCTTCAACGAGGCGTACCTGATGCACATGTCGACGTCGCCCCAGTACGCGATCATCGCGTCCTGCGACGTCGCGGCGGCGATGATGGAGACGCCGGGCGGGCCCGCGCTGGTCGAGGAGTCGATCCTAGAGGCGCTCGACTTCCGGCGCGCGATGCGCAAGGTCGACGAGGAGTTCGGCGACTCGTGGTGGTTCAAGGTGTGGGGGCCGGACAAGCTCGCGCCCGAGGGCATCGGCAGCCGCGACGACTGGATCATCCGCGCCGGCGACCGCTGGCACGGCTTCGGCGACCTCGCGCCGGGCTTCAACATGCTCGACCCGATCAAGGCGACGGTGCTGACGCCCGGCCTGGACGTCGAGGGCGACTTCGCCGACACCGGCATCCCGGCGTCCATCGTCACCAAGTACCTCGCCGAGCACGGCGTGATCGTCGAGAAGACGGGGCTCTACTCGTTCTTCATCATGTTCACGATCGGCATCACGAAGGGCCGCTGGAACACGCTCCTGACCGCGCTGCAGCAGTTCAAGGCGGACTACGACCAGAACCAGCCGCTGTGGCGCGTGCTTCCCGAGTTCGTCCAGGCGTACCCGCGCTACGAGCGGATCGGGCTGAAAGAGCTGTGCGACGCGATCCACGGCATCTACAAGGCCAACGACATCGGCCGGCTCACGACCGAGATGTACGTGTCGAACCTCGAGCCGGCGATGAAGCCCGCCGACGCGTTCGCGCGGATGGCGCACCGGGAGATCGAGCGCGTCGAGATCGACGACCTCGAGGGCCGCGTCACGAGCGCGCTGCTGACGCCCTACCCTCCCGGCATCCCGCTCCTGATCCCGGGCGAGCGGTTCAACCGGCAGATCGTCAAGTACCTGCAGTTCGCGCGCGACTTCAACGAGCGCTTCCCCGGCTTCGACACGGACATCCACGGCCTCGTCGAGGAGGAGATCAACGGCCGCAAGCGCTACTTCGTCGACTGCGTCGCCGGCGCGAAGGTGATCGCGGCGGTGCCGAACCTGCGCGTGCGCAGCGTGCGCAAGTCCTCCTGACGGCCCGGGGGCGCGCATGGAGGCGATGCGGCCGTTGCGCTGGATCGCCGTCGCGGGGGCGGCGGTCGTCGCGCTCGCGGTCGCGGCGGCCATCGTCGCCTACGCGACGATCGACGCGCAGGCGATCGCGCGCTACGCCGCCGACGAGGTCTCGCGCCTCACCGGACGCAGGGTCGACGCGCGCGGGCCGGTGAGCATCGCGTTCTGGCCGCGCCTCGCGGTCGTCGCGCACGACGTCACGATCGCCAATCCGCCGGGGGCGTCGAGGCCCGAGCTCGCGCAGGTCGCCGTCGTCCGTGGCGGCGTCGCGACCTGGCCGCTGCTCGTCTCGCGCCGTGTCGTCGCCGACGGGATCGAGGTCGAGGGCCTCGATCTCCATCTCGAGACCCTGCCGGACGGCCGCGGCAACTGGCAGCTCGCCGGGGCGGGTGCCGCCGCCGGCGCGGAGGCGGGGAAGGGCGCCGCATCCGCGGTTCCGGTCGCGCTCGCCGGCGCGATCCGGATCGTCGATGCGAAGCTCACCTGGCGCCCTCCGGACGGCAGCGCGGCGACGGTCGTCGCGATCCCGCGTCTCGACGTTTCGCCCGAGAACGGCGGCCGGTTCGCGTGGCAGGGCACGTTCGAGCACGAAGGCGCGCGCTGGGCGCTGGCCGCCACGACCGGCGACCCGGCGATCGCGGTGCGCGAGCGCGTTCCGTTCGACATCGACGCGAAGCTTGTCGGCGGCGGCATTACTCTGACCGCTAAGGGTCGTGCCGAGCGTCGCGACACCGGGCCCGCGCTGGTGCTCGACGCGGGCATCGCCTGGGAAGCGGGCAGCGAGCGCATGACGCGGTGGGCGCCCGACCTGTCGACCGAGGCGGGGCGCGTGGCAGCGCGGGTCGACGCGCGCGACGGGCGCTGCGCGCTCGGCGGCATCGCCGGCACGGTCGGCGGGACGAAGATCGACGGCAACGTCGAGATCGAAGCGAAGGGCAAGGTCCCGCGCATCGGCGGTCGGCTGCATGCCGACACGGTCGACCTCGCGCGCGCGCGTCCCTCCGCTCGCGCGACCGCGGAGTCGCCGGCACCGGGACCGGCGAAAGGGGATTCGTCGCCGCTGGGCAAGCTCGCGAGCGTCGACGCCGATCTCGATTTCGTCGTCGATCGGGTACGCGTGCGCGAAGGGGTCGAGGCGACGAACGTCCGCGGCCGGGTCGTCGTCGAAGGGGGGCGCCTCGCGGCCGATCCGTTCGACGTGGACATCGCGGGCGGCAGGATCTCGGGCAGCGTGCGGGCGGACGCGGCGACCGGGCGCGGCCGCATCGTCGCGGACGGGCGCGGCATCGAGGCATCGCGGCTGCTCGGCCGGTTCGATCCGGGACACAACGCCTCGGGCGGGACGACGACGTTCGCCGTCGACCTGCAGGGACCCGCGCAGTCGTCGCAGCGATTCCTCGCGGGAGCGAACGGAACGGTGCGCGCGGACGTGGGGCCGGCGCGCGTCAGGGGCGTCGCGCTCGACACCGGCGGCGAGGCGTTGACGCGCGTCCTCGACGCGCTCAACCCGTTCCGGCGCGTCGACCAGGCGACCGAGGTCCAGTGCATGGTCGCGCGGCTCTCGGTGCGCGACGGCGTCGCGCACGCCGACCGCACGCTCGCGATCGAGACCTCGCGCCTCACGGCGTCGGCGTCGGGCACGATCGACCTCGGGCGCGGGACGCTCGACCTTCTGGTCCGGCCGCGCTCGCGCAAGGTCGCGGGGATACCGGCGGTCGACCTCGCCGAGGTCGTGCGCGTCAGCGGGCCGATCGCGAGCCCCGGCGTAAGCCTCGACACGATGGGGGCGGCGAAGACCGCGCTCGCGATCGGCGGCGTCGTCGCGAGCGGCGGCTGGGGGATGCTCGCCACGCCGCTGCTCTCGGCGGGCGACGACCCGAGTCCCTGCGCGACCGCGCGCGCAGGCGGCAAGCTCGCGGCGACGCCGCAGGCGCGCTCTCCCGCTCAGCAGCAGAAGCCCGAGGATGCGGTCCGGTCGCTGCGCGACCTGTTCAAGCGCTGATCGGCGCCGTCGCTGCAGTGGTCGCGAAGGGCCGGGCTGACGTCAGGCGGCGACTCGCGTCGCCGTGTCCCGGACCGGCGCACCTCCACCGGAGGTCGGCGCATCGAGCGGCCCGCGACCGCGCACGGCGCGTGCCGCGACCGAGGCGAGCACGCAGGAGGCGATGCGGCTTTCCATCGTCTCGGCGCGCGTGGTCGCGACGATCGGCACTCGTGCGCCGAGCACCAGTCCGGCGGCGAGCGCGCCGGTGACCGCGACGATCGTGCGCACGACCATCACCGCGCATTCCATCGTCGGCGCGACGAGCACGTCGGCGCGGCCGGCGACCTCCGACGATGCGCCCTGCTGGCGCGCCGCTTCGGACGAAAGCGCGACGTCAGGCGTCATCGGCCCCTCGACGCGTGCGCCGTGCATCGCGCCGCCGGCGGCCATCGCCTTCAGCGCGGTCGCGTCGGCCGTCGACGCGAAGGCGGCCGACGGGCCGTCGACGGCGGCGAGCAGCGCGACGGCAGGCCTCGCAATTCCGAGCGAGACCGCGAGCCCGATCGTGCTGGAGAGGATGTCGCGTTTCGCGGCGAGCGTCGGTGCCACGTTGAGACGGTCGTCCGCGACGATCAACGGTTGCGCACGCCCGGGGACGTCGAGCAGTGTCGCGTGCGAGAGCCGACTGTCGGTCCGCAGCCCGTTCTCCGGCGCCGCGACCGGCGTCAGCAGTGTGCCGTCCGAGACCATCCCCTTGACGAGCGCCTCCACGCGGCCTTCGCGCGCGAGCTGCGCAGCGCGATCTGCCGCGGCGGCCCCGTCGTCCGCGGTGTCGACGATCGGGAGCCGGGAGATGTCGAGCCCCGCACGGTTCGCGGTATCGCGGATGCGGGCTTCGGGGCCGACGAGGGTCGGCGCGAGGTAGCCGGCGAAGGCGCCCGCCAGCGCCAGTTGCAGCGAATCGACGTCGCACGGGTACACGATGGCGGCCGGCAGCGGAGGCAGCTGGCGCGCCCGTTCGACGAGCTTCTGGAGGTTCGCCCGGAGAGGCATGGCCTGCGAAGCGTCGCAACCCGGCGGAGGCTTGTCAATGACCACCGACGGAAGGCGCTTCCGGGGGGTCCTGCGGCGGCCCGGTCGGGTGCGTCGTGGCGTCGCGTCGGGCCTCCATGGATTCCGGTGCGCCGGCCCGGCGACCCGCGGCGCGGAGTGTCGGCCGCTACAGCTTCAGCGCCACGAGGGCGACCGACGGCACGAACACGATCAGGAGTACCCGCAGCAGGTCCGACGCGAGGAACGGCACGATGCCCTTGAACGTCTCGATCATCGGCACGTCGCGCGCCATGCTGCTGATGATGAACACGTTCATGCCGACCGGAGGCGTGATCAGTCCGATCTCGACGACCATCAGCGCCAGGATGCCGAACCAGATCGCCTTCGGGTCGTCCGCCAGGCCCCAGAAGTCGGTGCCCATGATGATCGGGAAGAAGATCGGGATGGTCAGGAGCAGCATCGACAGGCTGTCCATGATGCAGCCGAGGACGAGATAGATCAGGATGATCGTCGCGAGGATGCCGAGCGGCGGAATGCCGAGCCCGGTGACCCAGGCGGCGAGCTCCTTCGGCAGCATCGTCAGCGCGAGGAAGACGTTGAGGATGTCCGCGCCGAGCATGATGAGGAAGATCATCCCGGTCGCCGCCGCGGTGCCGTAGACGCAGTCGAGGAACCCGCGCCCCTTTAGGCCGCCGGAGCGCCAGGCGACGAACGCCGTGGCGAGCGCGCCGATCGACGCCGCCTCGGTGGGGGTGAAGATCCCGCCGTAGATCCCGCCGATGACCACGAGGAAGATCAGTACGACCGGCCACACGTCGACGAGCGCCCGGAGCCGCTCGATCCACGGCAATCGTGCGCCCGCGGGCGCCTGCTCCGGCGAGACCCGGGCGATGATGCCGACCACGACCATGTAACCGACCGCCGCGATGATGCCGGGAAGGAACGCGGCCATGAAGAGCTTCGCGATGTTCTGCTCGGTCAGGATCGCGTAGATCACGAGCGGCACCGACGGAGGGATCAGGATGCCCAGCGTTCCGCCCGCTGCGATCGCGGCGGTCGCGAGCTTTGGGGAATAATTCTGGCGGCGGAGCTCGGGCAGCGCGACCTGGCCCATCGTCGCCGCGGTGGCGAGCGACGAGCCGCAGATGGCGCCGAAGCCGGCGCAGGCGGAGATCGCCGCCATCGCCATGCCGCCGCGCCAGTGTCCGATCAATGCATTGCCGGCCTGGAACAGCGCGCGCGAGAGGCCGCCGTGCGTGGCGAACTGTCCCATCAGCAGGAAAAGAGGCACGACCGACAGGTCGTAGACCGAGTACCGGGCGTAGACCGCGGTCTGCAGGTACTTGAGCAGCGGTCCGAGGCCGGACACCCACACGTAGCCGATCGAACCGGCGGCCAGCATCGCGATCCCGATGTGGACGCGCAGCGCCAGCAGCGCGAGCATCAGCACGCCGATGACGGCGCCCTGCTCGACGCCGGTCATGCGTCACCCTTCCGCAGGTCGTCCCGGGCGACGAACAGCGCGGCGAAGCCGAGCAGTGCGAACGACGCCGTCATCGGCACGTACGCCACCCACGTCGGGAACCCGATCAGCATCGAGGCGTCGCCGGTGCGCTTCAAATCGGCCAGGCCGATCGCGAGCCGCCACGCGACGACGAAGGCGAGCGCCGCGAGCAGGAGGCCCGCGGCGACGTCGAGCGTGCGGACCACTCGCTTCGACGCGCGCGTCGTGAAGAAGTCGACGATGACGTGGCCGCGGGCGAGCTGGCAGTAGGGCAGCGCCATCGACACCGCGGCGGCACACAGGACCTGGACGAGCTCGTAGTCGCCCAGGATCGGCTTGCCGAGGAACGTCCGGCCGACGATGCTCGCGAGCGACATCGCCGCCATGAAGATCAGCAGGACGCCCGCGCCGACCGCGAACGCCTTGCACGATGCGATCAGCAGGCGCCCGGCCGGCCCGTGGTGATGCGACCGTACCTCGCTGACGACGACGTCGGCCATCGGTATCCCGTGTGTGTGGAATTCTTCCGGCGGGCGGCAGCGCTGCTGCCGCCCGGCACGGGCGCTTTGTTACTTCGAGTGCTTCTTCACCAGGTCGCGGGCGGCCTGCAGCAGCGCCTTGCCGTCCTGGCCTTTCGCGGAGACCGCGGCGGCCCACTGGTCGTCGAGCGCATCGGTGGCCTTGCGCCAGCGGTTGAGCTCGTCGGCCGGGATCACGTTGATCTTGACGCCCGCCTCGACGATCTTCTTGCGTGCCGGCACGTCGGCGTCGCCCTGGATGCGGCCGAACGTCGCCGACGTCTCGAGCCCGGAATTCCGGTCGATCACGGCGCGCAGGTCGGCGGGCATCGACTGGTACTTGGCCAGGTTCATCGCCGTCGCAAAGATCGTCGCGCACATCGCGGGCTGGCTGCGGTCGGTCTCGGCGACGAACTTGGTCAGCTCGTCGAGCTTGATCGACGGCGCGATCTCGTAGGGCACGATCGCCCCGTCGATGACGCCCTTCGACAGGCCCTCCGGAATCCCGGGCAGCGGCATCCCCACCGGGGTCGCGCCCAGCATCGCCAGCATGCTGCTGGTCTGCCGGTTGGGCGCCCGCACCTTGAGGCCCTTGAAGTCCGCCTGCGTGCGGACCGGCTGCTTCACCGTGTAGACGTTGCACGGCCCGTTGACGTTGACCGCGATGAGCTTCGTCTCCTTGAACTCGTCCTTCGCGTGCGTGCTCGCGAACTCCCAGGCGGCGCGACTCGTCGCCTCGGGGGTGGTCGCCATGAACGGGAGCTCGAAGGCCTCGATCAGCGGGAAGCGGCCGGCCGTGTAGCCGGGGATCGTGAAGATCACGTCGACCACGCCGTCCTTCGCCTGGTCGTAGAGCTGCGGCGGCGACCCGCCGAGCTGCATCGACGGAAAGACGTCGCACTTGATCCTGTTGTTCGATTCCTTCGTGACCTTCTCGCACCAGGGCACGAGCATCGACACGTGCTGCGGCGACTTGGGGCTGCCCCAATGGTGCACCTTGAGCGTGACTTCCTGCGCTGCAGCGCCGAGGCTCGCGGTTGCGCCGACGATCGCGGCTGCCAGCAAAGACGTGGTTCGTTTCATGATCCCCTCCGGGCGTGTTCGTCGTCGTTCCGCCTCTTCGCGCATCAGTGACGACCGCGACCGACCGCGATCGTGTTCCGACCGCCATCCCGCCGCGACCGGCACGCACGCCGGCTCGCTTCTATCCTCCCGTGAGCCGTGCGGGCGAAGCCAATGATAGGCACGGGGCCTCGCGGCGTCGATTCCTATTTCCTCG
>CALDKM010000321.1:0-5483 GCA_937898875.1 uncultured Pseudomonadota bacterium | reverse complement strand
CGAGGCGGATCGACAGCGCGTTGCGGCGCCGCTCGTCTAGGCGCTGCGCCTCGCTTTCGAACCTGCGCATCGCGCCGGTCAGGTTCTGCACGTGGTGGCCGACCTCGTGCGCGACCACGTAGGCCTGGGCGAAGTCGCCGGGCGCGCCGAATCGGCGCGAGAGCTCGTCGAAGAAGCTCGTGTCGAGGTAGACGCGCTGATCCGCCGGGCAGTAGAACGGGCCCGCCGCGGCGCTCGAGACGCCGCAGCCCGAACGCACGGCGCCGGTGTAGAGCGTGAGCGTCGTCGGCGGGTAGCGCTTCTGGTACATCGCCTCGAAGAGCGCGTTCCAGACGTCCTCGGTGTCGCCGACGACGCGCGCGGCGAACTCCTTGCGCAGCGCGGGCGCAGCCGTGCCGGCGCGCGAACCCGCGGCGCCGGTGTCCGGTGCCGACGGCGAGGCGGACGGCGGCGGCGCCTGCGGCACGGGCGGGGAAACGTCGGACCCCATCATCCCGAGGAACTGCAGAGGATTGATCCCGAAGACCAGCGACAGGATCACGAGCACGATCAGCGTGCCCCCGCCGATCTTCATCCCGCCGCCGAGCGGCACGCCGCGGCCGCCAGCGGACGAACCGCCGCGGTCCTCGACGTTCTCGCTGCGTCGCATGTCGCCCCAGCGCATCTTCGGCTCCCTTGCTCGTGAGTGGTCGGTCAGCGCGACGCCTTCTCGCGCGTCTCGAGTCTGGCATTGTTGTCGCCGGCGAGGCGCAGGGCCTGTGCGATCACGCGGCGCATCGCCTCGACGTAGCGGTCATGGGCGGCGGGATCGTAGTCGTCGGAGAACACCCGGATCCGGTCGGCGTCCGCGTGAAGCGCGAAGCGAGCGAGCGGCAGGCCCTGCGGATACGGGAAGTAGAGGGGACCGCCTGCCGAGCTCACTTGCACGGGCTGCTCGGATCGATCGGACCACGCGTGGATCTTGCTGATGCCGGCGGCCTTGAGCGCGGGCAGCGCGTCGGCGACCGAGGTCGCGAGGGCAGGCTGCTCGCGCGACGGGTCGGGCGGCACGCCGCAGGAAACGAGCGCGGCGGCGAGCACGATGGCCGCGATCGCGACGGTTCGGGAATGGTTGATCGACATCGCCCTGCCTCGGGGAACGCGCCCATTATAGGCGCCGCACGCCAATGCAGACGCTTCTGCCGGCGGCATCCCGCCGACGCTCACTTCGCGGCCGCGATCGCGCGCTCGAGGTCGACGTATTCCTGGCACGCGCGGCCGGGGCAGATCTGCTCGAGGGCCGCGAGGTGCTCACGCGCCTTCTCCCTGTCGCCGACCGCGAGGTACGCTTCGCCGACGTTCGCGTGCGCGCTCCGGAGGTTCGGGTCGATGCGCAGCGCCTCGCGGAAATGCCGGAACGCGAGCTCGCGGGATCCGCGCTTGAGGTACGCGCAGGCGAGGCCGTCGTGGAATTCCGCGTTGTCCGGCTCGGCCCTGAGCGCGGCCTGGAAGCCGTCGATCGCGCGCTGCCAGTCGCCGTTGCGCAGCGACTCGGCCGCGACCTCGGCATCGGCGTTCGGGACCGGCATCGCCTGCGTTACGCCGTAGCCCGCGTGCGCAGGGGTCGCCAGCGCGAGCGACGCGGCGAGTGCGAGGCGGGCAATCATCATCAGGATCGGCATGGCGGATCCATGTCATCGGGAGGGCAGGACGACGATCTTGCCACGGCCGTGGCCGGTCTCGATCTGCCGCTCGGCTTCCGCGACGTCCGCGAGACCGATCGTCGCACGGACGTGCGGGACGATCGCGCGCGCCTCCGCGAGCTTCGCGAGGCGGCGCCACGCCTCGGCGCGCGGCTTCAGCACGAACGGGACGACGCGCTGGCGGCCGGCGATGCGCGCGGCGACCTTTTCGCCGAGCGTCGTCACGACCGAAGCGGTGTCGGGGCTGGTGTTCACGTAGACCCCGTCGGGCGCGAGGACGCGCCGGCAGGCCCGCCAGGTCGCGTGGCCCGTGGTGTCGAAGATCACGTCGAACGGAACCGTCGCGCCGGCGTAGTCCTCGCGAGTGTAGTCGAGAACCTCGTCGGCGCCGAGCTCGCGCACGAACGCAACGTTGTCCGGTCCGCAGGTCGCGGTCACGTGCGCGCCGAGGTGGCGCGCGTACTGCACCGCGTAATGCCCGACGCCGCCGGCCGCGCCGTTGACGAGCACACGCATCCCCGCCGCCAGGCGTGCCTCGTCGGTGAGCGCCTGCACGGCCGTCCCGGCCGCGATCGGCAGGGCCGCCGCATGCTCGTCGGTGACCGATGCGGGAGTGGGGGCGATCTCGCCGGGCGTCACGCAGACGAACTCGGCGAACGTTCCGGCGCGCCGGAACGGCGAGACGGCGCCGAACACGCGCGCTCCCGGGAAGCAGCCGCCGACGTCGCCGCCGCCGGTCCCGACGACGGTGCCGGAGAAATCGACGCCGGTGCCGCGAGGCGGGCGCTCGAACATCGGCACGAAGCGCGTGTGCCCGGCCCGCACCTTGACGTCGAGCGGATTGAGGCTCGCCGCGGCGACGCGAACCTTGAGCTCGCCTGCGCGCGGCACGGGCTCGTCGATTTCGACGAGCTCGAGCACGTCGGGAGGGCCGTAGCGGTCGTAGCGCAGAGCTCGCATGGGGGAATTCCGGAAAGGGACGGCAGGGAACCGCCAGTGTGCCTCATGCCGCGGGTGCGGCATGCGGGTCCCCCCGGCTGCGCGGCGGGACGCCGCCTCGGGCGCGCTCGCGGCCGGGGACGGCGCTCCCCGGCAGCCGGCGGTCGGTGGCGCCCCGCCCGCCCTCGCGATGGCGTTCGGGGCCGGAAGGAGCCCGTCAGGGCTTCAGCGCCCGGTAGAGGAAAGGCAGGCTCACGTCCATCCGGTAGTCGATCGACGAGTGCGTGTCGTCGAATTCCTCGTAGACGTGGCCGATGCCGCGCCGTGCGAGCTCGAGCGCGAGCATGCGCGCGCCGTAGTGCAGGTGGTACTGGTCGCGCCATCCGCAGTCGATGTAGATCCCCTTAAGCGACTTCAGCGCCGCCACGTGGTGGCGCACCATCTCGACCGGGTCGTTGTCCTTCCAGCGCCGCCAGCGCGCCGGGATCAGTGCGCCGGTCTCCAGGTTCACCGGCATCCGGAAGCCCAGCGGGTCGCGCGGATGCGGATCGTAGGTCGCCGCCATGGCGATCATCATCAGCGCGTGGACCTCGGCGTCGGTCAGCTTGTCCTTCGCCCAGATCGCCTCGAGGAAGCGCCCGATGCGACCATCGTCGCGCCCGTTCGCCGACCGCCGCGCATCGCGCGCCGTGTCGATCCGCCCGGGTCGACGCTTCGGCGCGCGGTAGCGGTCGAGCTCGTTCAGCGTTCGCGGAAGGTCGGTGTAGTAGCAGAACTCGAACATCGCGTCGCCCGAGTGGTCGGCGACCGCCCCCCAGGTGTCGGCGTGCCGCATCCCGTGGACGATCGCGCCGTAGCCTCCCGAGGACTTGCCGAAGCAACCGCGGTGATCGCGCGAGGCGAGCGTGCGGAACTCCCGGTCGACCAGCGGGACGAGCTCGCGCGTCAGGTAGTCGGCGTAGCGCCCCACGGCGGTCGAGTTCACGTACTGGTTGCCGCCCAGGCTCGTGAAGCAGTCCGGGAAGACGACGATGCACGGGCCCATCCTCCGGTCGTGCAGGAGGCGGGCGATGCGCTCGGGCACGTTCTCGTCGAACGGGCGCCAGTTGACGTGCGCGAGACCCGAACCGGTGAAGCCCACGAGATCGAACAGCACCGGGTAGCGGCGGCCGCGTCCCGACGAAAGGCCGCGGACGGTACCCGAGTCGTACCCGGGCGGCAGCCACACGGGGAGGCGGCGAACGTGCGGATCGCCCAGCGGGTTGCCGGCGAGCGCCCGCGAATGGTGCTCGATGACGACGAGCCGGCCGGTGGGAGCGGCGTGGAGTTTTCGGGCCATGGGGAGGGTCTCGATCCGCGGAACGGGCGGGCGTCCGGATTGTGACGACCGCCGCCGCGGGGCGCAATCGCCGCGTTGCTGCGGGGCAAGATGCGGACGGCGCGCGCGCGGACTACGATTCCCCGGCGGACCCGCGCAGAGGGCCGCAGGAGCAGATCATGAGGCGATCCGGATCGAGGGTCGCGGCCGCTTGCGTCGCGGCCGTCGCAGGCCTGTCGGCGCTTGCCCCCGCTGCGGCTCCCGCAGCGCCGTCGTCGCTCGTCGAGTGCATCGAAGGGTCGGACTTCATCGGCAACGCGGCGGCCTCGCGCGACAACGGACTGTCGCGCGAAGCGTTCCTCGATCGCATGGAGGGCGACTTCGTCGCGATCCGCGCGTTCCCGGCCGCGCTGCGGTGGTTCGTGAAGGACGTCGACGACGAGAACTTCCTGAGGTCGGCCGCCGAGGACGTCTACGACCGTCCGAAGGCGCCCGACCGGCACCGCGCCGCGTTCTTCGCGGCGTGCATCTCGCGGAGCGCCGGTTGAGACTCGCGGGCGACGCCGCAGCGAACGCCGGCTCGCGCGCTTCCGCCGCCGGCACCGCAAGCGCGGGCGCGGCCGCGTTCACGGTTGCGGCAATGCGGTCCGCGGCACGAATCCGCTTCGGCGTGAAGCCCGGGTCTTCCGGCAGGTTCGCGTGCGACTGCGCGCATGCCTCGCACCCGCCGACGCTCGCCGCGGCGAGCGCGCAGTGCCCGAACGCAATCCCGTCGACGCCCTGGCGCTTCGCGCCCGCGACGCGCCGTCAGGCGAGCATCGTTCCGCGGCAGCGGGGCGCCCCGCAGCGGCAGAGGTACGCCTTGCGCATGCGCGGGCCCACCTTGCCTTCGATCTCGAGCTTGTAGTCGTACGACAGTTCCTCGCCCGGACGGATCGTGCGGCGGGCGGCCACGAACACCCGGCCTCGCTCGTCTTCGTAGGTCTCGCAGTTGGGCGCGCAGGAATGATTGATCCAGCGCGCCGCGTTGCCGCCGATCGCGGCGTCGATCACGCGGCCGTCGTCGAGCGAGAAGAGAAAGGTGTGGTACGGATCCGCGTCGTCGGAGGCCGGCTGTTCGCAGGCGTCGTCCCAGGTCATGCGCTTGCCGCGGTACTCGATGACGGTCTCACCCTTGCGGATCGTGCGCGCGGCGAAGACGCCGCGGCCGTGGACCGGGGATCGGCGAACGCGCCATGCGCGGGCGGGCTTCTTTGCGGAGGACGGCATCGGGGGGGAGCGCGAGGCGGATCGCCCGCGCGAAGCGGATGGCGAAAGACCGCGATTGTATCAAACGCGCGCCGCCGGCGACCGCTCGAGCGCGCGGAGCGCCGCGCAGAGGCGCGCGTGCGCGAGCAGCGAACGCTGGAACGCGAACTCGTCTCGCGCCTTGGCGCGCAGGACCGACGCCACGCCCGCGCGCGCGGCACGGGGCCACGCCGCGATCGACGGGCATTGCGCGAGGAGCGGGGCCCAGGCGCGCCACACGCGGAGCTCGACGCCGT
>CALDKM010000320.1:0-16515 GCA_937898875.1 uncultured Pseudomonadota bacterium | reverse complement strand
GCATCGTCACGTTGGTCGGGCACTGGTGCGACGGCGTGAGCACGACGTAGTCGCAGGCGTCGAGGCCGGGCGACGGCGCGAGCCCGGACGCGTCGAGCGGCAGCGCGACGACGGACGGCGTCCGGGCGGCCATGATGTTGCGCGAGTCCGGGTAGCCGGGATCCTCGACGCCGACCGTCGTCGCGGGAGAGACGAGCAGCGTCGCGATCAGGAAGAGCGCGTGCTGCGCGCCGACCGTGACGAGGATCTCGTCCGCGCTCGCGAAGACGCCCCGCCGGGCGAGGAGCCGCGTCTGGATCTGCTCGATCAGGAGCGCGTCGTCGCTGTCGATCAGGTCGCCCGCCCACCCGCGCACCTCGGCACCCGACAGCGCCTGCAGGCTGCACTCGCGCCACCCGGGGATCGGCAGCAGCGCCGGGTCGATCTGCCCGTAGAGGAACGGAAACGGGTATCTCTGCCAGTCGCGCGGCTTGACGATGTTGCGCTGCCGTGCGACCGGGTGCCGGATGCGCGCCGCCCATCCCGCCTCGGGAAGCGCGGACGGCGGGGGTGCGGCCGGCGCCGCGGCGCGGCCGGCGACGATCTCCGGATTCACGTAGTGGCCGCTGCGGTTGCGGGTGACGAGGTAGCCCTCGTCGACGAGGAGCTCGTAGGCGAGCGCGACCGTGTTGCGCGCGACGCCGAGCTGCTGCGCGAGCTCGCGGGTCGAAGGAAGCGCGACGCCCGTCGGCAGCCGGCCGTCGAGGATCGCGCCCGTGAGCATCTCCCGGATCTGCGCCTGCAGGCTCATCCGGCCCTCGAACGAGAGCGGGACCAGCTGGTTCCACATCGGCGGGTCGGTCCGGACGGTCATCGGGGCTCCAGCGCCATCGGGCGGATGCTGCGCCGCAACGCGCACGGGGCCGGGCTGGCCTCACGACCGCCCCTCATCTGGCCCTAGTGGACGGCGGCGCCTTGCCGTTACAAGAGCGTACCATCCCCTGTTCCAGAGCCGCGCCTCCCGGGCGCGGCTCGGACGCCACCGGAGACGCACGATGGGCCACGCCGAATTCACGCTGCGAGACAAGGTCGAGGCACGCCGGATCTCGCTCGACGAGTACTGGATGCCGTTCACGCCCAACCGCGAGTTCAAGGCCGATCCGAAGATGATCGTCCGCGCGGAGGGGATGTTCTTCTGGAACGACCGCGGAGAGAAGCTGATCGACGCGTCGTCGGGGCTCTTCTGCTGCGCGGCGGGGCACGGCCGCAGAGAGATCGCCGAGGCGGTCGGCAGGCAGCTTTCGGAGCTCGACTTCACTGCGCCGTTCCTGCGCGGTCACCCGAAGCAGTTCGAGCTCGCGACGCGCGTCGCCGAACTGACGCCCGGCGACCTGAACCGCATATTCTTCTGCAACTCGGGCTCCGAATCCGTCGAGAGCGCGATGAAGCTCGCGCTCGCCTACCACCAGGCGCGCGGCCAGGGCAGCCGCAACGTGTTCGTGTCGCGCGAGCGTGCCTACCACGGCGTCAACTTCGGCGGCGTGTCGCTCTCGGGCCTCGTGAACAACCGCCGCAAGTTCGGCACGGGCCTCCCGGGCATCGCGCACATGCGGCACACGCACCTCAAGGAGAACTTCTTCGTCCCGGGCGAAGGCGCCCACGGGGCGGACCTTGCCGAGGACCTCGCGAGGATCGTCAACCTCCACGGGGCGGAGAACATCGCCGCGTGCTTCGTCGAGCCGATCGCCGGCTCGACCGGCGTCCTCGTGCCGCCGAAGGGATACCTGAAGCGTCTGCGGGAGATCTGCGACCAGCACGGGATCCTGCTCGTGTTCGACGAGGTGATCACCGGCTGGGGCCGCACCGGCCAGGCGTTCGCCGCGCAGAGCTTCGGCGTGACGCCCGACGTGATCACGATGGCGAAGGCGATCACGAACGGCGCGCAGCCGATGGGCGCGGTCGCGATCTCCGAGCGCATCCACGACACGATCATGGCGGCCGCGCCCGAAGGCGCGATCGAGTTCTTCCACGGTTACACGTACTCCGGCCACCCGGCCGCCTGCGCGGCGGGCCTCGCGACCCTCGACATCTACAGGCGCGACGGGCTGTTCGAGCGCGCGCGTGCGTTGTCGCCGTACTTCCTCGACGCGCTTTTCTCGCTCAGGGACCTGCCGCTCGTCACCGACATCCGCGGCTACGGGTTGCTGGGCGGGATCGACGTCGCCGTCGACGGGACGCCCGGCAGGCGCGGCCACGCGCTCCAGAAGAAGCTGTTCGACAACGGGCTCCACCTCAAGACCACCGGCGACGCGGCGATCGTCGCGCCGCCGCTCATCGCCGAGAAGTCGCATATCGATATGATCGTCGACATCTTGCGGAAGACGATCGCGGCGCTCTAGCATTCGCCACCGACGTTCCACGTCACACCCGGGGAGATTTCGATGAAACGTTTCGCGGCTGGACTCGTCCTGGCGGCCCTCACGGCCGCCCCTGCCTTCGCCCAGAAGACCGTGACCTTCGCCCACCAGGACATGATCGTGCCGCTGCGCACGGTCATGGAATCCGGCGAGCTCGAGAAGGCCACGGGCTACAAGATCAACTGGCGCATGTTCGGCGGCGGCGGGGACGTGATCAAGGCGATGGCCTCCGGCGACGTTCAGCTCGGCGAGGCCGGCAGCTCGCCGATCACCGCCGCGGCGAGCCAGGGCCAGGACATCCAGCTCTTCTGGATCCTCGACGACATCGCGGGCGCCGAGGCGCTGATCGCGCGCAAGGGCAGCGGCATCAATTCGATCAAGGACCTGAAGGGCAAGAAGGTCGCCGTGCCGTTCGTGTCGACCGCGCACTACCAGCTGCTCGCCGCGCTCCAGCACAGCGGCGTGAACCCGAAGGACGTCAACATCCTGAACCTGCGTCCGCCCGAGATCGGCGCAGCCTGGGAGCGCGGCGACCTCGACGCGGCGTTCATCTGGGATCCGGTGCTGTCCAAGATCAAGGGCAACGGCACGGTGCTGGCGGACTCGACCTCGATCGGCAAGCTCGGCTACCCGACCTTCGACGGAATCATCGTCAACAAGAAGTGGGCGTCGGAGAACCAGGCGTTCATGGTCGCACTGGTGAAGGCGCTCGCGAAGGCCGACGCCGATTACCGCGCCAACAAGGCGAAGTGGGGGGTCGATTCGCCGCAGGCGAAGGCGATCGCCAAGTGGACCAAGGCCGAAGTGAAGGACGTGCCGGCGACGCTCGCGCTCTACACCTTCCCCTCCGCCGAGGAACAGCTCGGCCCGAAGTGGCTCGGGGGCGGCGCGGCCAAGGCGATGAAGGACACGGCCGCGTTCCTCAAGGAGCAGGGCCGGATCACCGACCTCAAGCCCGACTACAGCGCGTTCGTGACGACCGAGTACATCCGGAAGGCGCTCGGCAAGTAACGCGTCTCGTCGACGAAGGGGCGGCGTCCGTCGAGGGCCGCCCCTTTTTTGTGCGCGCAGCGCCTCCGACGAACCCCCTCATGCCCACGCTCGCGATCCAGGACGTCTCGGTGAACTACGCGGTGCGCGGCGGCGTGCTCACCGCGCTCGCGAACGTCGACCTGGAGATGCGCGGTGGCGACTTCGTCGTGGCCCTGGGCGCCTCCGGCTGCGGCAAGACGACGCTGCTGAACGTCATCGCCGGCTTCCTCGCCCCGTCGACGGGCGTGATCATGCTCGACGGTCGAGCCGTGACGGGCCCCGGCGCCGACCGCGGCGTCGTGTTCCAGAAGCACGCGCTGATGCCCTGGCTGTCGGTACGGGACAACGTCGCGCTGGGCCTGCGCATGCGCGGCGTGCCCGCCGCGGAGCGCCGGCGGATCGCCGAGGAGAAGCTCGCTCTGGTGGGGCTCGAGAAGTTCGGCGCCCGCGCCATCCACGAGCTGTCGGGCGGCATGCAGCAGCGCGTCGGCATCGCGCGCGCTCTCGCGAACGACCCCGCCGTGCTGCTGATGGACGAGCCGATGGGCGCGCTGGACGCGTTCACGCGCGAGCAGCTGCAGGAGATACTGATCGACGTGTGGGCGGCGTCGCGCAAGATGGTGTTCTTCATCACGCACTCGGTCGAGGAGGCGCTTTTCCTGTCGACGCGCCTGATCGTGATGAGCCCGTCGCCCGGACGCGTGACCCACACCTACGACGACGTGCCGTTCTCGCGGCGGTTCCTTCGCGAGCGCAACGCCCGCGCCGTCAAGAGCGACCCCGCGTTCATCGCGATGCGCGAGGAAGTGCTCTCGATCATCCACCAGCGGGAGGTCCCCGATGCCTGACGCCCCGAGCCCCGCCCCGCCCCCGAGGACCTCGGCGTTCAGGACTCCCGGCGAGGGTTCGAGCGTCGGGATCAGCGTCGCGACGATCGTCGCGCTGTTCGTGATCTGGTTCGCGGTCACCGAGATGGGCCTGATCAAGCCGCTGTTCCTGCCCAAGCCCGTAACCGTCTACCAGCAGTTCGTCGAGTACCTGACCGGCACCGCGAACGACAGGCCGCTGTGGGATCACTTCCTCGCGTCGATGCTGAGGGTCTTCTCGGCGTTCCTCCTCGCGTGCGTCACTGCGATCCCGGTCGGCATCGCGATGGGGATGTCCCGCGTCGCGCGCGGCATCTTCGACCCGCCGATCGAGTTCTACCGGCCGCTTCCGCCGCTGTCCTACCTGCCGCTCATCATCATCTGGTTCGGCATCGACGAGCTGCCGAAGGTGCTCCTGATCTACCTCGCGTGCTTCGCTCCGCTCGCGCTCGCGGCGCGTTCCGGCATGCGCAGCGCCTCGCAGGAGCAGATGCACGCCGCGTACTCGATGGGGGCGTCGTACTGGCAGGTCATCCTCCACGTGGTGCTGCCCTCGGCGCTGCCCGAGATCCTGGTCGGCATGCGCATCGCGATCGGGTTCGGCTGGACGACGCTCGTCGCCGCCGAGATGGTCGCCGCCCACACGGGCCTCGGCCAGATGGTGCTCAACGCGTCGAACTTCCTGCGCACCGACATCGTGATCATGGGGATCATCGTGATCGGGATCGTCGCCTACCTGTTCGACCTGCTGATGCGCTGGATCGAGCGCGCCGTCGTGCCCTGGAAGGGGAAGGTCTGACGGCACGCCTGCGGCGGCGGTCGACCGGGACGCGGCGCGCGTAGCGCAGGGACGTCAACGGCCGGGCGGCCCCGACGCTGCCCGCCGGCCCGCGTCGCGCGTTCGTCGAGCGAGCCGCGCCGCGACCTCGAGCAGTTCGCCGATCTCGTCGCCGGGCACGTCCATCGTGATGCTCACGAGACGGCCGCGGCGGCCGGGACCGGGCCATCGATCGAGCCACGCGAGGCGATGCACGAGCCGCTGCGCCCAGCGTCGTGGCGATGGTGGCGGAAGATCAGGTCGGCCTTCACGGCGCAGCAGTGGCAGCCGTTCTCGAGCACGACCACGGCGTCGCTGCTCCGTGCGATGAGCTCGTGGTCCATGCCGACCGCACCGAACTCGTCGACGACGACCAGGGCGTCCGCCAGTGCAGGCGCGCGCAGCGCGCGGCTGATCAGCGTCGTCCTGCCGCTGCCTGGAAATCCGGTGACGATCGTGACCGGCAGGCGATTCGCGTCTCGCTCGATCGGGAACGGCAGTGCGACGCCGCCGCGGGCTCCCCGGTCGCGGCGGCGCCGGTCACCTGCGTACGTTGCCGCCCGCGACGATCTCCCGGGCGACCGACCTCAGCTCGTCGAGGAACGCCTGGCAGACGCCCGAAAGGTCGTGCTGGGCACGGTAGATCACCGCCACGTTCCACGACGGCATAGGCGTCTGCATCGTGACCTGCGACACGCCCCGCCGCACCGAGTGGTCCGCGAGGAGCTGCTCCGGCAGCAGCGTCACGTAGTCGCCACGCTCGACGAGCGCGAGCACGCAGGCGAACGAGGAGCTCTCGATCGTCCCGAGGGGGGGATCCAGGCCCTCGGCCGCGAAGGTGTGCTCGAAGATGTCGCGGCCGCTCTGTCCTCGACGATAGATCACCCAGTCGGCCGAAAGCAGGTCCGCCAGCTTCATCCTCTGCCGCTCGAACGGATGCCCCACGCGCACGGCCGGCGCCACCTTGTCCTTTAGCAGGATCTCGAACGAGACGGTCTCGTCCTCCACCCACTCCGGCGCAAGGCAGATCGCGAAATCGAGGTCGCCGCTGCGCACCGCCTTCAGGACGTCGGGATAGACGCCCTCCTGCAGCTGCAGCGACACCCGGGGGCGCGTCCGCTTGAACTCCAGCACCGCGCGCGGGAGGAGCGACATCGCCACGGTCGGCGACGCGGCGATGCGAACCTCGCCGCTTCCCGAACCTAGGATGTTGTCGATGTCGTTGCGCGCCTCGCGCAACTCGGCCTCGATCGACTTCGCGCGTCCGATGATCGCGCGGCCCGCGGGCGTGGGCGTGACGCCCTGCGCCGTGCGATGCAGCAGCGGCACCCCGACCGCCTCCTCGAGCTGCTGGATGCTCTTGGTCACCGAGGACTGCGACAGGAAGAGCGACTTGGCCGCCTGCCTCACCGTGCCCGCCTCCACCACCGCAACGAGGTGACGCAACTGGCTGAGCTTCAGGGGGGCGGTCATGTCGGCAAGCGGATCGCCCCCTTCCGGGGGCGCTGCCCGAAGCATACCGGCTGACCTCCCGGCACGGGAAGGCCCGATGCCCGGGTCCCGGACCGGCTACGCCTGCGCGACGGCTCGCCGCGTCGTCATCATGAACGATCTCCCGGTTCGCGTCCGCACGGCGCTTCCGCCTCCCCTGCATCGCGGCGTTGACGCAGGTCGCGCGCCGGCCGCCCGGTGCGGACGGGCATCACGACTCGCCGGGAAGCACCGGCGCGATGCGGCACAGCAGCCCTCGCAGATGGTAGGTGCCCATCGCGGGATCGTAGGGCGGGCCGTTGCGCGTCAGGACGTTCGCGTTCGATCGCCAGACGCCGTGGTCCGGCCCCGGTTCCTCGGGGAACCACCAGCCGTGCTCGACGTGGACGACGCGGGGATCGATGCCGTCGGTCACCTTGGCCTTCTGCCGGATCCTGCCCCGCAGCGTCTCGATCCAGACCCAGTCGCCGTGCTTGATGCCCAGCGACGCCGCGGTCTGCGGATGCACCTCCATGATCGGGTTCGGGTGGGCGCGGCGCAGCGCCCGGATCTGGCGGTGCTCGGAGTTGAAGAAGAACGGGATCCGCGCACCCGACGTGAGCACCAGCGGGAAGTCCTTCGCGACGTCGGGCGTGGCCAGAGGGCTCTCGGGCGGCTCCTCGTAGTACGGCAGCGGGTCGTAGCCCATCGCCTCGAGCCGGGTCGAATAGAGCTCGAGCTTGCCGGTCGGCGTCTTGAAGCCCTTGTCCCGGTACTTGTGGAAGCGCATCGGCATGTCGAGGAAGCCGCGCTCCCGCAGCTCGTCCAGCGGCATGCCGCACCCGCGCGCCAGCTGGTCTCCGAGCACGACGTCCAGGTCCTCGGTGCCGACCGGCAAGTTCATCTTGCGCGCCAGTTCGATGAAGATCTCCTCGTCGGCCTTGCACTCGCCGATGCGGACCGCCTTGCGCTGGGCGAGGACGACGTTGCCCGCGATCGTCGGCAGCGCGGCGAGCTGGTCGAGCTCGGGCCAGGACGCCGCCGGCAGCACGATGTCGGCGAGCTCGCAGGTGGGCGTCATGAAGAGGTCCGCCACGACGAGCAGGTCCAGCTTCATCAGCGCCTCGTACGCCTGTTTCGCGTTGCCGAAGGTCGTGAGCGTGTTGTTGCCGAACACGAGGAACGCCTTGACCGGATACGGGTCGCCGTCGCGCATCGCCGAGAGCAGCGTGGGAATGTGCGCGGCGGGCAGGTCCGCCCCCTCGCCCGCGAGCATCTTGAACCGGTCCGCGCCGAGCCGCTTCGCGCTCATCTCCGGCGTGAGGTTCTCGATCAGGCTCGGAAAGCGTCCGAGCCCGTGCATGCCGAAGACCCAGCCACCGGGCACGTCGACGTTGCCGGTCAGCGCCGGCAGCATCGAGATCGCCCGCACCGTCTGGATGGTGTTGGGCGTGTGCTCGATGGCGCAGCCCCACTCCATCATCGACGGCTTCGTCGCCGCGTAGAGCCGCGCGGCGGCCCGGATCTTCTCCGCCGGCACCCACGTGATCGGCGCCGCCCACTCGGGGCTGTAGCGCTTCACGCGCTCGGAGAGCGCCTCGAAGCCGTGCGTCCACTCGGCAACGAACGCGGCGTCGTAGAGCTTCTCCTCGATGATCGCGTGCAGCATCGCGAGCGCCAGCGCGTCGTCGGTGCCGGGACGCAGCTGCAGCCACAGGTCCGCCTCCTTCGCGAGCTCGGTTCGCCGCGGGTCGACGACGATCGTCTTCGGCTTGCCCGCGAGCGAATCGCGCACGACGAACCGCGTCTCGCCGTCGGGACCCGAGTTCATCGGGTTGTGTCCCCAGTAGACGATGCACTCGGGCTTCGTCCCGCTCGTGAAGTCGTTGACCGGCAGGTCGCCGAACGTGAGGATCGTCGTGTTGATGCGCGGGTGGAAGCACTGCGCGAAACCCGGTTCGCACCAATTGGGCGTGCCCAGCGCATGGCCGAACCGCGAGACCCACCGGATGTGATGCCGGCCGGTTCCGGTTCCCAGGGCGATCGCCTGCGCGCCGTGCTCGTCCTTGATCGCCTGGAGTCGCCGCGCGATCTCGTCCAGCGCCTCGTCCCAGCTGATGCGTTCCCATTTTCCTTCGCCGCGCGCGCCTGTGCGGCGCATCGGGTACTTCAGGCGGTCCGGGTGGTAGACGATGTCGAGCGTCGACGTGCCGATCGGGCACAGCCGACCTTTGTTGAGCGGCGACGTGCGGTCCCCTTCGACCTTGACCAGGCGGCCGTCCACGACGTGCAGGTTCACGCCGCAACCGCCGTGGCAGCTGCGACACACGCTCTTGAGGATCGTCCTGTTCGACGCTGCGGCGCTCGCCTCTCCTGCCGGAATCGTCGCGGTCGCGCCAGTCGGGTTGTCCATCGGTGGCTCCTGCCTTCGTGGCTCAATGATGCAACGGGCGGCCCAGAGCCTGCAGCACCGATTCGTGCATGGCTTCGGACAGCGTGGGATGCGGGAAGACCGTGTGGGCGAGCTCGGCTTCGGTCGCCTCGGCCGACATGGCGACGGCGAATCCCTGGATCAGCTCGGTCACGTCCGAACCGATCAGGTGCGCGCCGAGGAGCTCGCCCGTCCGGGCGTCGAACACCGTCTTGACCATGCCCTCGTCCTGCCGCATCGCGATCGCCTTTCCGCTGGCGGCGAACGGAAACGAACCGATTCGCACGGCGATGCCCCGCAGCCGCGCCTTGTGCTCGGTCAGGCCGATGCTGGCCACCTGCGGATGCGCATAGGTGCACGCCGGAATGCGGTTCGCATCCAGCGGCGCCACGTGCGCGACCCCGGCGATCTTCTCGACGCAGATCACCGCCTCGTGGCTCGCCTTGTGCGCGAGCCACGGCGGCGCCGTGAGGTCGCCGATCGCGTAGACGCCGGGCTCGCCGGTCTCGAGCCACGGGCCCACGACGACGTGGCCGCGGTCGAGCTCCACGCCGGTCCCCTCGAGCCCGAGGCCTTCCGTGTTGGCCTCGATGCCGACGGCGCTGATCACGCGCTCGATACGGACCTCGCTCGCTCCCGCGGGGCCGCGCAGCGTCGCGGTGACGCCTTCGTCGTCGAGGCGCAGCGAATCCACCACGGTCCCGGTGTGCACGCGCATGCCCCGGCGCTCGAAGGCCTTCCGCGCGAGCGCGCAGATCTCGTGGTCCTCGTTGGGCAGGACCCGGTCGGCCGCCTCGACGAGCGTCACCTCGCTGCCGAGGCTGCGGTAGAAGCTCGCGAACTCGACGCCGATCGCGCCGGCGCCGACGACGAGGATCGACGCCGGCAGCGCCCGCGGCGTCATCGCATCGCGATAGCTCCACACCCGCACGCCGTCGGGCTCGAGACCCGGCAGCACGCGCGGCCGCGCGCCGGTCGCGAGGATGACGCGGGGCGCGGCGAGCTCGCTGCGCGCACCGTCGCGGCCGGTCACTTCGACCGTGCGCGGCGCCGACAGGCGACCTCGTCCCTCGACGACCGTCACCGCACTCCTGCGCAGCAGCCCGCGCACGCCCGATTGCAGCCGCGCGGCGACCGCTCGCGACCGCGCGACGATCGCCTCGAGGTCGTGCGAGACGCCTTCCACGCGAACGCCGTACGCCGCAGCGTCGCGCACCAGGTCCAGCACTTCGGCGGAGCGCAGCAGTGCCTTGGTCGGGATGCATCCCCAGTTGAGGCAGACGCCTCCCAGATGCTCGCGCTCGACCAGCGCGACCTTCATCCCGAGCTGCGAGGCGCGCAGCGCGGCGACGTACCCTCCCGGGCCACCGCCGATCACGATCAGGTCGTGGTTCTTCGTCATGCCGCCCTCACGCCAGCAGGGACAGCGGCGCTTCGACGAGGCGCCGCAAGGCCCCCATGAATTCGGCGCCCAGCACGCCGTCGACCAGCCGGTGATCGGCCGACAGCGTGCAGGTCGTCAGCGTCGCGACCGCGAGCGCGCCGTCGCGAACGACCGCGCGCTGCTCGGAGGCGCCGACGGCGAGAATGCAGGACTGCGGCGGGTTGACGATGGCGGAGAACTCGCGGATGCCGTACATCCCGAGGTTCGAGATCGTGAAGCTTCCGCCCTGGATCTCGTGCGCCTTGAGCGGGCCCGCGCGCGCGCGCTCGGCGAGCGCCCTGATCTCGGCGCCGATCGTGCGCAGGCTCTTCGCGTCAGCGTCGCGGACGATGGGCGTGACCAGGCCGCCGGGCGTGGCCACGGCGACGCTGACGTCGACGCCGGCATGGCGCTGCACGGCATCGTCGCTCCACGAGGCGTTGATCGCCGGGACTTCCTTCAGCGCAAGCGCCACGGCCTTCACGAGGAAGTCGTTCAGCGACGGCTTGAATCCTGCCTGGGCCTCGAGCGCAGCGCGCAGCACGAGCAGCGCACCGACGTCGCAGTCGATCGTCAGGTAGAAGTGCGGGATCGACTGCTTGGACTGGGTCAGCCGCTGGGCAATCGACCGTCGCATCGCGGTGTGCGGCACGCTCGATCCCGCCGCGCGCTCGCCGATAACCGTGCCCGACGTCGCCGCCGTGGCAGCCGCCGTCACCGCGGCCGGCGCCGGCGCGTGCTTCGCCGCCTGCTCCACGTCGACCTTCACGATGCGCCCGTTGGGGCCGCTGCCGCGGATCGCCGCGAGATCGATCCGCCCCATCGCCGCGACCCGGCGCGCCAGCGGGCTCGCCGCGATGCGGTTCGCCGCGGGCGCCGCGACCGCCGCGACGGCGGCGACCGCGGGAGGCGGTGCAAGACCCTTCGACGCGGGCGTCGCGGAATCCGCCGCACGCAGCGCGCCCGGATCCTCGCCCGCGACCGCGATGAGCCCGATGACGGCGCCCGCCTTGACGCGCTGTGCGCCGTCCGGCGCGAGGATCGTCGCGAGCACGCCGTCGCCGGGGGCGGGGACGTCCACCAGCGCCTTGTCGGTCTCGATCTCGAGCAGCACCGCGTCCTTGCGGATCGCATCGCCCGGCTTCACCGCCCAGCGGGCGATGTTGCCCTCGGTCATGTCGCCCCCGGTGGACGGCATCAGGATCTCGATCGGCATGGCGGGTCTCCCGGAGGGGTCAGTCGGCGGGACGGGTTGGGTGCCACGGGCGGGAGGACGTCTCCCGCCCGCTGCCCTTGCCCTGCGGAAAGCTCACGAGCTCGTGTTGCATGCCCCGAGGGCTCATCGTGCGGCGGGGGACGTCGAGCTGCGCCTGTCTCCGGTCACCGTCCTTCGCGAACGGGCCCGGCTCGTGGAACGGCTCGCCGCCGATCACGTCGACGACGAACCGCACGGCCTCGTCGAGGTCCGGCACGGTGAACCCGACGTGATCGGTGCCGCGCAGCCCGCGCATTCCCGCCGCCGTCGCGGCGCGGCGCGCGGGCGTCCGACGGCCTGCGTGCCGCGCGCCAGGACTGGCGTCGTCGGGGCGCCCCTTCGACGTCATGCCACCGGCCGCCCCTGGTCGGCCATCATGCGGGCGAAGCCGGCCTTGATCTCCTCGAGACCGACGAACGCGGCGCGCTCCAGCACCCTGGAGACCGACGGCGAAGACTCGCCGCCGTGGATGCGCGCGACCGGCTGGTCGAGGTCGTCGAAACAGCGGCGTTGCACCTCGTCGACCAGCATCGCTCCGTAGGAGGCGGTGAGCGGGCCCTGCTCGAGCACGACGACGTTGTGCGTCCTGCCGACGCTCGCCTGTATCGTCTCCCAGTCGATGCCCGCGCGATCGAGCGAGCGCAGGTCGATCACCTCGGCATCCACGCCCATCTCCGCCGCGGCGCGGACCGCCAGCGGCGTCATCGCCAGGTAGGTGAGCACGGTGAACGCGGAGCCGGGCTTCACCACCTTCGCCTTGCCGAGCGGGATGCAGTAGTCGAGGTCCGCGAGCGGCCCGGGTCCGGTCGACGTGTAGAGCGCGACGTGCTCGATCACCAGCACCGGGTCCTCGCAGCGCAACGCGCTGTTCATCAGGCCGACGTAGTCGAAAGGCGTCGACGGCGCCACGATGCGCCAGCCGGGCCACATCGCGTACAGGCCGGCCGGGTCCATCGAATGCTGCGACCCGTATCCGGTGCCCAGGGCGACCTTGGTGCGCAGGACCAGCGGCACTCCCGTCGCGCCGCCGAACATGTGGCGCGCCTTGGCGATCTGGTTGAAGACCTGGTCGGCGGCGACCAGCGAGAAGTCCGGGTACATGAACTCGACGACCGGACGGAAGGTTCCCTCCAGCGCGACGCCGCCGGCGAGCCCGGCGAAGCCCTGCTCCGAGATCGGCGTCGGCACGATGCGGTCGGGGAACTGCGCGGCGAGCCCGCGGGTCGCGCCGTTGGTGCCGCCCTTCAGCCGGTGGATGTCCTCGCCCATCACGAAGATGCGCTCGTCCTTCTCCATGTTGCGCGCCATCACCTGCGCGACCGCGTCGATGAACCGGACGTCGCCGGTCGCGCCCGTCGCGGTCTCGAGCTCCTCGAACCGCGCGCCGTCGAATTCGGCGAGATCCCCGCGCAGGCCCTCGTCGCGAAACTCCGGACGCGGCCAGAGGCCCGCCACGATGCGGCGCTTGCCATCGCTCGCCTCGGTCAGACGATCCGTCGCGTCCCGCGCCAACTTCACGGCGCGTTCGCGCACGGCGGAATTGCCGTCCTCGGTCAGCCACCGACGCGCGATCATCTCACGTGCGATCCGCGCGATCGGGTCGCGCTCGCGCCACGCCGCCTCCTCTTCCTTGCTCCGATAGCCGAATGCGCTGCCGAGCAGCCCGCCCCCGTGGTGGAAGTAGCGGTAGACCTCGGCCTCGATGATGGTCGGCCCCCTGCCCGACCGCATCACGTCGAGCGCCATGCGCGTCGCCATGCGCACCGCGACCGGATCCATGCCGTCGACGCGCAACGCCGGGATCGCGTAGGCGCCGCCGCGCGACGACATGCGCGTCTCGCGAGTCTCCTCGCGGACCGTCGTCGACACCGCGTAGCCGTTGTTCTCGATGAAGAAGCAGATCGGCAGGTCCCACAGCGCCGCCAGGTTCATCGATTCGCCGACGGCGCCTATGTTCACCGCCCCGTCGCCGAAGAACGTGAACGCCACGTCGCCCTTCCCCTGCCGCCGCTTCGCCCAGGCGAGGCCGTTCGCAATGGGCACGCCGCCGCCGACGATCGCGTTCGTGCCCATCGCACCCGCCTCGGCCCAGCGCAGGTGCATCGAGCCGCCGCGTCCCCGGCAGTAGCCGTCGGCGAGGCCGAGGATTTCGGCGAGCGTCCGGCGCAGGAACTCCTCGAGCCGCGTCGATGCGAACGGATCGTCGGACGCGGACGCGTCCTCGTCCAGGTAGCGCAGTCCCTTGGCGAGGAACTGATGGTGGCCGCGGTGCGAACCCGTGATCAGGTCGGTGACCCGGAGCTCGGCCATCACGCCGACCGCGCCGCCCTCCTGGCCGATGCTCGAGTGTGCCGGTCCGTGCACGAGACCCTGTCCGTCGAGCTCGAGCACCGCCTCTTCGAACGCCCGGATCAGGTGCAGGTGGCCGAGCATGCGCTTGAGCGGGACGGCTCCCAGCGCGTCCCAGTCCTCGGGCGTCGAGCGGATCTCCTGCCAGGGCGCCTGGTAGTCGAGGGAGGTGATCGCGGGCATCGGGGATTCCTTGCGGGGCTCGTCGGACGAGGCGCGGCGGCCGCTCGCGTACGTCTCAGCCGCCGCAGTTGGGGGGGAAGAGCTCGACGCAGTCGGCGTCGCGAACCTTCGCGTCCCGGAAGGGCACGACCACGCCGTTGACGGCGGCGAACGCGATTTCCGCCGCGGGAAGGCCGAGTCGCGACGCGATGTCGACGAGCGGCGTCAGCGCCGCCAGCTCGATCGCCAGCTCCGCGGCACGCTGCGGCGCGTACCAGCTCAGGTGCCCTCCGAGGTGCAGGCGCATCTAGGCCTCCAGCAGGTCGGCGACCCACTCGACCTGGAGGTCGCGCAGGCGGCCGCGCGTCGGCGCGGCGGTCACCGGGTTCCAGCCCTTGAGCCCGTAGAGCGCGTCCATCGTCCGTTCGAACTCGGGCTTCGAGATCGCCACGCCCTCCAGCGGGCCGCAAGGCAGCGGCTCGAAGAGTCGCGGCGGCAGCGTATCGTCCTTGCGCGAGAACCCGTGCACGACGTTGAACGCGCGCGCGAGGTTGGTCGCGCGCTCGCCGATGCGCAGCAGATCGTCGAGGCCGACGTCCCAGCCCGTCACGGCGCGCACCAGCTGCACGATCTCGTCCACCTCGATGAACGAGCGCGGCGCGGGCCCGAAGAAGCACATGCCCGCGACCTTGCCGAAGCTCGTCCAGTTCTCGAGGATCGCGTAGTTGCGTGCCTTGCGATCGCCGAGCTCGCGCGCCGGGAGCGATTCGACGCCGAGCGGAAGCGCGGCCTTGAAGCCGACGGACTCGGGATTGACCAGCATCGTGTCGTGCGTCGCGTACAGGTGGTCGGCGCCGGTCTCGCCGATCGCGTAGCCCAGTCCCACGCTCACCTTGCCGCGCGGGTCGTGCATCGGGAGCTCTTCGCCCTTGACGTGCATCGCGAAGTTCGGTGCCTCGCCGCCGATGACCTCGGCCGCGCGGCGGCTGCCCTCCGCGAGGAGCGCGCCGAAGCCCTCGCGGCGACCGATGAGCTCGACCGTTCGCAGCATCGCATCGGCGTTGCCGAATCGCAGCTCGATGCCGCCGGTGTCGGCCGGCCCGATCAGCCCGCGCTCGAAGCACTCCATCGCGAAGGCGATCGTCGCGCTCGTCGAGATCGTGTCGATCACGAACCGGTTGCAGAGCTCGTTGGCCTTGGCGATCGCCCGCAGGTCGTCGATGCCGCAGTTCCCGCCGAAGCCGTCGAGCGTCTCGTATTCGGGACCGCCGTAGGCGGAGTTCACGGCATGACGGCCCGCCACGCGCACCTCACGCTTGCAGCGGATCGAGCACGAGTAGCAGGTGCGCCTCCCCGAGAAGATCTCCTTCTCGTAGGTCGGCCAGTTGATGCTGCCGGCCCCTTCGAAGACGCCTTCGCGAAAGTTCCGCGTGGGCAGCATCCCGGCCGCATTGAGCACGTCGACGAGACCGGTCGTGCCCTTGCTCTGCAGGTCCCAGGCCAGCGGGTGATCCTTGACGCGCCGCGCGAGCGACTTGCCCAGCTCGGCGACCGGCGCGGGATCGCAGACGCCCCGGATGTAGGGCGACTTGCCCCGCACCGCGATCGCCTTGAGGTTCTTCGACCCCATCACGGCGCCCATGCCGGTGCGCCCGTTGAAGTGCGTGAGCTCGTTGGTCAGCGCCGCGTAGCGGACGAGGTTCTCGCCGCCGGGGCCGATCTGCAGGACCCGCACGTAGCTGTCGCCGAGCTCCGCCCGGATCGCCGATTGCACGTCCTCGGGCTCGCGCCCCCACAGTGATCGTGCGTCGCGAAGCTCGACATGCCCGTCGCGGATCGAGAGGTAGACGGGCGCATCCGCGCGGCCGGTGACGACGATGGCTTCGATCCCTGCCATCTTGAGCTCCGGCCCGAAGTACCCGCCGGCCTCGGACTCCCCGTAGGCGCCGGTCAGCGGCGAGCGCGCGGCGACCGTGAAACGCGAGGCCGTCGACACCGGCGCGCCGGTCAGCAGACCGTTGGCGACGACCAGCACGCTTTCCGGCGACAGCGCATCGGTCCCGGGGACGAACTCGCGAAGCATGAAATAGCCGGCGAGCGCCTTCCCGCCCGGATGGAGGCGATAGACGTCCTCGTCGAGCTGCTCGGTGCGGCAGTGCCTCCGCGTCAGGTCGACGCGCAGGATCCTGCCGGTCGCTCCGTATCCCACTCATCGCTCCCGTACGACGCGAGCCGGTCCGGCGCTCGAATCAGAAGACATCGCAGCGCGGCAGGCCGCACGAGATCAGGCGATCGGACGGGAAGTTCGTGATGA
>CALDKM010000319.1:0-14790 GCA_937898875.1 uncultured Pseudomonadota bacterium | reverse complement strand
ATCGCGAGCACCGTCTCGAAGACCTTCTGCACCATCAGGGGGGCCAGACCCATCGACGGCTCGTCGAGCAGCAGCAGCCGGGGCCGGGACATCATCGCGCGGCCCATCGCGAGCATCTGCTGCTCGCCGCCCGACAGCGTGCCGGCGGTCTGGCGGCGCCGCTCGTGCAACCGCGGGAACAGCGTGTAGACGCGCTCGATGTCGGAGCGGATGCCGTCGCGGTCATTGCGCGTGTACGCGCCCATCGCGAGGTTCTCCTCGATCGTGAGCGCGCCGAACACGCCGCGCCCTTCCGGCACCATCGCGAGGCCGCGGCGGACGAGCTGGAAGGCGGGCGCGCCGGTCACGTCCTCGCCGTCGTAGCGGACGGTGCCGCCGGTCACCGGCTGCAGGCCGGTGACGCCCTTCAGCGTGGTCGTCTTGCCTGCGCCGTTCGCGCCGATCAGGCAGACGAGCTCGCCCTTGCCCACGACGAGGTCGATGCCCTTGACGGCCTGGATGCCGCCGTAGGCGACCTTGAGGCCCTCGAGCGCGAGGAGCGGCGTCGCGGCGTCGCTCACGCGGTCGCCTCCCCGAATGTCCGTGTCGATGCGGCCGGTCGAGCGTCGGCGACCGGCCGCGATTCGCCTTGCCGCCGATCCCCGCGCCCGCAGGGCCGGGGGATGCGCACGTCGTGCGGCGCGGGGCCCCTCGTCGGGTGGCTCACGCGGCCCCCTTCAGGTTCAACGCGACCTCGCCGCCGAGGTAGGCCGAGATCACCGCAGGGTCCTTCTGCACCTCGGCCGCGGGTCCCTCCGCGATCCGCTTGCCGTAGTCGAGCACGAGCACGCGGTCGCACACCCCCATCACGAGCTTCATGTCGTGCTCGATCAGCAGGATCGTCGTGCCGTCGCGGCGGATGTCGTGCAGCAGCGCCTCGAGCGACGCGGTCTCGGTCGCGTTCATGCCCGCCGCGGGCTCGTCGAGCGCGAGGAGCCTGGGATCGGTCGCGAGCGCGCGCGCGATCTCGAGGCGGCGCTGGAAGCCGTACGGCAGGTTCTTCGCGAGGTCGTTCGCGCGCGACGCGACGCCGACGAACTCGAGGAGCTCGTGCGCGCGGCGCTCGATCCCCGCCTCCTCGCGGCGCGTGCGGCGGTCGCGGGCGATCGCGCCCCAGACGCCCGCCTTCGTGCGCACGTGCCGGCCGACCATCACGTTCTCGAGCGCGGAGAGGTTCGCGAAGAGCCGGATGTTCTGGAAAGTCCGTGCGATGCCGCGGGCGGCGACCTCGTGCGGCTTCAGCCCGACGAGCGGCCGGCCGTCGAACGCGAACGAGCCGTCGTCGGGCTCGTAGATGCCGGTCAGCACGTTGAACAGCGTCGTCTTGCCGGCACCGTTCGGGCCGATCAGCCCGTAGATCTCGCCGTGACGGATCGTGAAGTCCACGTCCGCGAGCGCCTGCACGCCGCCGAAGCGCTTGCCGATGCCCTCGGCCGAGAGGAGCGTGCTGTGCCCGGTCATCGTCGGCGCGCCTCCGGCGTCAGCGGCCGTTGCGGCGCGTCTCGAGCTCGCGCTTGCGCAGCGCCGAGGGCAGGATGCCGGCCGGGCGGAACAGCATCATCAGCACGAGCGCCAGGCCGAACAGCAGCATGCGGATCACCTCGGGGTCGAGGATCATGCGCCCGAAGATCGCCTTCTGCGCCGGCTCGACCGTGTAGCGCAGGATCTCGGGCACGAACGACAGCAGCACGGCCCCGATCACGACGCCCCAGACGTTGCCCATGCCGCCCAGCACCACCATCGACAGCACCATGATGCTCTCGACGAGGATGAAGCTCTCGGGGCTGATGAAGCCCTGGATCGCGCTGAACATCCCGCCCGAGATGCCGCCGAACGACGCGCCCATCGCGAACGCGAGCAGCTTCATGTTGCGCGTGTTGATCCCCATCGCGCGCGCGGCGACCTCGTCCTCGCGGATCGCCTCCCACGCACGGCCGATGCGCGAGTCCTGCAGCCGCAGGTTGATCGCCATGACGACCACGAGCACGACGAGCAGCAGGTAGTAGTACTTCATCGGGCCGGTGAACGTGAGGCCGGCGATCGTCTGGGTCTTCGAGAAGTCGAACGACCCGATGCGGAACGGGTCGATGAGCGAGATGCCCTGCGGGCCGTTCGTGATGTTGACCGGCTGGGACAGGTTGTTCATGAAGATCCGGATGATCTCGCCGAAGCCGAGCGTCACGATCGCGAGGTAGTCGCCCCGGAGCTTCAGCGTCGGCGCGCCGAGCAGCGCGCCGAACAGGCACGCGACCGCGGCGCCGATCGGAAGGATGATCCAGAAAGGCAGGTGGATGTTGAAGTGCGGGCTTGCGAGCAGCGCGTAGACGTAGGCGCCGACCGCGTAGAACGCGATGTAGCCGAGGTCGAGCAGCCCCGCGAAGCCGACGACGATGTTCAGTCCCAGCGCGAGCAGGCAGAACAGGATCGCGAGGTTGGTGATGCGCACCCAGAACGTGCCGATGCCCGTCAGCACGAACGGCAGGACGAGGAGGGCGATCGCGACGAGCGCGAGCCCCGCGAGCGCGGCGGCGGGGCGGTGCCGGAGGTCGAGAACCGGGTGCATGGCGCAGACCTACGCCCGGTCGGACACGCGCTCGCCCAGGAGCCCGGACGGCCGGAACACGAGGACCAGGATCAGCACGATGAACGCGAACACGTCCTGGTAGTTGGAGCCGAACAGCGTGACGTTCGGGTCGCTCGCGCAGCGCTGCGCCAGCGCGTCGAACCAGCCGGAGAGCTGGCACAGGTTCGTGAGGTCGCCGACGTAGCCCGCGCCCAGCGCCTCGATCACGCCGAGCAGCAGGCCGCCCAGCATCGCACCCGTGAGATTGCCGATGCCGCCCAGCACCGCCGCCGAGAATGCCTTGAGACCCAGCAGGAAGCCCATCTGGTAGTGCGCGATCCCGTAGTAGCTGCCGACCATCACGCCGGCCACGGCGCCGAGCCCGGCGCCGATGACGAACGTCAGCGAGATCACGCGGTTGATGTCGATGCCCATCAGGCCCGCGATCTGGGGGTTCTGCGCGGTCGCCCGCATCGCGATGCCGAGCTTCGTCCGGTACACGAGCGTGAGGAGGCCGCCCATCATCGCGACCGACGTGACGAGGATCGCGATCTGGACGTTCGTGATCGTCGCACCGTTCGGGTTGCCGGTGAGGTGGAACGGGACCGTCTGGATGATCTGCGGATACGAAAGCGGGTTGCGGCTCCAGACGATCATCGCGAGGTTCTGCAGGATGATCGACAGGCCGATCGCCGTGATCAGGGGCGCGAGCCTCGGCGCCTTGCGCAGCGGGCGGTAGGCGGTGCGCTCGAGCGTGTAGCCGACCGCCATGCAGACGGGAATCGCGACCATCGCACCGACGAGCACGATGGCGAAGGCGGGAAGCGGCACGTGGGCGCCCGTGAGCGCGACGATGACCGAGTAGGCGGTCAGCGCGCCGATCATCACGACCTCGCCGTGAGCGAAGTTGATGAGCTGGATGATCCCGTAGACCATCGTGTAGCCCAGCGCGACCACCGCGTAGACGCTCCCGAGCGTCAGGCCGTTCACGAGTTGCTGCAGGAAGGTGTCCACGGGGCGGGAGTCAGGAATCAGAGGTCAGGGATCGGCGGCGGCGGCGATTCCGGTGGCGGCGCGTCGAGCGCCGGGGTCGGACTGCGCAAGAGGGCGGGGCGGGCCGTCACGCGCCGCGATTGTGGGGCCGCCGCGCTGCCTCGGCAACAGTGTCCGCGCTCGCCCCTCAAAAAAAACGGCGCCCCGGGGGGCGCCGTTCCTGCGCTGCGAGAGTCGCCGTTACTTCTTCGGCGCTTCCGGGGCCGGGGCCGACGGGGTCGCCGGCGCCGCCGCGGGAGCCGCCGGGGCCGCCGCCGAGGCCGCCTTCAGGAACTCCTCGAACGACAGGCTCTTGCCGCCCTGCACGACCGCGATCGGCTCGACCTTGCCGCCCTTCAGCGTGAAGATCGTGATCTCGGCGTTCTTGCGGTCGCCCTTCTCGTCGAACTCGATCTTGCCCGTGGCGCCGTTGTGGCTGATCTTCTGGAGCTCGGGCAGGTACTTGGCCGGGTCGGTCGAGTCCGCCTTCTGCATCGCCGCGATCATCAGGTTGACCGCGTCGTAGAAGAACGGCGCGTACTGCTTGACGTCGCCGTACTTCGCCTTGAACGCGTCGTTGAACTCCTTGCTGGCCGCCGAGGCGGGCAGGCCGGCCTGCGAGCAGATCAGCCCCTCCGCAGCAGTGCCGGCAAGCTTCGCCATCTCGTCGGTGCACGCGCCGTCGCCGAAGCTGAACGTCGACTTGATTCCGAGCTCGCGGGCCTGCTTGATCATCGGGCCGCCCGTCGCGTCCATGCCGCCGTAGAACACGGCATCCGGGTTCTTGCCCTTGATCTTGGTGAGGATCGCCTTGAAGTCCGTCGCCTTGTCGTTGGTCTTCTCGCGGGCGACGACCTGGATGCCGGCCGCCTTGAGGGTCTTCTCGACTTCGTTCGCGAGGCCTTCGCCGTACGCGGTCGCGTCGTCGGCGATCGCGACCTTCTTGATCTTCTGCGCGGCGAGGTACTGCGCGACTGCCGGGCCCTGCTGGTCGTCGCGGCCGACCGTACGGAACACGTTCTTGAAACCCTGCTCGGTCAGCTTCGGGTTGGTCGCCGAGCCGGAGATCATCGGGATGCCGGCCTGGTTGTAGACCGCCGAGGCCGGGATCGTGACGCCCGAGTTCAGGTGGCCCGCGACGCCCGCGACCTTCGCGTCGACGAACTTCTGCGCGATCGTCGGACCCATCTTCGGGTCGGCCTGGTCGTCCTCGCTCATCAACTCGAACTTCACGAGCTTGCCGCCGATCCTCATCTTGCGGGCGGTGGCTTCCTCGACGGCCAGGCGCGCGCCGCTCTCGTCGTCCTTGCCGAGGTGTGCGATGCCGCCGGTCAGCGGACCCGCGTGGCCGATCTTGACGACGACGGCTTCCTCGGCCTTCGGGGCCTCGGCCTTCTTCGGCTCTTCCTTCTTGCCGCAACCGTAGACGGTGACGAGCGCGGCCGCGACGAGCGTCAGGCCGAGCTTCCTGGTGATGTTCATGGGGGGCTCCTCCGGGGTGTCCGGAACTGGATGGAAAAATGAAGAAAAACGGCGGATTATTGCCCTGCGTTCCCGGGGTGTCAATCGAGCGCCCCGCGGGAGGGGGCCGCCCGGGAGGAGGGGGCCTCCCGCCGGTCGCGTTCGAGGGCGGCTCGTCGGACAGGCGCGCGCTTCGTCGCGCGGCGTTGGCGCCCGGCCGCCGCCGGTGAGAAGCTTCGCCCTTCGCGACGGTCGAATCCGGCCGGCCGGGTCGGCGCATCCAACCGCCGCGTCCCGACGACCGGACGGACGGGCGGGGACGGCCCGGCGAGTCCGCAGGGGGAGAGGAACGATCCATGGGAGTACGCATCACGCGGCGCCGCCTCGTCGGCGCCCTCGTCGTCGTCGCGCTCGGGGCGGGCGGCGCGGCGCTCGCGCTCAAGGCCGGCTCGCGCTGGGACGATGCCGCGGGGAAGGCCAGGGGGGAGTCCGCGCCGGTCGCCCTCGAATTCGGCTCGGCCGATCTGGCCTACGTCACGCCCGTCCCGATGTCCCGGTGGCTGCCGCTGTCGGGCACGCTCGCGCCGGTCAACCAGGCGACGGTCAAGGCCAAGGTGTCGGGCGACGTCCTCCAGGTGAACGTTCGCGAAGGGGAGTCCGTCCGCCAGGGCCAGGTCCTCGCGCGGATCGACACCGCGGACCTCGAGGTGAAGCTGATCGAGAGGCAGGGCGCGCTGGAGAGCGCGCGCGCGCAGATGGCGCTCGCCGAGAAGACCCGGGCGACCAACGTCAAGCTCCTGAACGAGAAGTTCATCTCGCAGAACGCGTTCGACAGCTCGCAGTCGGGCTACGACGTCGCGAAAGGCGGCGTGAAGAGCGCGGAAGCGCAGGTGCGCCTGGCCGAGAACGCCCTCAAGGACGCGCTCGTCGTCGCGCCGATCGCCGGCGTCGTCCACAAGCGTCACCTTCAGCCGGGCGAGAAGGTCGCGTTCGACGCGCCGATCGTCACCGTCGTCGACCTGGCGGAGCTCGAGCTGCAGGCGCTCGTGCCGGCGTTCGACGTCCCGGGGCTCGCGCTCGGCATGCCGGTGGAGCTCGCCGTCGACGGCTTCGGCGAGCGCAGGTTCGCCGGCCGCATCGGGCGCATCAACCCGTCGACCGAGCCGGGGACGCGCGCCATCATGGTCTACGTGGGGCTCCGCAACCCGGACGCGACGCTGCGCAGCGGCATGTTCGCGGCCGGGCGCATCGCGCTCGCGGCGAGCGAGCCGATCGCGACGCTGCCCTTCGCTGCCGTGCGCACCGAGGCGGGCCAGAGCTACGTGTGGGTGATCGAAGGCGGCAAGCTCTCGCGCCGCATCGTGGTGCTGGGCCGCCGTGACGAGAGCGCCGGCCGGGTCGAGATCAGGACCGCGCTGCCCGCGACGCTGCCGATCCTCGCGTCGCGCTTCGACAACCTGAAGGACGGCGCGCCGGCGCTCGTCAAGGCGCCGACCTCGTCGAAGAACGCCACCGGCGCGACGGGGGCCGCGGAGGGATGACGCACGGAATTCAGAGGACAGAGGACAGAGACCATGGTGATTCCGGTGGCGGCGCGTCGAGCGCCGTGGTGGGCCTCACATGAGGTCGGTATACCCTGGCCCGCGGGGCTGCTCCGTTCCCATCCAGCCCTCTCCCGGCGCTGAATGCGCCGCCCTCCGACCCGCCGCCGCCACTGTCCTCTGTCTTCTTTCCTCTGACGCCTGATACCTGACATGTGGATCACCCGCACCTCGATCCGTAACCCGGTCTTCGCCACGATGGTTATGGTCGGCATCACGGTGCTCGGGTTGTTCTCGTACCAGCGGCTGCGCGTCGAGCAGATGCCGGACGTGAGCCTGCCGTTCGTGATGATCGCGACCGCGTACCCGGGCGCCGCGCCGGAGGCGGTCGAGGCCGACGTCACCCGGCCGATCGAGAACGCGGTCAACCAGGTCTCGGGGGTCAAGCGGATCTTCTCGAACTCCCGCGAGGGCTCGAGCCAGGTGTTCGTGGAGTTCCGCCTGTCCACGGACTCGGCGCAGGCGACCCAGGACGTCCGCGACAAGATCGCGCTGGTGCGCCCCGGGTTCCCGAAGGACGTCAAGGATCCGCTGGTCAACCGGGTCGAGAACGAGAACAACCAGCCGGTGGCCTCGCTCGCCGTGCTGTCGCAGACCACCGAACTGCGCGAACTCACGTCGCTGACCGACCAGACCATCGTCAAGGCGCTGGAGAACCAGCCCGGCGTCGCGCGCGTCGACGTCAACGGCCGCGTGACGCGCCAGGTGCTGATCCAGATCCGCCCGAACGCGCTCACGGCGCTCGGGATCGGCGTCGACCAGGTGATCGCGGCGATCCGGAACGCCAACCAGGACGTGCCGGCCGGCCGCCTGACGCGCGGGCAGAGCGACGCCGTGGTCCGCATCGAAGGCAAACTCAAGGATCCCGACCAGTTCAACCGGATCATCGTCGCGCAGCAGGGCGGCGGACCGGTCTACCTGTCGCAGGTCGCGGACGTCATCGACGGCGAGAAGGAGCTTTCCAGCTACGCGCGCATCAACGGGCGCCCGGCGATCACGCTAGACGTCCAGAAGGCGCAGGAGGCCAACATCGTCGAGACCGGCCGGAACGTGCGTGCGGCGGTCGCGGCGCTCGGGGACCGGCTGCCGTCCGACGTCGAGGTCCGCGTCACCTACTCGACGGCCGACCAGGTCGAGCGCGCCGTCGACCGCGTCAAGCACACGATCGTCGAGGGCGCGCTCCTCACCGTGCTGATCGTCTTCCTGTTCCTGCACAGCTGGCGCAGCACGGTCATCACCGGCCTCACGCTGCCGATCTCGGTCGTCGCGACGTTCATCGCGCTCTACGCGTTCGGATTCACGATCAACTTCCTGACGCTGATGGCGCTCTCGCTGTGCATCGGCCTCCTGATCGACGACGCGATCGTCGTGCGCGAGAACATCGTGCGCCACCTCGCGATGGGCAAGGACCACCTGACGGCGGCGCGGCAGGGCACCGAGGAGATCGGCCTGGCCGTGATGGCGACGACGTTCGCGATCGTCGCGGTGTTCGTGCCGATCGCGTTCATGAGCGGCATCATCGGACGGTTCTTCTTCCAGTTCGGTCTCACCGTCGCCGTCGCCGTGCTGGTGAGCCTGTTCGTGAGCTTCACCCTCGATCCGATGCTGTCGTCGGTGTGGCACGACCCGCCGGAGACGCGGTTCAGGCACCTGCCGTGGCTCGGCCGCTTCATGGCGTGGATCGAGCGCGGCGTCGAACGCGTGCACGTGGCCTACGGCCGCGTGCTGCGCTGGGCGCTCGGCCACCGCAGGAGCGTGATCGCGATCGCGCTGGCGTCGTTCTTCGCGAGCTTCCTGATCGTTCCGCTGGTCGGCACCGAGTTCATCCCGCAGTCGGACCAGGGGTTCATCTCGCTGCGCCTCAACACGCCGGTCGGGTCGAGCCTCGAGTACACCGACGGCAAGGTTCGCGAGGTCGAGGAGGCGCTGAAGAGGTTCCCCGAGATCGACCTCGCGATGACGACGGTCGGCACCGAGGACGGCCGCAACTACGCGCGCGTCAACCTGAAGCTCGTCGACCGCGCCGGCCGAAAGCGCTCGCAGGTGCAGCTCGAGCGGCTGATCCGCGAGGCGCTGCGCCCGGTCCCGGGGATCGAGCTCGCGTTCGGCTACGACCGCCCGATCTGGTTCAACCTGCTCGGTCCGGACTCCGACACGCTGTCGAGGATCGCGAAGGCGTTCGCCGACAAGGCCGCGACGGTCCCCGGAATCGCCGACCTCGAGACGTCGGACAAGGCGGCGAATCCCGCGCTGTCGATCCGCCTCAACAACGACGTCGCCTCCGACCTCGGCATCGACGTGCAGCAGGTCGGCGCGACGATCCGGCCGCTCCTGGCCGGCGACACCGTGAGCTACTGGCTCGCCCCCGACGGCCAGAACTACGAGGTGAACGTGCAGCTCGCGAAGGACCACCGGCGGATGGCGTCCGACCTCGGCAACCTGTACCTGACGTCGAGCAGGCGCGGGCCCGACGGCCAGATGCGGATGGTGCCGCTGCGGCAGGTCGCCGAGCTCGTCGAGACGACGAGCCCGCAGATCATCAAGCGCCAGGACCTGCAGCGGCGCGTCGGCATCTACGCCAACGTCGAGGGGCGGCCGGCGGGCGACGTCGGGAGCGACGTCCAGAAGATCGCGTCCGCGATGCAGCTGCCGCCGGGATACCGGCTCCAGGCGGCGGGCCAGCAGCAGGACATGCAGGAGTCCTTCCAGGCCGCGCTCGGCGCGCTGGGGCTCGCGGTCATCTTCATCTACCTGATCCTGGCGTCGCAGTTCGCCAGCTACACGCAGCCGCTCGCGATCATGGCGAGCCTCCCGTTCTCGCTGATCGGCGTGTTCCTCGCGCTGCTGCTCACGAGAACGACGCTCAACATCTTCTCGATCATCGGCTTCATCATGCTGATGGGCCTCGTGACCAAGAACGCGATCCTGCTGGTCGACTTCGCGAACCGTTCGAGGCGGGCGGGTGCCAGCCTTCACGACGCATTGCTGGACGCGGGCCAGGTGCGCCTGCGGCCGATCCTGATGACGACCGCGGCGATGATCGGAGGGATGCTTCCGCTCGCGCTCGGCCTGGGCGAGGGCGGAGAGAACCAGGCGCCGATGGGGCGCGCCATCATCGGCGGCGTGATCACCTCGACGCTGCTCACGCTCGTCGTCGTCCCCGTCCTCTACGCGTACCTCGATCGCTGGGCCGAGGCGCGACGCGCCCGCCGCGAGCGGCGGGACCTCCGCCGGGCCACGCGCGCCGCCGCGGTCCACGGATCCTCGGCAGCCGACTGATTCCGGGCGAATTGACGTGGGATAATCGTGGACGGCATAATAAATGACCGCCGGTCAGTTGGTCGGCGCGTTCGTCCGGTGCGGCGAGAGGCGCTGCGGTGACTCCGGTCACCGACGGCGCAATTCCGGAGGGACGACACTGGCCGACTTGCGCCCCGCCACTTCCCGAGCGAATCCGATGGACTTCGAGCAAGCGCGGTTCAACATGGTCGAGCAGCAGATCCGTCCCTGGGACGTGCTCGATCCGATCGTCCTGGACCTCCTCTTCACGGTGCGCCGCGAGGAGTTCGTCCCTGCCGCGCATCGCGCGCTCGCGTTCGCGGACCTCGAGATCCCGCTCGGCGACGGCGAGGCGATGTGGGCGCCCAAGCTCGAGGCGCGCGTGCTCCAGGAGCTCCAGCTGCGCCCGGGCGAGTCGGTCCTCGAGATCGGCACCGGCAGCGGCTACTTCGCCGCGCTGCTGGCGAGCCTCGCGGGCCGCGTGACCAGCCTCGAGATCCGCGAGCGGCTCGCGCGCGACGCCGCGGCGAAGCTCGCCCGGTCGGGATTCGACAATGTGGAGGTCGTCACCGGCGACGGCGCGCGGGGGTGGGGCAAGGCCACTTACGATGCGATCGTGCTGACCGGCTCGACGCCGGTGCTCCACGAGGCGTTCCTCGCCCAGCTCAATCCGGGCGGCCGCGTATTCGCGATCGTCGGCGACGCGCCGGCGATGACCGCGCGCATGCACCGGTGGACCGCGCCGGGGTCGCGCACCGTCGTCGCCCTGTTCGAGACCGTGGTCGGGCCGCTCGCGAACGCGCCGGCACCGGCCCGGTTCGTGTTTTGATCCGCGAGCTCGCCCCTGCCGAGCTCGCCCGCTGGCGCGCGGACGAGCATCGCGAGCCCCCGGTCGTCGTCGACGTCCGCGAGCCCTGGGAGCTCGCGCGCTGCGCGCTCCCCGAGGTCGTCCACGTGCCGATGCGCGAGCTGCCCGGTCGGCTCGGCGAGTTGCCGCGCGAACGCGACGTCATCGTCGTCTGCCATCACGGCGTGCGCAGCCGCCAGGTCGCCCACTACCTCGTCCGCGCGGGGTTCATGGCGGTCTGGAACCTGACCGGCGGAATGGCCGCATGGGCCGACCAGGTCGATCCCGCGATGCCGCGGTACTGAACGAGACACCCGAAAGTCCCGACGATGAACCGACGCATTCTCGCCTTCGCCATCCCGCTCCTGTTCGCCGCGCTTCCCGCCGCGGGCGAGGACCTGATGGACGTCTACCGCGAGGCGCAGCGCAACGACCCGGTGCTCGCGTCCGCGCGGGCGATCTGGCTCGCGGCGCAGGAACGCGCGCCGCAGGCGAAGTCCGCGCTCCTGCCCAACGTCTCGCTCTCCGCGACGGCCAACGCGAACGACGTCTACAGCAATTCGCGCAGCTCGCCTCCGGTCATTTCGAGCGGCAACTACCAGGACTACGGGCTCACGATCAGCGCGGCGCAGCCGATCTACCGCTACCAGAACGTCGTCGCCTACGACCAGGCGAAGCGGGCGGTCGAGCAGGCGGATTTCACGCTGGCCTCGGCGCAGCAGGACCTGATCCTCCGGGTTACCGTCGTCTACTTCGACGTGCTGCTCGCGCAGTTCAACGTCGAGCTGGCGGTGGCGCAGAAGGCCGCGGTGTCCGAGCAGCTCGCGCAGGCGAAGCGCAACTTCGAGGTCGGCGTCGCGACGATCACCGACACGAACGAAGCGCAGGCGAACTACGACCAGATCGTCGCGCAGGAGATCAGCGCCCGCAACGACCTCGACAACCGGCTGGCGGCGCTGCGCGCGATCATCGGCCGGGCGCCCCGCGACCTGAAGCGGCTCGGCGCGAACTTCGATCCGACGCCCCCCGAGCCGAATTCGCTCGACGCCTGGCTCGACCGCGCGCTCAAGGAGAACCTGTCGGTCCGGATCGCGCAGTACTCGTTCGACATCGCGACGCTCGAAGTCGACCGCCAGCGCGCCGGCCACCTCCCGACACTCGACCTGGTCGGCAGCCTGCGTGCGGGGGGGTCGAACGGGTCGCTGGCCGCCGACTACGACTTCCATTCGCGCAATGCGGCGATCGGTCTCGCGCTGAACCTGCCGATCTACCAGGGCGGCTACGTCACCTCGAAGATACGCGAGGCGGTCGCGCTGCAGGACGCGGCTCGCGACGCGCTCGACCTCGCGCGTCGGAACGCGCTGTTCAACGCGCAGGTCGGCTACACCGGCGTCAACAGCTCGGTCGCCTCGGTCCGCGCGGTTGCGCAGGCGGTGCAGTCCTCGGAGGTCGCGCTGCAGTCGAACAAGCTGGGCCAGGAAGTCGGCGTGCGCACGAACCTCGACGTGCTGAACGTGCAGCAGACCGTGTTCACGCAGCGCCGCAACCTCGCGCAGGCGTACTTCAACTACCTGCTCAACCAGCTGCGACTGCGGGCCGCGGTCGGCACGCTCACCGAGCAGGACCTCGAGGCGCTCAACCGGCGTCTGGCGGAATAGACTCGCCGACGGGCGTTCGCGCCCGCAGCCGCGCCGCGACGAACGCCCACGTGCGCGCGGCCGCGCCGCGGTGCGCGGCCAGGAAGCCCTCGGCGCGCGAGCGCATCTCTTCGCGACGCGGGCGATCGCCGGCCAGCGCGGCGGCTGCGACCAGCATCGCATCGGCATCGGCGACGCGCAACGCGGCGCCCGCGCCGACCGCGCCCTCGGCCGCGTCCGCGAAGTTGAACGTGTGCGGCCCGACGAGTACCGGCGTGCCCATCGCGATCGCCTCGATGAGGTTCTGGCCGCCGAGCGGCACGAGGCTCCCGCCGACGAACGCGACGTCGGCCGCTCCGTAGTAGCCCGCCATCTCGCCCATCGAATCGCCCAGCACGACGCGCACGTCCGGGGGCACCGGGCGGTCCTGAGACCGTCGCGCGCACGCGATGCCGCGCGCGGCGAGCATCGCCGCGACGCCGTCGAAGCGCTGGGGGTGCCGCGGGACGATCACGAGCAGCGTTCCGCCCGCGAGCGGCGATCGCGCGAGCGCGTCGAGGATCGCCTCCTCCTCGCCGTCGCGCGTCGACGCCGCGAGCACGACCGGGCGCGACGCGCCGAACATTCCGCGCAGGCGGGATGCGAGCTCGCGCGCGCCGGGCGGCACGCCGATGTCGAACTTCAGGTTGCCGGTCACGACGACGCCGCGCGCGCCCAGCGCCTCGAGGCGCTCGGCGTCGGCCTGCGTCTGGGCGGCGACGCCGGCGAGCGAGCGCAGCAGGGGCCGGACGAGCGAGCCCGCGCGTTCGTATCCGCGCGCCGATCGCTCGGACAGCCGCCCGCTGACGAGGAACAGCGGGACGTGCGCGATCGCGGCCTCGGCGGCGAGGTTCGGCCACAGCTCGGTCTCCATCAGCAGGCCGAGCGCGGGGCGGAAGTGCGCGAGGAACCGACGCATCGCCCCCGGCAGGTCGTAGGGCAGCCACGCCTGCACCACGCGGCCGCCGAAGAGCGCGCGACCGGTCTCGCGCCCGGTGGCGGTCATCGACGTGAGCAGGACCGTGGCGGCCGGCCGCTCGCGGAGGATGCGCTCGACGAGCGGCGCCGCGGCGCGGGTCTCGCCGACCGAGACCGCATGGATCCAGACCAGCTCGCCCGTCGGCGCGGGGGCGTCGTAGCGGCCGTATCGCTCGCCGACGTGGAGCCGGTATCCCGGCTCGCGGCGACCGCGCCACCAGAGCCTGATCGGCGCGAGCGGCGCCACGATGCGCCATGCGAGCGTGTAGAGCGTGCGCATCGTCAGCATCGCGGAGCCGTGCGCAGGATCCCGCCCAGCGCGGCCCGCACCTCGTCGATCGCGGGCGGCACGCCGCGGCCGCCGAGATCGCGTGCGTGCGGCCCCGCGATCGCGGCGCCCGCGAGCGCCGCGTCGGTCGTCGTGAACAGTGCGAGCGTCGGAGTCCCCAGGGCCGCCGCCAGGTGCGTGAGGCCCGTGTCGACGCCGACGACCGCGTGTGCGCGGGCGAGGAACGCGGCCATGTCCGCGAGCGCCAGGCGCGGCGGCACCGTCGCGCGCTCGAGGCCGGAGGCCAGCGCGCGGCTTTCCGCCTCCTCCTCGTGGGTGCCGTGCGGCAGGACGACGTCGAAGCCGGACGCGCCGGCGTCCGACAGCAGCGCGCGCCAGCGGTCGGCCGGCCAGCGCTTGTCGGCGCGCGAGCTCGCGTGCACGGCGACGACGTAGGGCCTCGACGGTGTGCACGACGGCGCCGCGGGCAGGTTCCAGCGCCAGCGCGGGGGGCCGTCCGCCGCGTAGCCGAGCGCGGCGCCCGCGAGCCGCCGGCAGCGCGTGGCGAAGTGCAGGTCGCGCGGCACCGCATGATGGACGTCGTCGAACAGCGTGGCGACGGGCTCCCGGATGCTGGCGCGGTCGAACCCGTGGCGGGTGCCGATCGCGGTCCGCGCGATCACGCCGCCCTTGACCTGCTCCTGCAGGTCGAGGATCGCGTCGTAGCGCTCCGCGCGCAGCGCGGCGCGGAACGCGCGGACCTCCCGCCAGGTCGCGCCGGCGAGCGGCGAGCGGCGCCAGCGGCGCAGCGCCACCGGGACGGTGCGCCGGACCTCCCCGCACATCGCCGGCAGCGCCGTGAACGCCTCCTCGGCGAGCCAGTCGACGGCGAGGCCGGGGCGCGCCGCGGCGACGTCGTGCGCGATCGCGAGCGCCCAGACGACGTCACCGAGCGACGAGGGGCGCACGACGAGGATGCCGCTCATGGCATCGTTCCCGGGCCGGACCGCGCTTCGCGGGGCGGAATCGGGACGGAACGGTTCATC
>CALDKM010000318.1:0-11826 GCA_937898875.1 uncultured Pseudomonadota bacterium | reverse complement strand
GCCCGCGCGTAGAGCGGCAGCACCGCGCCGCTGATCTCCGTGTTCGCGGGCGAGACGAGCTGAAGAATCGCCTCGGCCGCAGCTTCGGGCGCGAGCCATTTCGCAGGATCGGCCTTCGGCATCGCCTGGCGATTGGCCGGCGTGTCGAGTGTCGAAGGGGCGATGGCATTGACGAGGATTCGCTCGTCCTTCAGCTCTTCGGCCAGCGCCAGCGTGATCGCCACGACCGCCGCCTTGCCGGTGGTGTACGCGGCCATGTGCGCCCCCTTGCGCGGGTCGAGCCCGGGCCTCGCCGCGACGTTGACGATGCGCCCGCCGCGCCCGGCCTTGCGCATGGCGTGCGCCGCCGCCCGGCAGCAGATGAAAGCGGTCAGCGCGTTCGTCTCGAACATGCGAAGGAAGTCCGCGCGCGTCGTATCGGCGAGCGGCGACATGGCGAAGCCTCCCGCCAGGTGCACCGACGCCCAGAGTCCGGGAACCGAATCGTAGAAGCGCTCCACCGCCGCCTCGTCGGTCAGGTCCACGCCCGGAACGATGCGAAGGCATTCGTCCTTTCCCGCCGGGGCGGCCCCGCCGTTCGAGTGCGCGGGGACGTGGCAGAGCGCCCCGGCCTGCATCAGGCGGGCGACGACGACCTTGCCGAGCGCGCCGGTGCCGCCGGTCACGACGACGTTCCTGCTTGTGAGGGGTTGATCCATGGAGGACTCCGATCAGGGCTGAGACGACAGGTTCGTTCCTGCCGGTCGGACGGAACTCGCCATGCCGCCGATGACCGGTTGGCGAATTGTCCCCGACATTCTGCTCGATCGCCCGGTTCGTCAGGGACCGCGGTGGCGCACGCGGTGAGCCACCCCGCGCGCTACGATGCGCGCTCCTGTCAACGAGCGAAAGGAGCGCAATGGATCGAAGCGGAGGTTCGTCCGAACGGAAGCACTCGGGGGGTGGGCGGCTGGACGCGATCCCCGTGTTCTACAGTCCCGAGCAGGTCGCCGAGCCGCAGGGCGCATCGCCGTCGGCGAGCAAGCCTCGGCAGGTGCTGGAGAGTTGGCAGGCGCGGGGCTTCCCGATCGAGGTCCTGGAGCCACGCCCGGTCACTGCGGACGATCTGGCGCTGGCGCACGACTGGCGCTACGTCGAGGACGTGCTGGCGCTCCGGGCGCCCAATGGCTTCGGCAACTGCAATGCCTCCGTCGCGCGGTCGCTGCCGTGGACCAGCGGTTCGATGCTGTCCGCAGCCCTTTCCGCTCTCGATTCGCGAACGGTGGCGTGCGCTCCGTGCTCCGGCTTCCACCACGCGCGTTTCGACGAGGGCGCCGGCTTCTGCACGTTCAACGGCCTGATGGTCGCGGCCCTCAAGCTCAAGGCTCTCGGTCGCGTGGAACGCATCGGCATCCTGGACTGCGACCAGCACTACGGCGACGGAACCGACGAGATCATCGACCGGAAGGGCGCGGGCGCCTGGATCCGGCACGTCACCGCGTTGCGCGGCTACCGGCGCGCGGCGGAATCCTTCCTCACGGCGCTTCCCGGCCTGGTGGAGACCTTCGGCGGTTGCGACCTGCTCCTCTATCAGGCGGGCGCGGATCCGCACGTCGACGACCCGCTGGGCGGATTCCTCGACGACGACCAGCTGGCCGATCGGGATCGCATCGTGTTCCGGGCCGCGCACCGGCTCGGGATCCCCGTGGCATGGAATCTGGCGGGCGGATACCAGGATCCGCTGCGCAAGGTGCTCGACGTCCACGACCGGACGATGCGGGAGTGCGTCGAGGTCTACGTCGGCCCTCGAATCTGACGTTGCGGAGAACGACACCGCTCGAGGCGGTGACGAACGAACCGAACGAAGCCGATCCGGATCAAGGCGGCAAGGCGCGCGTGCGTGCAGTGTGCCGGCGGTGCGACCAGGCAGTCGCCGGCTCGGCGCCCATCGGCCCGAACGCGAGCGCCTCCGATAACGCGATTCCGGGGCGATTGTATGATTGGGCTTCCCGTCCGACCGGGCGATGCCCGCAACGACCGCGCCTGCACGACGAACGCGTGCACGCGACGAACGGCCGGGTTGCCGTCGTGCGGCTCGATTCAGGCAGGACGATTTCGCGCATGGTGAGAGACGCTCCCGCGGCAACCAGGATTCCCGACGCGCACGGCCCGCGCACCGGAAGCCGTTCGCCCCGTCTGCTCTCGATCGTCGTCCTCACCTACAACCGCGAGAAACTGCTCGGCGACTGCCTCGGCTCGCTCCTCCGGCAGGACGATGCCGGCGTGCCGATCGAGATCGTCGTGGTCGACGACGGCTCCACCGACGGGACCGGGAACCTCGTGCGCCGCCTGCAGGAGGCCCACCCGCAGATCCGCTACTGCCCGCAGGCTCACGGCGGCATCGCCGCCGCGAGGAACCGGGGGATCCTGAACGCGTCGGGGGATCTCGTCGCCATGGTGGCGGACGATTACCTGCTCGGCCCGGACTACGCGAGCACGGTGGTCTCGTTCTTTCGCGAGCACGAGGACGCCCGCATCGTCCGCTTCAAGATCGTCGCGGCCGACGACACGTTCCTGAGCGGCGCCGTGCACGCCTACCACGAGGCGAGCGTCAGGCGGCGCCTGGCCGATGGCGGCGAGTTCACGGGCTTCCGCGGAACGTGGCGGCTGTTCCGGACGGAGGAGACGCTCACGACCAGGCACGGCCTGGAGGCCGCAGGCGCGGCGGCGTTTCGCCGCGAGGTCTTCGACCGGGTCGGCCTGTTCGACGAGTCCTTCGACAGGGCGGAAGACTCCGACCTCACCGCGCGCCTGCGGGCGGCGGGCATACCCGTTCACTACTATCCGTTCCACCTCGTCCGGCATCGCTACGAATCCCGGCTGCGATCCGTCGTCCGGACCGCCTATCGCAGCGGCCGGTTCCGCTGGCGCTACTACGCCAAGCACGCGGGCGGGGAGGTGAGCGTTCCCTCGCTGGTGCGCCTCGGGATCAGGATGAAGCTCTCGGCGCTCTACTGGGCGTGCTGGCGGTCCGCGCAGACCGGCTCGATCGTTCGCTTCGCGATGTATCTTCCGGTCATGGTGCTGATCGAGGGGGCGAACAAGGCCGGCTTCGTGGCGGAGGCGCGCGCCGACAGGAAGCTGGCGAGATCGCGCCGCACCACGCTGCCCCTGCAATGATCCCGAGCCACGCGCCCCATCGCTTCGCTCCGCCATCGAGCCGGACGGCGTCCCGCGCGCGCGCGCGCCGGACGGCCTGACCCATGGTCTCGCTCGGGACCCTGAAGGCCGCGCTGCTGCAGGCGCCTTCGGCCAGGCTGAATCCGTTCGAGCGCGGCGGCCGACGGATCCGCCTGCTCGCGACGACGATGGTCCGCAACGAGCGGGAGCACGTTCCCGGAATGCTGCGCAACGTCGGGCCGCAGGTGGACGGGATCGTGGCGCTCGACGACGGATCGAGCGACGGAACCGATCGACTGCTGGAGCAGTCGCCTTACGTCGTCGAGCTGCTGCGCAATCCGCCGGACCGCGCCTCCTACGACGAACCGGCAGGCCATCGGCGGCTGGTCGCCGCGGCGCTGCGGCACGGGGCCGACTGGATCGTCTCGGTCGATGCCGACGAAAGGCTGGAGCGCGACTTCAGGATGCGCGCCGAGCGCGTGATCCGGCGAGGCAGCGCGTTCGGCCTGTCGGCCTTCGCGGTCCGCCTCCGCGAGCTTTGGGACGCCCCCGACCACTACCGCGTGGACGGCATCTGGGGCGGAAAGCGGGTTCCGCGCCTGTTTCGTGCGATGCCGGATCACCGCTTCGACGAGCGCCCGCTCCACGGCGCGAAGGCGCCGATCCAGGGCAAGGTGTTCGGCGTCTTTCCGCTGGCCGATCTGGTCATCTACCACCTGCGCATGATCCGGCGGGAAGATCGCGAGGCGCGCCGCGAGCGCTACCAGCGGCTCGATCCGGAGGCACGCTGGCAGCCGACGGTCGGATACGCGTACCTGACCGACGAGCGCGGGCTGAAGCTGCGCCGGGTCCCGCACGGCAGGAGATACGAGGATTGATCCGGACGCGTCCCCGGGGGACCCCGACGCCGGTCGCCAGACCCGCTTCCGCACCGCCATGCGGCCGATGCCGATGAAACCGGATCTCTCGACGATTCGGGCCGGAAGCAACTACGCGAGCCTCGTCAGCGTCGATCCGCCGATCGTCCTCGGATGGACGGGCCGGCTGTTCCGCTTCGGCAGCGCCTCGGCGCTCGCTCCGCTGTTCCGGCGACGTCGGTTCACGTTCCTGCTGATCGCCAAGGGCAGCGTGGCGGACGGCGACGAGGCGCGCGACCTCGCCGGGGACGCGAAGGCGTTCATGGCGGCCCACCCGCATCACCGCTTCGAATGGCTCTGCAACATCGACGAGGAGACCGCCGGGCTTCGTGCGCTGGGTCTTTCCGCCCACACGCACAATCAGAACATCTTCGTACGCGAGGACGTCTTCAGGCCGTGCCCGCGGGTCGATGCCGTCTACGATGCCGTGTACAACGCGCGCATTTCGCCCGAGAAGCGCAACGAGCTCGCGGCCCGCATCGCCAGCGTCGCGTTCATCTTCTACCGCGACCCGGGAGAACACGATCCCCGGGCATTCCACGAGGCCTGTCGCAGCCTCGCGCGACAGGTCCCCGGCGCGCGCCTGCTCAACACGCTCACGCCTTCCGGCTGCGCGCGCCTCTCTCCCGCCGAGGTCAACGTCGCGTACGCGCGGTCGCACGTCGGGCTGTGCCTCTCGCCGCGCGAAGGCGCCATGAGGGTCGCGATCGAGTACCAGATGGCGGGCCTGCCGATCGTCGGCACGCCGTGCCGCGGCGGTCGCGACCACTATGCCGATCCCGAGACCTGGGCGATCGTTACGCCCGACCCGCGCGCGGTCGGGGATGCGGTCGAGGCGTTCAAGGCGAAGGCGCTCCCCCGCGAATACGTGCGCTCCAGGACGATGGCGCGGATCGAGCGCGACCGGAAGCGTTTCGTGTCGTTCGTGCAGGGCCTGATCGACGCGGAAGGCGGCGGCCCGCCCTTCGATGCGCGATTCGAGACGTTCCTCCGCAAGGAACGCTTCGAGCGCTGGTTGCCGATGCGCGACTTCGCCGCCGAGGTCTGGAAAGCGGTCGGAGGAGACTGACCGGTCGGCGCGATCGCCCCGGTGCGCACCGAAGTGCCTCCCGACGGCGTCCCGAGCCGTTCGCCCGCCGCGTTCGGCGTCCGGCCGCTGCGGCTGCCTGCCCGCGCCGTCGGCAACCGGTGCCCCGTCGGCCTCTTGCAGAACGGCCGCCATCGGCCCGTCGTCGAAGGTCGAAGCGACGCCGGCGACCTGGCTCCTCACATGTTCGGGCCGGCGCTCGTCCCCGAGCCGATGGTCGAGCGTCCGCACGCGTAGCACGGCGGGTCAGGCGCCCGCGGCCCGCGGCATCTGGAACAATCCGCACCACGAGCGTCCGACGGCGCCGCTCCTCGGCCATCGGCCCTCCACCGCCATCCCGACATCCGTGACGAGGCGAGCATGAACACGACCTACCGGGCGATGCAGGTGACCATGCCGGGACGGCTCGAGCTGGTCGAGCGCCCGATTGCGGAGCCGGGTCCCGGCCAGGTATCGATACGCGTCGAGGCGTGCGGCATCTGCGGCGCGGACGCGGGCGACATCGAGCGCGCGAACCCTGCGTTGCAGCCGCCGCGCGTGCCTGGGCACGAAGTCGTCGGCCGGATCGCTGCGATCGGCAGCGGGACGCCGGCGATGTGGAAGCTCGGTCAGCGCGTCGGCGTGGGCCGGCTGGGCGGCCACTGCAACGAGTGCGAGCAATGCCGCCGCGGGCGCTTCCATCTCTGCGTCCACCAGCCGGTCGTCGGCAGCACGCAGGACGGCGGCTACGCGGAGATGATGATCGCGCGCGCCACCGGCCTCGTGTCCATCCCCGACGAGCTCGGCTCCGAGACGGCGGCGCCGCTGCTGTGCGCCGGGCTCGCCACGTTCAACGCGCTCAGGAAGTCGGGCGCCCAGGCAGGTGATCTCGTGGCGATCCAGGGTATCGGCGGCCTGGGGCATCTCGCCGTCCAGTACGCGCGCCGGATGGGCTTCAGGGTCGTGGCCGTCGGGCGCGGCGCCGACATCGCCGACGACGTCCGGGCGCTGGGCGCGCACGTCTACGTCGATGCGCTGGTCGACGACCCGGTCGCGCGGCTGCAGAAGCTGGGCGGCGCGCAGGTCGTCCTGGCGACGATCATGGACAGCGCGGCGGTATCCGCGCTCGCGCCGGCCCTCGCGCCGCAAGGGCGGCTGGTCGTCGTCGGGGTCGGCCGGGAGCCGATCGCCATCGCACCGAGAGCGCTCGTCGGCGGCGAGCGCATCGTCCAGGGGACGATCAACGGCTCGCCGTTCGAGTCCGAGAGGACGCTCGATTTCAGCGTGCTCGCCGACGTCCGGCCGATGATCGAAACGATGCCCCTGGCAAGGGCCGAGGAAGCCTGGCGGCGCGCGATGTCGGGCCAGGTCAGGTTCCGGATGGTGCTGACGATGTGACCGGCGCGTCCCCGGAACGGGTTCGATCCACGTTCCGGGGCCCGAGTCAGAACGACCAGCTGCCGTAGACCGATCCGACGACGGACGTGGTGTTCCGGTAGGAGCCGACGAGATCGCCGCGCCCGCCGAGCGCGGGCGGAAGCTGGCTCGAGAGATTCACGTCGAGCGTCCCGCCGTAGAGTAGCTCGCCGGCGAAGCCCCACTTGAAGGTCTTGCTCACCTGCTGCTCGCCGCCCGCGCCGAAGCGCCACGCGGCGTTCACCGGGAGCAGCGGAGACACCTGGCCACCGCTCTGGAAGCCGGAGTCGTAGGCGACGCCGAGGTTGACGGTCCACGGTTCCGACGGCCGGTATTGCGCGCCTACCGCCACGTGCCACGTGTCCTTGAACGGCAGGGCGGTCGTGAGGGCGCGCGGATCCTGCGTATTCTCGATGCCGATCTCGACCTGCCCGAACCTCGACCACTGCTGCCAGCCCACGTTGCCGAGCACCGCCCAGCGCTCGTCGATCCGCGAGTACACGCTCGCCATCACCTGCTGCGGGATCCGGGTGCCGACGCTGACGTCCGCGTCGACGAGGCCGCGCGAGGCGAGGAGCGCCGACAGCGCGGGCCCGAGGCTCGAGAATTTCGCGGGCGACCGGAAGTCGAGGTCGACCTCGGACGTCCACGTGAGCCCGACGCGCGTGTCGGGGGCGACGTCGTACAGGAGCCCGACGTTGCCGCCGAAGCCCCAGCTCCTGTCGTCGAGCTCGAGGCGGCCGTCGCCGGCGAGCGGCGAGACGTTGTTGATCGCCACCTTCTGGTCGAAGATCCCGTACACGGCGTTGAGACCCGCGCCGACCGAGAGCCGGTCGTTGACGCGCCAGGCGATCGACGGGACGAACTGCACGCCGAGGATCGTCGCCTGCTGCACGCGGTAGCGGCCGACCCAGTTGTCGTCGTAGTCGAGCACCGAGCCGAAGTTGCCGGCGATCGAGAAGCCCACCTTGAGATCGCGCGTGAGGCTGTGCGAGACGAACGCCCCGGCGCCCGGGACGAATCCGCTCGACCCCAGCGCGCGTCCGCCGTCGTTGCCGCCGAGCGCGGGGGAGGTGCCGGCGCCGATCGAGAGCTTCTGGTTGAGCCACATGAGCTGCCCGCCGGCGAGCGCCTGCGCGCCTTCGAGGCGCGTCATCCCGGCCGGGTTGGTGAACGCGGTCGACGCGTCCTGCGCGCGCGCCGCGTAACCTGCGGCGGCGAGCCCCACCTCGGCGCCGCCGAGCTCGTAGAGCAGGAGCCCGCCGGCGGCGGCGCGCCCGGCACCCAGCAGGCCGGCGGCCAGCGCCGCCGCCATTGCGATCGGTCGAATCATCGCTGCGGCTTCCGCCATCGGTGACGTCTCGCGATCAATCGATCTCGAGATCGATCTGCTGGCGCACCTCGAACGGCTTGGGCGGGACGGCGCGCTGCTTCGGCGCCGTGCCGGGCAGGATCTCGAAGTCCGGCGTGAACGCGACGAGGATCGAGCGCAGCTGGTCGAATCCCGCGCGGCTTCCGTCGAACTTCGCCTTGCCTTCGCCGATCAGGTCGTCGAACGACGCCTGACCCATCATCACCCGGTTCAGCTCGGCGCGGTTCACCGTCACCGTGAGGTCCGGCTTCGCGGCCTGGAAGCCCTTCAGCGCGGTAAGCGTGGCGTTGCTCACCTCGACCACGTACTTCTCGCCGTTGTCCGGCGTGACGAGATTCGCGACGAACCGGATTCCATCGGCCTTCTTCGGGTCCATGCTGATGCCCACGAAGTCCAGCCACTGCTCGGTCGACATCGCGCGCACCACGTCCGGACCGGTGGAGCGGGGCGGCACGCCGCCGGGCAGGCCGTTTCGCAGCTCGAACGCCCCCTGCAGGAACGTGTTGCGGACGCTCGTGCTCTCCGCGCCGTAGCCGAGCTGCTCGAACGCGTCGGCCAGCAGCCGTCGCGCCGCCTGGTTCTGCGGCTCGGCGAACACGAGCTTGTTCAGGATCTCGGTCGCCAGCAGGTACTTGCCCTGGCCGATCAGCTCCTCGCCCCTGGCGACGATCTTCGCCGAACCGCCCATCATCTCGACGTACAGCGGCGCCGAGTCCTTCGGCGAGAGCGGGATCAGGTTGGTCGGGTTGCCGTCGAAGTGGCCGAGGAAGCGGTTGACCACCCCGCGCACGTTGTTCTGCACGTCGCCGTGGTAGCTGCGCGCCGCCCACTGCTGCTGCAGGCTCTTCGGAACCTCGTAGACGTTGTGGATCTCGTTGATCGTCACGCCCCGGTTCGCGTAGTGCAGCGTCTGGTTGTTGAGGTTGGCGTAGGCGTCGCGCTGGGCGCGCAGCACTTCCTGGATGCGCGCGTTGCCCCAGCGGGGCCAGCTGTGCGAGGCGAACATCACCTCCGCCTCCTGGCCGAACTTGTAGAGCGCGACGTTGATCTCCTTCGAGAAGTTGAGCGCGTTGCGCACCGCCGCGCCGCGGATCGTGTAGATGTTGTGGATGGTGCCCGTGACGTTCTCCGCGGCCCAGAACGCCTTGAACTGCGGGAACCAGGTGTGCATCTGCACCGGCGCCTCGGTGTCCGGCGCGTTCTGGAACACCATCCTCACGCCGTCGACCGTCATCTCCTCGAAGTCCTTGGTGACGATGCGGGTGGGCGCGATCAGGCCGGAGTTGCCGGCCGCGACGTTCTTGCCGATCGCCTGGTCGACGTGCCCGAACGGGCCGCGCTGCAGCAGCACCGCGTACTGCCACTGCAGGCGGCGATTCATCGCCGTGCCCGCGAAGACGTTCTCGGAGATCGCCGCCTCGAGGAAGCCCTCCGACGCGATCACCGGTACCTTGCCGCTCGTGACGTCGGCCTCGTCCACCACGCCGCGCACGCCGCCGAAGTGGTCGCCGTGGGAATGCGAGTAGACGACGGCGACGACCGGCCGCTTGCCGAGCTTGTCGTTGATGAACTGCAGCGCGGCGCGCGCCGTCTCGGCCGCAGTCAGCGGGTCGAACACGATCCAGCCGGTGTCGCCCTTGATGAAGCTGATGTTGGCGAGGTCGTAGCCGCGCACCTGGTAGATGCGTCCCGGCACCACCTCGTAGAGGCCGTAGGCCATGTTGAGCACCGCCTGCCGTTGCAGCGACGGGTGGATGCTCTCGAAGTCCTTGCCGGTCAGGAGCCAGCCGTAGCTGCCCATGTCCCAGGCGACGTGCCCGGCATCGGCCATGATCTTCGTATAGGGGGGCTCGGCGATGAAGCCGCGCTTCGCTTCCTCGAAGTCGCGCTTGTCCGCGAACGGCAGCTCGGCCTGCAGGCCCTTGCGGATCTCGAGCGTGAACGTCGACGGCGTCTTGCCGAGCGTGTCGAAGTGCTTGGTCGCACTCGCGCCGCCGTCGGCCGGCACCAATGAAGCGCCGGGGGATTGGGCTGCGGCCTGCGCCACCCAGGCGAGCGATAGCGCCAGGGCGAGCGTCGACAGCGATCCTGTGCGGGTCCTGAGCATCCGAGTTCCTCCTTGGGGTGCGTTGCGCGAGCGCGCGGTCGAGCGCGTCGGGCGCGATCCGGGATCGCGCGCCGGGGGCGCAGCGGGGCGCGCGTGTGCGCGCAGTGGCCGGATTCTCGTGGCGTGGCCCCCATGGTGTCCAATGCCCGGTGGTTGGCGGGGTCATATAATCCGTGCATGCCCTTCGAGCTGCGCCAGCTTCGCCATCTGCTCGCGGTCGCCGAGCACGGAAGCTTCGGGCGCGCGGCGGCGGCGCTCGGGATGACGCAGCCCGCGCTCTCCCGCAGCGTCAAGCTCCTGGAGCGCGCGGTCGGCAGCGCGCTGTTCGAGCGATCGACGCAAGGCGTGACGCCGACCGACGACGGGAGGCTCCTGATCGGCCGCGCGCGCGAGCTGGTTCGTGCCGCCGACGAGGTCGACCGGGCGTTCGTGCGACGAAGCGGCCCGGGGGCGGGACTGGTGGTCGTGGGCGCCGGCCCCTATCCGGCCGAGACGATCGTCCCGGCCGCGGTCGCGCGGTTCGCGGCCGCGCATCCGCAGGTGCGCGTGCGCGTCGTCCAGCGCGAATGGGACGACCTCCTGCGCATGCTTCGCGCGCGGGAGGTGGATTTCTTCGTGGGCGAGTTCAGCACGTTCGAGGGAGAGCCGGACGTCGACATCGAGCCGCTCGCGCCGCACCAGGTCTACTTCGTCGCGCGTCGCGGCCATCCGCTGCGGCGGAAGGCCGCGGTGGCGGCGGAGCATACGTTCGACTATCCGTTCGTCGCGCTGAGCCGGCATCCGCCGCGCGTGCTCGAGCCGATGCTTGCGGCGCGGCGGCGCCAGGACGTCGCGCGGCACGCGCGGCCGTTTCCCGCGATCGAGTCGGGCTCGCTCTCGTCGGTCAAGCGCATCGTCGCCGACTCGGACGCGATCGCGGCGTTGCCGCTGCCGCCGGTCGCCGAAGACGTCGAGCGCGGCCGGCTCGTCGTGCTGGGCACGGAGCCGTGGATGTCGTTGCGCTACGCGATCGTCGGTCCGAAGGGGCGCGACCCGAGCGCTGCGTCCGGGCGCCTCGCGGATTTCGTGCGCGAGGCGGAAGCGAAGCTCACGCGTGACGAGGGGCGGCTGGCCGCGCGCCTCGTCCCCGGGTTGGCGAGACGGGCGCCCGCGGCCCGGACGGCGGTGGAGGCGAACGAATGACGAAGCGCGGATTCCTCGGGGTCGCCATGCTGTTCGGCGTCGGACTCTCAGCCGTTCCGGCCGCAGCGGAAACGCTCGCCTGCCCCGACCTGCGCGGCGCGAGGCAGGTGGCGTCCTGCCCGACCGAGGCCGAGTTGCGCTACACGTTCGTCGGCTACTGCAGCGACAACGCGCGCATGTACGACGGGAAGGCCGACGCCTGCACCGATTTCGCCACGTACCGGAAGGTGAAGAACATCGCGCTGTGGGAATCGGCGGACGGCGCGTTCGACGCGTATCCGTCGTGCGAGCTCGCGCCCGAGGCGATCCGCGCGGCGAAGCCGGCGCGAATGGCGGTGCAGAGCAAAGGCGGCCTCACCCAGGTGATCTGCGATTTCGGCGACGGCATCCGGTTCACGCACCGCACGCGAGCCGAGTGCCGCGTCGAGGGGGCCGGTGAGTGCGACTCGCCCGAGGGCTGTCGCGCGAGCTGCCGGTAGCGCGCCCGCTCCGCGCGCCCCGGGCCGGTCCGATGATCCGGCGGAAGGCGGCGCGCCGGCGCCGGAGGGGCCGCCCCCCCCATCCATCACATAATGATGCGATAGCCGGCGCCGCGCGGGAACGCCGG
>CALDKM010000317.1:0-8082 GCA_937898875.1 uncultured Pseudomonadota bacterium | reverse complement strand
CGGCGCGCGATCTCGGTCTTGCCCACGCCGGTGGGACCGATCATCAGGATGTTCTTCGGGGTGATCTCGCCGCGCAGCGGCTCCGGCACCTGCTGGCGCCGCCATCGGTTGCGCAACGCGATCGCGACCGCGCGCTTCGCGTCGTGCTGCCCGACGATGTGCTTGTCGAGCTCGGAGACGATCTCCTGCGGCGTCATCGACGACATGGGACGGGTGGGCGGAAGGCGAAAGGGGCGCGGAATCGACAGCGGTCCCGCCGGGCCGTCGATTGTACCGCGCGCCCCGGGGCCGGCCGATGGCGGCGCGACGCCGCATCGCCTATCATGCGGGCCCATGCTCCGCTTTGCCTTCCCCTTCCCGTCGACCGCCCGCCGGATCCTGTGCGTCGTGCTGGTCGCAGGCGTCGCCGCATGCCAGTCTCCGGGAAAATCGGCTGCGCCGGAGACCGGGAAGCCCGCGTCCCTGCCGGGCGTCGAGGCGGTGCTGACGCCTTCCAACGGCAGCGCGGGCCAGGGAACGGTCAAGCTGGTGGTCCGCGGCGACAGCCTCGTCGCGCTCGTCGCGCTCAACGGCCTGATCATGGGCCCCTACCGGATCTCGATCCACGAGCGGGGCAACTGCAGTTCGCCCAACGCGTTCTCCGCGGGAGCGCCCTGGGCGCCGCAGGGCTCGCCGCGGGCGGCGGTCGACCTGTTTCCCGAGATCAGGGTCCCGGAGCCCGGCAACGCGCAGATGACGACGACCGTCCGGGGCATGCCTCTCTCCGGCCCCGACGGACTCTCGGGGAAGTCGATCGTCGTGTCCGCGGGCACGACGGTCGACGCCGACGCCGTCCCCGGCGTTCCGAATCGCCGGGTGCTTTGCGGCGTGCTGGGCGCGCCGCGCTCGTTCATGGACCTCTTCCGCGACTGACCCTCCAGAGCCTCCCGACGCCATGGGCTTCCTCGCCGACCGCAAGATTCTGATCACCGGTGTCCTGTCGAACCGCTCGATTGCCTACGGCGTCGCGCGCGCGTGCAAGCGCGAAGGCGCGACGCTCGCGTTCACCTACGTCAACGAGGACCTGAAGGACCGCGTCACGAGGCTGGCGGCCGAGTTCGGGTCGTGCCCGGTGCTTCCGTGCGACGTCGCGCACGACGGCCAGATCGACGCGCTGTTCGACGCCCTGAAGCGCGAGTGGGGCGGCCTCGACGGCCTGCTGCACTCGATCGCGTTCGCGCCGCGCGAGGCGCTCGCCGGCGACTTCCTGAACACGATCACGCGCGAGGCGTTCGGCATCGCGCACGACATCTCGAGCTACAGCCTCGCGGCGCTCGCCAAGGGTGCGCGCCCGCTCATGCAGGGGCGCCCGGGGTCGATCGTGACGCTGACCTACCTGGGCGCGGTGCGCTCGGTGCCGAACTACAACGTGATGGGGCTGGCGAAGGCGAGCCTCGAGGCGAACGTGCGCTACCTCGCGTCGTGCCTGGGTCCGGAGGGCCTCCGCGCGAACGGCATCTCGGCGGGGCCAATCAAGACGCTCGCCGCCGCGGGCATCGGCAACTTCTCGAAGCTGCTTTCGCGCTTCGAGGCGAGGGCTCCCCTCCACCGCGGCATCACGATCGACGAGGTGGGCAACGTCGCGGCTTTCCTGTTCTCCGACCTCGCGAGCGCGATCACCGGCGAGATCGTCTACGTCGACGGCGGCTACTCGACCGTCGCGGTCGGGGCCGGCGAGGAGAGCTGACCGCGCGGGCGCGCGCCGTCGCGTCGGCGGCAGTCACGATGACGTCGCGCGTCTTCGATGCGGTGCTGATCGGGGGGGGCCATAACGGCCTCGTCTGCGCCGCGTACCTTGCCGCCGCGGGCCTCGACGTGTGCGTGTGCGAGCGCCGGGGCGTGGTCGGCGGTGCCGCGGTCACCGAGGAGTTTCATCCCGGATTCCGCAACTCGACCGCGAGCTACACGGTGAGCCTGCTCGACCCGGGGGTGATCCGGGACCTGAAGCTCGTCGAGCACGGGCTCGCCGTCGTCGAGCGTCCTTTCTCGAACTTCCTGCCGCTGTCGGACCGCACGGGCGACTTCCTGAAGGTCGGTGGCGGGCTCCCGGCGACCCGGGCCGAGGTCGCCAGGTTCTCCGGGCGCGATGCGGAGGCGCTCCCCGCGTACTACGCGATGCTCGACCGCGTCGCCGACGTGCTGCGCGAGCTCGTCCACCGCACGCCGCCCGACGTGGCGAACCCCGCGCGGCGCGATCTCGGCGCCATGCTGGAGGCGTGGAGAACGCTCGGGTCGTTCCGCGCGCTCACGCTCGCCGAGCGGCGCGACGTCGTCGACCTGTTCACGAAGAGCGCGGGCGAGATCCTCGACCGCCACTTCGAGTCGGCGCCGATCAAGGCGGCGTTCGGCTTCGACGCGGTCGTCGGAAACTTCGCCTCGCCCTACGCGCCCGGCTCGGCCTACGTGCTGCTGCACCACGTGTTCGGCGAGGTGAACGGCAGGCGCGGACAGTGGGGTCACGCGAAGGGCGGCATGGGTGCGATCACGCAGGCGATGGCGAAGGAGTGCATCGCGCGCGGCGTCGCGATCCGCACCGGCGCCGCGGTCGCGCGCGTGGTCGTGAAGGGCCGCCGCGCCTGCGGCGTCGAGCTCGAAGGCGGCGACGTGATCGAGGCGCGGCGCGTCGTGGCCAACGTCAATCCGAAGCTCCTGTTCGGCCGGCTCGTCGACGCGTCGGACGTCGACGCGGACTTCCGCGTGCGGATGGCGAGCTACCGGTGCGGGTCGGGCACGTTCCGGATGAACGTCGCGCTCTCGGCGCTGCCGGACTTCGCGTGCCTGCCCGGTGGCGAGCGCGCGCCGCACCACGCGAGCGGGATCGTGATCGCACCCTCGCTCGACTACATGGAGCGCGCGTACTTCGACGCGAAGTCCTCGGGCTGGTCGCGCGAGCCGATCGTCGAGGTGCTGATCCCGTCGGTCGTCGACGACTCGCTCGCGCCGCCGGGCATGCACGTGGCGAGCCTCTTCTGCCAGCACGTGCATCCGGACGTCGCGGCGGTGCGGCCGGGAACGACCTGGGACGACCACCGCGACGAGGTCGCCGACCTGATGATCGCGACGGTGGACCGGATGGCGCCCGGTTTCCGCACGAGCGTGATCGGACGACGCGCGCTCTCGCCGCTGGACCTCGAGCGCGAGTTCGGCCTCGTGGGCGGCGACATCTTCCACGGCGCGCTGGGCCTCGACCAGCTCTACGCGACGCGGCCGACGCTCGGTGCCGCGAACTACCGGATGCCGGTCCGCGGGCTCTATCTGTGCGGCGCGGGGGCGCACCCGGGCGGCGGCGTCACCGGCATCCCGGGACGCAACGCTGCGCGCGAGATCCTCCGCGACGCGAGGCGGGGGAGGTGATCGGCGGTGCCGGACGCGGTGTCGGACACCGTGCCCGACGCCGGGGTTCAGGGATGCCGCTGAAGCTCGATGTCGCCGTCGAACGTGACGTCGAGCCCGAGGCCCGGCACCTTGAGCGTCATCGTGGCGGGAAAGCTCGTCGCGCCGCGCGCCCTGCCGTCGGCGATCGACTTCGCGACCGCGTGCTCGATCTCGCGTTGCGAGCTCACGCCGACCAGCTTCAGGAACTTACGGATCGACAGGTTGAGGGCTTCTTCGTCCATCGGGGACCTCGCTGACGTGCAAACCGGGGTCAGATTCGCCTCCGACCCCGGTATCTCACCGAGGTCGGAGGCGAATCTGACCCCGAAAAAAGTCGAAGTCCGCCGGTAAGCCGGGTTCTGTTACGGCGCCCCCGAAAGGGCGCTATGGCCGTCATTCCTCTAGGCCCATCGTCGCCGATGGGCTCGAGCCACCTACCCGCGGACTCGGCGAGCAGCGTCATCGTCCGCCTGCTTGGTGTTGCTCCGGATGGAGGTTGCCGCGTTTCACCCGCCCCGGTGTGACCCGGGGCGACTCGTCTCTGTGGCCCTGTTCCTCGCCTTGACCGCGACGGCGAAGCCGCGGCTGCTGCGGCCGGGCGTTACCCGGCATCCTGCTCTGCGGAGCCCGGACTTTCCTCTCCCCCCGCACGAGGCGGGGGCAGCGACGGTCTGGCGGACTTCGGAGGCTAGGATACACCCCGGGGCGGCGAGTTCCCTGCGAGGCGCCAGCGCATGGATGCGCCTGCCCGCAACGGCACGATCGTGTCGCCGCCGAACGGATAGTCGGCCGGGACGGTCCAGGTCGCCCGTTCGAGCGTGACCGTGTCGCCGTGGGGCGGAAGGCCGTAGAAGGCGGCGCCGTGGAGGCTCGCGAAGCCTTCGAGCCGGTCGAGCGCGCCGGCGTCGTCGAACGCCTCGGCATACAACTCGAGCGCGACCGGCGCCGAGTAGCAGCCCGCACATCCGCACGCATGCTCCTTCGCGTGGCGCGCGTGGGGCGCGCTGTCGGTGCCGAGGAAGACCTTCGGGCTGCCCGAGGTCGCGGCCGCGACGAGCGCGCGGCGGTGCGCCTCGCGCTTCAGGATCGGCAGGCAGTAGTAGTGCGGCCGGATGCCGCCGACGAGCATCGCGTTGCGCGACCACAGCAGGTGCTGCGGCGTGACCGTCGCGGCGACGCGGGGCGGCGCTTCCGCGACGAACTGCGCGGCCTCGCGGGTCGTGATGTGCTCGAGGACGATCTTGAGCCCCGGGAAATCGCGCACGAGGCGCGCGAGCGGCGCGTCGACGAAGACGCGCTCGCGGTCGAAGATGTCGACGTCCGGGTCGGTGACCTCGCCGTGCAGCGAGAGCACGAGCCCGTGCTTCTCGATCGCCTCGATCGCCGGGTACGCGCGCTCGAGCGCGGTCACACCGGAATCCGAGTTGGTCGTCGCGCCGGCCGGGTAGTACTTGACCGCGTGGATCGCGCCGGACGACTTCGCGGCCGCGATCTCGGCGGGCGGCGTGTTGTCGGTCAGGTAGAGCGTCATCAGCGGCTCGAACCGGGTCGTCGGGCCGGCCGCGGCGACGATCCTGTCGCGGTAGGCGAGCGCCGCGGCTACCGTGGTGACAGGCGGCTTCAGGTTCGGCATGACGATTGCTCGCCCGAACACGCGCGCCGTCGCGCCGACGACCGCGGCCAGGGCATCGTCGTCCCGCAGGTGGAGGTGCCAGTCGTCGGGACGGCGGAGCGTGTACGTGGCGGGGAGGGCGGGAGCGGTCATCGAAAATCCCTGAATTTTCAGGATTATACGTGGCGAACTCGGGAAACGCGTCGATCCGCGCGGTGAGGTGGCCGCGCGGACGAGACCAACGCTATAATCGCCCGTTTACCGCGACCGGCCCGACGCCGGCCGGGTCGATCAAGCCGAGGAACGGAAGACCAGCATGGCAGTCAAGAGCGCAACCGCCGTCAAGAAAGTCCGCGAGCTCTCCGAGGAGGACGTGCTCAAGGCGCCGGACAAGGACTACATGAACGAGGCGCAGCTCGCGTTCTTCAAGCGCAAGCTGATCGAACTGCGCGACCAGCTGCTGCAGAACGCCGACGACACGGGCGAGCACCTGCGCGAGAACGAGGTCACGACCGACCCGTCCGACCGCGCGACGCTGGAGGAAGAGTACACGCTCGAGCTGCGCACGCGCGACCGCGAGCGCAAGCTCCTGAAGAAGGTCGAGAAGTCGATCCGGATGATCGACGACGGCAGCTACGGGTTCTGCGAGGAGACCGGCGAGCCGATCGGCGTGGCCCGCCTGATCGCGCGGCCGACCGCGACGCTCTCGCTCGAGGCGCAGGAGCGCCGGGAGCGCGTGCAGAAGATGTACGGCGACTGATCGTCCCCGAAACACGGGCGGCGGTACCGTGCCCGTCCGGCATCCGGACGGCGCACGGCTCAACATCCGGAGGCAGATCATGAAACATGCATTCGCGGCGACGCTGGTGGCGGCGGCGCTGGGCGGTTGCGCGACCACGCCGTTCGACAGCGCGGTCGCGACGGCGACGCTCGAGCCCACGCGCGGCAACACCGCAGCGGGCAGCGTCACGTTCGCGGAGCGCGGCGGCAAGGTGCACGTCACCGCCGAGGTGACGGGGCTCGCGCCGGATCGCGAGCACGGGTTCCACGTGCACGAGAAGGGCGACTGCAGCTCCGGCGACGGCATGAGCGCGGGCGGCCACTTCAACCCCGACGCGAAGCCGCACGGCCCGCAGGGCGCACCCCACCACGCCGGCGACATGCCGAGCCTCAAGGCGGATGCGGGCGGCCGCGCGAAGGCGACGTTCGTCCTCGAGGGCGTGACCGTCTCGCCGGGCGCGACGAGCCTCGTCGGGCGCGGCCTCATCGTCCACAAGGATCCGGACGACTACAAGACCCAGCCGACGGGGAACGCGGGTGCCCGCGTCGCCTGCGGGGTCATCCGCGCCTCGTAGCCCGGTATCATTCCCGTCCGGTCCGTCCGGCGCTTTCCCGAAGGCGCAGGCCCGGTTCCTTCCTTCCGCCACCTTCGCACGTCGGAGCATCGCGCCATGTTCACGCTTCCGCCTCTCCCGTACGCCGACAATGCCCTCGAGCCCGTGATCTCGGCGAACACGATCTCGTTCCACTACGGCAAGCACCACAAGACCTACGTCGACAACCTGAACAACCTGGCCAAGGGCACCGAGTTCGAGAACGCGACGCTCGAGAGCGTCGTGAGCGCGACCGCGGGCAAGGCCGACAAGGCGCCGCTGTTCAACAACGCCGCCCAGATCTGGAACCACACGTTCTACTGGCACAGCATGAAGCACAACGGCGGCGGCAAGCCGTCGGGCAAGCTCGCGCAGATGATCGACGCGGCGTTCGGCAGCTACGACGAGTTCCGCAAGCAGTTCTCGGCGACGACGGTGTCTCAGTTCGGCTCCGGCTGGGGCTGGCTCGTCGTCGACGGCGGCGCGCTCAAGGTCGTGAAGACCGGCAACGCCGAGGTGCCGTTCACCAAGGGGCAGAAGCCGCTCCTGACGATCGACGTCTGGGAGCATGCGTACTACCTCGACCACCAGAACAAGCGCGCGGCCTACGTCGACGCGGTGATCGACAAGCTCGTCAACTGGGATTTCGCCGCGGAGAACCTCGCGAAGGCCTGACGCCTGCGGCCGCGCGCCGGACGGCCGGCCGCCCCGCGGGGCGCCGGCCGTTTGCCATTTCCGCCCCCAGATCACGCCGCGCCGGGATTCCATGGCGCCCGCGGGTTGTCCCGCGGGCGATGACGGGACGATAATCGCCGGGACCCTCCCGTTGCCGGAGGGTTACGATTCACCATGGCCTTGTTTTCCAAACCTCCGGCCAAGAAGCCGGTGCCCCCTGCGCCCGAGGCGCGGCCCGTGCCGGCTGCGCCCAGGCGGCCGTCGGCGCGCGACCTAGCCTCGCAGGCGCTCGGCCGCAAGCGCGAGTCCGGGCGGCCGCTCGTCGAGCCGGCGGGAGGCGACATCACGGTGACCGGCGCGAGCCTCCTCGAGATGCCGCACTCGGCGGCGCAGCCGGCGTTCGAGGTGATGCAGGCGAATCCCGGGCTGTGCGCCGTGCTGGAGAACGCCGCGCTGCTCTACGCGAGCGGGCAGGGGGCGCCGGCGCGCTCGCTGCTCGAGCAAGGCGTCGCGTCCGACCACGACACCCGGCTCTCTCCGCTGGCGTGGCTCGCGCTGTTCGACATGATGCAGCGAGCGGGCGACCGCAACGGCTTCGACCAGCTCGCGCTCCAGTACGTCGTGCAGTTCGAGCGCTCGGCGCCGTCGTGGGAGGAAAGCAGCGGACGCGCGCTCGTGGCCAAGGCCGGCCCCGTCGGCGGCTACGTGGCATTCCCCGCCAGGCTGACCGCGGCGTCGGCGACGCAGATCGACGCGCTCAAGCGCGCGATCGAGAAGGGCGCCACGCAGACGCGCGTCGACCTCGCGCAGGTCGGCGGATTCGACGACGAAGGGGCGAGGCTGCTGGCCGATGCGCTCGCCGTCGCGCGGCGACGCGCCTGCCCGCTCTCGATCCAGAAGGCCGAGAAGCTGCGCCTCGCGCTCGCCGCTGCGGTGAAGCAGGGCGCCGAGGCCGGCGAGGGCGCCTGGATGCTCGCGCTCGAGCTCCTCCAGTGGGCGCAGAGCCAG
>CALDKM010000316.1:0-3929 GCA_937898875.1 uncultured Pseudomonadota bacterium | reverse complement strand
CGACACCGGCTGGGCTTTTTCGTTGCGGCGCGCCCGCGAGCGGGTCGTCGTCACGGCATCCGCAAAACAGAACGCCCCGGTCGACGACCGGGGCGTCTCGCTGCGGGAATCCGCCTGACGATCACGCTGCCGGCGCGTGCGACACGCGCCGGCAATCGTTCACTGCTGCCGGCTGCCGTGGATGTTGCCGGCAACACCGCCCGCAACCGCGCCGATGGCAGCGCCCGTCCAGCCGCTGCCGCCCGAAATGGCCGCGATCCCCGCACCGGCCGCGGCGCCGATCGCCGCGCCGCTCATCGTCCCCTGCTGCTGCGGCGTCATGTTCGTGCAGCCGGTGACGCCTGCCACGGCCGCGATGGCCACGATCGTCCCAAGTCGCTTCATGGTCGGTCTCCTCTATTTCTTCAGGCCGGGCACGGCCATCTCGAACCAGATCGTCTCGAGGACGGGGCGCTGCAGCCTGCCGGGATTGGCGGCGTACCAGCTGTCGAGGCCCTGCCGCACGCTGTCGAGCGTGTGGCCCTTGAGTCCCCTGACCAGGCGCGGCACGAAATTCTGCGCGTCGCTCGGCGGGTTGGCCGCATAGTAGGCCGTCTCGACCTGCGCCAGGTTCGCGAGGCCGACCAGATACGCCTTCTTGGCGGCTTCCGACGAGGTGGTCCAGTGCTCGCCGGTCACCATCGGAACCTCCTGCGCGTGGACAACGCCCCACGCCCCGGCGAGCGCCATGCCCGCCGCGAACATCGTCATGCGCAACATCTGCTTCATCTTCATTGAACGCTCCCCGGCTATGCCGAATGGTCCCTCGGTGAAAACGCCTTCACGACAAGGCGCGCAACCCGCGCCTCGATTGACCTGGATCGCGGGGGTCCGGTTCCGTGCCTGCGGCGGGCGGGACCGCGACGATCCACGCCGACGCCGCCGGATTCACGGGCCCGTCGCCCCCGGCGCCGCACTGCGTGCGGGCCGCAGCGCCAGCGCGACCGCGAAGCCGCCGATCGCCGCGGCGAGGTGCTTGACCACGTGTCCCGCGACGACGCCCCCCGTCGCGTTCCACAGGGACGCGTCCGCGGTCTCCGCGACCTTGGCGATCACGTACCAGAACAGAAGCGCTCCCCAGGGCAGTGCGTCCGGCCCGCCGCGCGTGAGAACGAGCAGGAGCAGCACGCCGGCGACGAGCCCGAACTGCACGACGAGATAGAGCGAGAGATCCCCGCTCACCGCCCAGTGCGCGACGCTCAGCGGGCCGACGAAGAGCGCGAGCAGCAGGATCGCCAGTCCCGCACGGGGGCTGATTCGCTCGGCGAACATCGCACCGTACACGCCCGCGAACGCGATCGTCATCGGCAGGCGGTCCCAGACGAGCGTCACGTCCGTCGGGCTCAGGTGATACCAGATCGATCCCAGCCCCGAGAGCGCCATGCCGACGAACGACACGACGAGGCTCGCTCGCGTGATGGAAGTCATCGGGCGCGCGGTGCGCCGCATCCGCCACAACCCGAAGAGGCCCGCGGCGACGAGCGCGAGATTCGAGAGCACGTCGGCCGCGTGCGGGATGCCCAGAAAGTCCCGCTGGTCGGCGAACGCGTGGTACTCCTGAGGCTGGCGGATCACCGGCATCGCCAGCCATCCGACGAACACGGCGACGAGGACCGCGAGCGCCACGATCTCGCGACGGTTGAGCGGGTGGGCGCGCAAGGCAGCCGGGTCTCGGGCGGCGTCGGTCCCGCGCCGGACGATGCGACGTGCCGGCACGAGGCGTGGACGGGAGGTCGTCAGAAACCGTCGTTCAACGCGATGCCCGCGCCGATCGTGGTCTGCCTCCAGTTGTAGTCGATCATGCTCTCGCCGTAGCCGGTGAACACCTGGACGTAGCCGCGGAACGCACCGAGGAGCGGCGGGGTCGTCCAGCCGAACTGGAACGCGCCCTTGCCGGTGTTCACGTTGCCGCGCGCCATCGCCTGGAAGCTGTGGCCGCGCCAGCGGTAGATCGCACCGATCTCCCCGTGGCCCAGATAGTCGGTGATGTCCGGATTGTCGTCGTCGTTCTCGTTCTCCGGGATCCGGTACCAGAGCTTGCCGTACAGCGCGAGGTCCTCGCGCTCGACGCCGGCCTCGAGGATCAGGCGATTCCAGCTGCGCGACAGCGTGTCCGTCCGCCCGTTCGACTGGTGGTTGAAGCTCGCGTTGACGAGGTTCCACTTGAACCCGCCTCCCAGGTCCATCCCGGGACGGTAGCTGACGATCGCCTCCGGCATGTAGTTCGTCTCCCGGAACGGACGCGAGATGTTGTCGTTGTAGACCTGCCACTGGTTCTGCTGCGTGTAGGCGAGCCACAGTCCCCAGCGCCGGTCGTCGGTCGTCCAGACGCGGCCCTTGAAGCTGATCTGGAACTTCGCCTCGGTGCTGTCGAGTTCCGCCGGCTCGCCCGCCGCCGCGAAGATCGGGAGGTAGGGATTGAGGTTGACGCTGTCGGTGTAGCGGCCGACGAGGATGTAGTTCGGCTGGAAGAAGCGAATGTCGTAGCGCGGCGAGGACGGGTCGAAGCTCCACATCGTGTCGATGATCGACGCCCCCGCGCGCGGCGCGTCCCCCGCGACGGCGCGTGTCATCGCATCGGCCGGCGCGGGTGCGGCGGACGGGGCGGGGGCGGGAGCGGGAGCGGCCTCGGTGGTCCTGGCGGCGGGACGGCCGCTGGCGGTGTCGTAGCACGCGAGGCGCTCGGTGCTCGACGCGATGCCGTGACACTCGGCCATCGTGCGCGGCTGCGCCTGCGCTGGGGCGACGCCGGTCATCCCTGCCGCGGTGCAAAGGAACGCGCCGAGCGCGGCGCGAGCGATTCGTGATGTCATCTGCGAACTCCCGATGTCGGCGCCGCATCCGGGACGCGGCGGCAAAGGCGGAGATTGCCACAAGTCGGCGACGTTTGTTCGAGCCGGCGCGCACCAAATCGATTCATCTCCGAACATTTCAGTTTGCGCGCGTTCGGACACCGGGAACGTCGCATTTGTCCAACCCGCGCGCGCCGGCGCCGGGGAGATACTGGCCGGCCGCGTACGCGGAACCCGTCCCTGCGCGGGAACGGCGTGCCTGCTCGACTTCGGGATGCAGGTATGGGAGTATTTCCGCGTTGCATTCGGTATCGGAGCATGGAAGAAAAAGAACGCCGACGATCCGAGTGTCCGCCCGCGACGCACGCCGAGTGCGCGCGCGAGCGACCCTCCCCGCTTCCCGATGTCTCGAACGCTTCGTCGCCCGACCGGCGACGATCGGACGTCGGGCGCGGCCCCGGTCGATGCCGCGGGCGTCCCTGCTCCCGAACGCGATGGAGGGAGGTCCGCGCACGCGGTCTCGCCGAAGCGCATGCCCATCGCGCGGTCCACGCACCGCCCCGATCCGCAGATGCGCGCGGGCCGGGGTCCAACACGTCCCGGGAGAGTTGAGATGGCTTCGTCGGACCAGAAGATGTCACGGATGCAGCTCACCGCGATGGTGGTGGGCGGGATGGTGGGCGCGGGCATCTTCTCGCTCCCCCGGACGTTCGCGAACGCCACCGGACCCCTGGGCGCGGTCATCGCGTGGATCATCGCCGGCACCGGCATGTACATGCTGGCGCGCGTCTTCCAGGCGCTGGCCGAGCGCAAGCCCGACATCGACGCCGGCGTCTATGCGTACGCCCGCGAGGGCTTCGGCGACTACCCGGGCTTTCTCTCGGCGTTCGGCTACTGGATCGGCAGTTGCATCGGCAACGTGTCGTACTGGGTGCTCATCAAGTCGACGCTGGGCGCTTTCTTTCCGGTGTTCGGCGACGGCAACACGGCGATCGCGATCGCGGTCGCATCGGTCGGCATCTGGTTGTTCCACTTCCTGATCCTGCGCGGCGTGCAGCAGGCCGCGTTCATCAACAGCATCGTCACGGTGGCCAAGGT
>CALDKM010000315.1:0-20289 GCA_937898875.1 uncultured Pseudomonadota bacterium | reverse complement strand
ACTGGCGCGCCCGGCAGGATTCGAACCCACGACCCCCTGGTTCGTAGCCAGGTACTCTATCCAACTGAGCTACGGGCGCGAAGCTTTTCATTATACCCGATCAGTTCGCCCCTCCGCCAGCGGGCGGCCCCGCTCGCGCGGCATGGTCGCGGGCCTTCCGCCGAAGCGACGCCGACTTGACGAACCAGGCGAGCCCCATCCAGGTGGCAATGACCGCGAAGGGCCACGCGACGAACGAAGGCCAGAACGCCGCGACGGCTCCCAGCCCGATGGCCAGCACCCCCATCTTGACCAGCAGGCCGGCCTCGGCCGCCCCGAGCGGGCGCCGGTTGGTCAGCGCCGCCGACAGCGCGCTGCCGACGCTCACCGCGCCCGCCGCCGCCCGGCCCGCGCTGCCCGAGCGGGCGCGTCGAACGTCCGGCAGGTCGTCGTCGTCCTCCGTCTTTCGGACCCGGTTCCTCCGCGTCAGCACGATCTCGGTCGCGCGGTCGAGATCCGCCAGGTACTGGTCGGCCATGCGCTGCGCGAACGCCCGGTCCTCGATCGCCACGTCGAGCTCGTAGTTGCCCATCCAGCTCGCGAGGTTCAGATTCGTCGATCCCACCCGCGCCCAGACCCCGTCCGCGACGGCGCTCTTCGCGTGCAGCATCGTTCCGTCCCACTCGAACACCCGCACGCCCGCGTCGAGCAGCGGCTTGTAGGCGGCGCGCGACACGGGCGAGATCATCGGGATGTCGGATGCGCCGGGCACCAGCAGGCGCACGTCGACGCCGTCGCGCGCCGCCGCCGCGAGCGCCTGCACGTACGCGGCGGTCCCCACGAAATAGGCGTCGGTGAGCCACAGGTACTGGTGCGCGACCGACGCGATCGTGAGATCGAGCCGATAGGTGCCGACCGAGTTGGGCGTCCCCGCCACGACGCGCAGGGTCACGTCGCCGGCCGGCGCGATCGAAAGAGGGTCCGTCAGGAATTCGGGGCCGAGCTCCTCGCCGGCCACGTCCCAGACGATCGCGAACGCGCGCTGCAGCGCGGCCACCGCGGGCCCCTGGATCGCGATGCCGGTGTCGCGCCAGGGCTCGAGGCGCTTCGAGGGCTTGCCGACCCACTGCTCGCTCACGCACAGGCCGCTCACGAAACCGATCCGGTCGTCGACGGTGATCGTCTTGCGGTGGTCGCGCGCGAGCCAGGCGAGCGGACTCGCGAGGCCGGGCGCGTTGAACAGCCGCACCTCCGCGCCGGTGCCCTCGAGCGCATTCCACGCGCTGCGACCGCGCCAGCTGCCCAGCCAGTCGACGATCACCTTGACGGCAACGCCCGCTCTGGCGCGCTCGGCGAGCGCGTCGGCGAACGTGCGCCCGATCTCGTCGTCGTCGACGATGTACATCTCGAACAGGATGGCGCGCTGCGCGCTCCGGATCGCGTCGAGCCATGCCGGGTAGTTCTCGCGCGCGTCGATCAGCAGGCGCACCGCGTTGCCGCGGATCGCGTCGGCGCCGCTCGTGCGCGAGTACGCGCGCTCGGCGAGCACCGACAGGTCCTGCGACCCGTACGGCGCGTCGGCGATGGCGGGATGGTCGTCGACGGGCGTCATCGTGGCGCGGCGACGCGCGGCGCCGCCGTCGCTACGGTATCACGCCCCCCCGATGCCGGCGGCGGGGACGCCGGAGTTCCCCGCAAGCCGAAAGCGCAAGGGCATCGTCAGGCCGGCGCCCCGCGTCGCTATTCGGCCTTGATGCCCGCCGCCTTCACCACCTTCCCGTACTTCGCGAGGTCGGCCCTGATCTGCGCGCCGAAAGCGTCGGTCGTCCCGGGCGTCGCCGCGATGCCGAGTGCCGCGAGCTTCTCCACGGTCTCGGGACTGGAAAGCACCGCGTTGAGCTCGCGATTGAGCTTGTCGACGATGTCGCGCGGCGTCCTGGCCGGCGCGAGGATGCCCACCCACGAACTGACGTCGAAGTCGGCCACGCCGCTCTCGATGAACGTGGGCACGTCCGGCAGCGCGTTCGTGCGCTTGCCGCTCGAGACCGCGATCGCATTGAGCCTGCCGCTCTTCACGTACTGCTGGGCGCCGGCGACCGCCGTGAAGACGAGCGGGATGTTGCCTCCGAGCGCGTCGCTCATCGCCTGCCCGCCGCCCTTGTACGGCACGTGGACGAGCTTCGACCCCGTCTGCTGATTGAGGAGCTCTCCCGCAAGGTGCGGCGTGCCGCCGACGCCGGAGGTTCCATAGGAGACACCCTTCTCCTCCTTCTTCGAATAGGCGATCAGTTCCTGCAGCGTCTTCGCGGGAAAACCCGGATGCGCGACGAGGATCAGCGTCGCATCGCCGATCTTGCCCACCGGCGCCAGGTCCTTCAGCGTGTCGAAGGGAATCTGGGCGAACACGTGCGGGTTGATCACGAGCGTGCCGTCGAAGCCCAGCACGAGCGTGTAGCCGTCGGGCGCCGCGGCGGCGACCGCCTGCGTGCCGATGTTGCCCGAGGCGCCGGCCTTGTTCTCCACGACGACCTGCTGGCCCAGTCGCCGCGCGAGCGCTTCCGCGACCACGCGTCCGCTCGTATCGGTCACGCCGCCCGGAGCGAAAGGGACGATGAGCCGGACCGGCCGGTCGGGATAGCCGCCCTGCGCCAGGGCGCCCAGCGACAGCAGGCAGGCCGCAAGGCAGGCCAGAACACGGATCTTCGTCATTCGAAATCTCCTGTCGTCGTTCGAAAAGTCCCGATCAGCCGGCGTGATCGCGCTCGAAGTCCCAGACCTCCTGGAAGCCCATGAGCAGCGAAAGATCCGCGAAGTCGTAGAGCGGCTGCGGGGTGCCGAGCGACGAGCCCGTTGCCTTGAGATGCCAGTAGACGCCCGCCATCGCCTGGACGGCGGCGAGCAGCGCCGCGACGGGAAATATCGCCACGCGATAGCCGATCGCCTCGAGATCCGCCTTCGCGAGCACCGGCGTGCGGCCCTTCTCCACCATGTTGGCCACCAGCGGGAGGTCGAATCGCGCGCCGATGGCGCGCATCTCCTCGACGCTCTCCGGCGACTCGACGAACAGGACATCCGCGCCGGCCTTCGCGTAGGCTTCGGCGCGCCGCATCGCCTCGTCGAGTCCGAGCGCGGTGCGCGCATCGGTCCGTGCGACGATGAGGAATTCGGGACTCGACCGCGATTCCACCGCGACGCGGATCTTCTTCACCATGTCCTCGGCGGGTATCACGCGCCGGCCCGGCGTGTGGCCGCATTTCTTCGGGAACTCCTGATCCTCGAGCTGGATCGCGCACGCGCCCGCTTCCTCGTAGCCGCGCACCGTGTGGCGGACGTTGAGAAGTCCGCCATAGCCGGTGTCCCCGTCGGCGATGAGCGGCACGGTCGCCTGCGATGCCATCGCGCGGACCCGGCCGACCATCTCCGTATAGGTCGCGATGCCGGCGTCGGGAAGCCCGAGGTGCGAGGCCACCGTACCGTAACCCGTCATGTACAGCGCCTCGAACCCGAGGGTGTTGGCGAGGCGGAGCGACACCATGTCGTACACGCCGGGCGCCACCAGCAGCTCGCGGGAGGCCAGTCTTTGCTTGAGGGACACGCCGGCGGCCATCGGTCCGCGATCGGGAGCTGAAGATGGCGCACGTTACCAGATCGCAACGCCCGGCGACTCGCCGCCGTTCGTCGATGGATCCGCCACGATTCCGGATAGACTCGGCATCGGCATCGCAACCGGACAGCCGATCCGGATCCGTGCACGAACGAACGACGACCCGTCCCGGAGGAGAGAAAGGCATGCGAGGCGACGCGCACTACCTAAGCGGGATCCGGCAGAGGCTCTACACGGCAGTGCTGTCCGACGTGCTGGACGAGCTGGGCTACCGGCATCAGGCGATGCCCCCGTCGATCCGGCCGCTCGACGACACGCTGGTGATGGCCGGCTTCGCGCGCACCGGCAGCTATCGCGAGGTGTACCGCGTGGTGCCGGACGAGAATCCTTACGAACTGGAAATGGCGCTGATCGACGATCTCCGGTCCGACGACGTCGCGGTCTTCGGCTGCGGCGGCTCGTCGCGGATCGCGCCGTGGGGCGAGCTGCTGACGACCGCCTCTCTTGCGCGCGGCGCGGTGGGTTGCGTCACCGACGGCTTCGTCCGCGACATCCGGCAGATCCGCAGTCTGCGCTTTCCGGTCTTTCACGGCGGAATCGCCCCGCTCGACTCGAAGGGGCGCGGCATGGTCGCCGAGATCGACGTGCCGATCCAATGCGCGGGGGTCGCCGTGGCCCCCGGCGACCTGATCGTCGGCGACGCCGACGGGCTGGTCGTCGTGCCGCAGGCGGTCGAGGCGCAGGCGGTGGCGCGAGCCTTCGAGAAGGTCTCGAGCGAGGACCGCACGCGCGAGGAGCTCGCCGCGGGAGCGAAGCTCAGGGACGTGTTCGCGAAGTACCGGGTGCTGTAGCGCCGCGGTCGTCGTCCGCGAGGTGTAGTTGCCGCCTGCGGCAGAGTCTCGGCATCGACCCGGCACGCGAATCCGCCCGTTGCGCGCGCACGGGATGGCGCGTTATCGTCGCGCAGCGCGGTCCACGGGTCCGCCGGAAGGCGACGGAACGCCGGCAGGCGCTGCGGCGGAGCGTGCGTCCGGCGCGTCGGTCCGCCACCCAGGGGAGATACCGATGCGCATGCTCCATCGCCTCGCGCTGATCGCTGCGATCGCGACCACCCCGCTCTCGTCGATCGCGAACGCGCAGCAGATCGTCGAGTTCCCGCCGATCCCCGGCAACGTCCGGCCCAGCAGCATCGTCCTCGGGCCCGATGGCAATTACTGGTTCACCGAGGTCTTCGGCGACAAGGTCGGTCGCGTCACGCCGGCCGGCGTCGTCACCGAGTTCCCGGTGCCTACGGTTCCTGCGAGCCTCGAGCGGATCGCCGTCGGGCCGGACGGGAACCTGTGGTTCACGGCGCGCGGGTCCAACCGGATCGGTCGCATCACCACCGCCGGCGTCGTCACCGAGTTCCCGGTGCCGACCGCGAACGCCGGCGTGCAGTCGATCGCTGCGGGTCCCGACGGCAACCTCTGGTTCACCGAAAGCGAGTCCGACAAGGTCGGACGCATCACGACGGCGGGGACGATCACCGAGTTCCCCGTCACGGGCGGCTCGGGGCCGTGGGGCATCGTCGCCGGTGCCGACGGCAACCTGTGGTTCACCGAGCGCTACGGCAACCGGATCGGGCGCATCACGACGTCGGGAACCGTCACCGAATACGCGATTCCGACGGCGAACTCGGATCCCATGTACATCGCGGCTGGCCCGGACGGCGCGCTGTGGTTCACCGAGTTCGGCGCCGACCAGGTGGGCAGGATCACGATCGCGGGTACGGTCACCGACGAGTTCAGCCTGCTGCGAGCGAACGCGGAGCCGTGGGCCATCGTCGCCGGCTCCGACGGCGCGCTCTGGCTCACCGAGTTCGGCGGCAACCGGATCGTCCGCATGAGCACGTCGGGCCAGGTCACCGAGTACCCGATCCCGAGCGCCGCATCGCGCCCCTACGACCTCGTCGAAGGAGCCGACGCCTCGCTCTGGTTCGTCGAGTTCGACACGCACCGGATCGGCCGGCTGTCGCCGGCCGTGCCGCGCACGCTCCACGAGTTCGCGGTCAGCGGCTCGCCGCCGAACCTCGCCGGCATCACGACCGGGCCCGACGGCAACCTGTGGTTCGCCGTGCAGGTCAACAATACGATCGGCCGCGTGACGCCGGCCGGCGCGATCACCGAGTTCCCGGTCACGACGGCCGGCGCGAGCCCGTACGGCATCGCCGCCGGTCCCGACGGCAACCTCTGGTTCACCGAACGCACGGGCAACGCGATCGGGCGCATCACGCCCGCGGGAACGGTGACCGAATTTCCGGTCCTGACCGCGGCGTCGTCGCCGCTGCACATCACCGCCGGGCCGGACGGCAACCTGTGGTTCACGCAGATCGACGGCAACCGGATCGGCCGCATCACGCCCGGCGGCACCGTCACCGAGTTCCCGTTGCCGAACCCGGGCTCGGGTCCGAGCCGCATCGTCGCGGGTCCCGACGGCAACCTGTGGTTCACCGAGCACGACGGCAACCGCATCGGGCGCATCACGACCGCCGGAGCGATCACCGAGTTCCCGCTGCCCACGCCCGCCGCGCTGCCGGGCGGCATCGCCGTCGGCCCCGACGGGGCGCTCTGGTTCACCGAAGGGGCAACCGACCGGATCGGCCGCATCACGACGACCGGGACGTTTTCGCCGTCGATCGACGTGCCCGACGCCGGCTCGCTGCCCTTCAACCTCGTCGGCGGCAGCGACGGCGCGCTGTGGATCACCGCGTATTCGGGCCAGCGGATCCTGCGCATGACGACGGCCGGCGAGTTCACCGAATTCGCGCTGCCCGATCCCGTCGCGTTCCCGTCGAGCCTCGTCGAAGGCCCCGACCGCGGCATCTGGTTCACGGAGTTCGGCGGCAAGCGCGTCGGCCTGCTCGCATTGCCGCTCGCGATCGCGGCCGGCAGTCCCCCGCCCGCGACGCTCGGTTCGGCCTACCCGTTCGCGTTCGCCGCGACCGGCGGCCTGCCGCCCTATGCCTGGACGGTGGTCGACGGCAGCCTGCCTCCGGGGCTGGCGCTGGACCCCGGCACCGGAGCGCTGTCGGGCGTGCCGACGACGCCGGGCGAGTGGACGTTCACGCTGCGCGTCACCGACGCCGGCGGCGCGCAGTCGGAGCTCAGCTTCGCGATCCGCGTGCGCCTGCCTCCCGCACCGGTGCCGCTCGGCGGGCCGCTCGCGCTCGCGCTTTTGGCGGTCGTGCTTGCCGGCTCGGCGCTCGCGCGGCTGCGGCGCTGACGGCGCCCATCAAGCACGACGGGGCGCCGCGGCGCCCCGTCGTCTGCCCGGGTGGCTCGCGCCCGGTCAGGTCGGCACGCAGGCCGTGTTCGAGTCCTCGGGGGTCCAACCCGCGGCGATCATCTGGTTGCGGATCGTGAGGCTCGTCGTGTAGCGATGATTCGGCGCCCCGGACATGCCGTTGTTGTACAGGCGGTAGAGCGCAATGGTGCCGGCCGGACACACGCCGGCCGACGGCAGCTTCACCTTGTACGCGATCTTCTCGTACTGCCAGACGAAGCTGGTCGCGATCAGCCCCGCGCACTCGTAGTCGAGCGGCGTGTAGAAGTGCGAGCTCTTCGGCGCGAAATAGACCTGGAAGAACCGGCACACGTCGTAGAGGCCGGCGCCCGAGGTCCAGACCTTGAACGTCTGGCCCGTCCGCTGCCACGCGCCGCCATAGGCCCCGCCGTCGATGCCCGTGATCTCGTCGGACTGCGCGGTCGTGAAATAGTGGCCGAAGCCCGCGTGGAAGTACTCGACCGCGGTGGTCGTCGCGGAGGGTGGCGCGTAGTTGTAGACGCCGCCTCCCGACACCTGCACCTGGCCCGAGAACGTGTAGTAGTCGTCGAGGCAATAGCCGCTCGTGCTGCCGCAGTTGTTCTCGTACTCGAAGGCGCCGAGGTAGATGTAGTAGATGCCGTCGGGCGGCGGTGTGAACGGGACCGTCTGGTCGTAGTTGCTGTAGTAGTTGAGCGGCGGTAGCGGGCTGAGCTGCTGGCTCGAGACGATCCAGTAGCTGAAGCCCTGGCCCGGCACGATCGGCGCCTCCGTCATGAACAGCATGATGCGAATGGAGCCCGAGGTCCACGTCGTGCTGTCGTTCTCCAGCCGCTCGAAGTACTGACGGACGGTGCCCGGGCCGTTGAAGAATTCGAAGCCCCCGTTGCCGACGAGATCGAGCGCGCCGTGGTAGTTGTAGTCCTTGGGGCGAGCCCCGGGGACCCCGTTGAGCCTCGCTTCGGACCGTTCGACCATGTCCGCCGACAGGGGCGGGTGGTACTGCGCCTCCTGGCCGTGCGCGAGCGATACGCCCGCGAGCATCGAGATGCCAAGCACCCACGTCGAGAGTTTCATGTCGTTCCCTTCGATCTGCCGCGTCGCGCGGCTCGCCGCGGTCCGCCTGCCCGGCAGCGCAGCGGTCCGCGGCACCCCTCGTGCCGGCGCGGATCTATCGCACGGCCGCCGGACACCGGCCGGTCCCTCCCTGCGACTCTCCGCGCCCCCCATTGACGCCACGCGCCCGCTCCTTCGCTTCCGGCGCGAACGCTCGAGCGATCCGTGCATTCCGGCGTGCGCCCGACGGCTTCCAGTCTGCCACGATTCGACCGCGAGGCGTCAACCGATCCCGGCGCGAAGATTACGCAGGTGCGCGCCCGGTCGGCACGTGTGAGCTACACGTTGCGGTGCGCATCGCATCGCGCGGCCGTCCCGCGGCGGGCGCAGGGCGGCTAACGCGCGCCGACGCCGAACCGTCGCGCCACGTCGCCCCACTTCGCGACGTCCGCGCGGATCAGCGCTTCGAACGACGTCGGAGTCCCGGTGGCGGGTTCGAGCCCCTGCGCGTCGAACCAGGCGCGGACGCTCGCCGCGGCCATGACGCGGCCGACGACCCGGTCGAGCTCGTCGACGACGGCCCGCGGCGTGCCTGCGGGTGCGACCACGCCGAGCCAGGTTCGCACGTCGAGCGCCGGGAGGCCGGCTTCCGCGATCGTCGGGACCAGCGGGAGCAGCGGCGAACGCCGGCTGCTCAGGACCGCCAGCGCACGCACGCGTCCCGATTCGACCGCGCCCTGCGCGGCCGTCACGCTCGCGATCAGCACCTGCACTTCTTCGGTGCTGATCGCCGCGACGGTCTGGCCGGACCCGCGGTAGGGCACGTGGTGGAGCACGATGCCGGTGGCCGCGGCGAGGAGCTCGGTGTCGAGGTGGCTGGACGACCCGACGCCGGTCGACGCGTAGTTGAGCACGTCGGGACGCTTGCGCGCGTAGGCGACGAGCTCGCTCACCGACGCGACGGGAAGCGCGGAGCTCGCGAGCACCACCTTGGTCTGCCACGCGAGCAGGACGATCGGGACGAAGTCGGCGATCGGGTCGAGCGCGCCCGTCGCGGACGCCTGCGGCGCCATCGCGTGGGTCGCCGTCGACGCCAGCAGCAGCGTGTGGCCGTCGGGAGGGGCGCGCCTGACGATCTCGGTGCCGATGGCGCCGTTCGCCCCCGGGCGGTCGTCGACGATGACCGGGACACCGAGCGCCGCCTCAAGCCGGTCGCCGAGCATTCGCGCCACGAGATCGGCGGTGCCCCCCGCCGCCTGCGGCACGACGAGCCTGATCGGTCGTCCGGGCCACACGTCGCCCCCGGGCAGCGGCACCGCGATGCGCCCGTGGGCAGCCCCGTCGTCCGCCGCCGCGTGCGTCGCGAACAGCAGGCAGGTGCATCCCACGACCGCCGCGGAGAGAGTCCTCGCCCGGAGCCGCACGGCGATGCCCGCGCCGCGGGTCGCCGACGGGTCGATTCCCGGCGGAGGCGACGCAGCGAGGGAACCGTCGATGGCGAGCCGGGGAAACACGATGCGGATGCGGAGGCAGGCGCGAAGGCCGTTCCGGGAAACCTGGCGGAGACGGAGGGATTCGAACCCTCGATACAGGTTTTAGCCCGTATGCTCCCTTAGCAGGGGAGTGCCTTCGACCACTCGGCCACGTCTCCGGTGCGCGTCGCGCGCGGGGAACCCTTCATTGTACCGGTCCGGCGCCGGCCCCGTCCAGCACGACGGGCGAAAAGCCGCGTCGAATCCGGCGCTTACGCGGGCGCCTTCTCGAGCTCGAACGCCTTGTGCAGCACGCGCACCGCGAGCTCGAGGTACTTCTCGTCGATCACGACGGCGATCTTGATCTCGGAGGTCGAGATCATCTGGATGTTGATGGCCTCGTCCGCGAGCGCCTTGAACATCTTGGCGGCCAGCCCGGTGTGCGAACGCATCCCGATTCCGACGACCGACACCTTCGCGATGCGGTCGTCGCCCTTGATCTCGCGACAGTTGAACGTCGTGCCGCGCTCGCGCTCCAGCACGTCCATCGCCTTGCGGTACTCGTTGCGGTGGACCGTGAACGAGATGTCGGTCTGGCCGGACGCGCCGATGTTCTGCACGATCATGTCGACGTCGATGTTGGCCGCCGCGATCGGCCCGAGGATCGCGTAGGCGATGCCGGGACGGTCCTCGACGCCCATCACCAGGATCCGCGCCTCGTCGCGGTTGAACGCGATGCCGGAGATGATCGCCTGTTCCATGGAATCGTTTTCCTCGTAGGTGATGAGCGTCCCTGGGCCGGAGGACTCCGGGTCCTCGAACGACGACAGCACGCGCAGCTTGACCAGGTACTTGCCCGCGAACTCGACCGAGCGGATCTGAAGCACCTTCGATCCCTGGCTCGCGAGCTCGAGCATCTCCTCGAACGTGATCGTGTCGAGGCGGCGCGCCTCCGGCACGATGCGCGGATCGGTCGTGTAGACGCCGTCGACGTCCGTGTAGATCTGGCACTCGTCGGCCTTGAGCGCGGCGGCGAGCGCGACGGCAGAGGTGTCGGAGCCTCCCCGGCCGAGCGTCGTGATGTTGCCGTCGCGGTCGACGCCCTGGAAGCCGGCGACGACGACCACGGTGCCCGCGTCGAGGTCGTTGCGCATCGCCGCCTCGTCGATCTCGAGGATGCGCGCCTTCGTGAACGCGCTGTCGGTGAGCACGCGGACCTGCCCGCCCGTGTAGCTCCTCGCCGGAATGCCCATCTCCTTCAGCGCGATCGCGAGCAGCCCGATCGTCACCTGCTCGCCGGTCGCGGCGATGACGTCGAGCTCGCGCGGATCGGGCGACGCGGAGAGCTCCTTCGCGAGGCCAAGCAGCCGGTTGGTCTCGCCGCTCATCGCCGACACGACGACGACGACCCGGTGGCCTTCGCGTCGGTAGTGCGCGACGCGCTTCGCGACGTTCTTGATGCGGTCGGTCGAGCCGACCGAGGTGCCGCCGAACTTCTGGACGATCAGGGACATGGTGGAGTCGGGAGTGCCGCGGCGCCCCGGCGCGCCGCTACATCGTACGGAAGACGAGCGTCGCGTTCGTTCCCCCGAACCCGAACGAGTTCGAGAGCGCCCCGCGGATGGCCATCTTCCGCGCGGCGTTCGGCACGAAGTCGAGGTCGCAGGCGGGGTCGACGTTGACGAGGTTGGCGGTCGGCGGCGCGACCTGGTCGCGCATCGCGAGCACCGTGAACACCGCCTCGACGCCGCCGGCGGCGCCCAGCAGGTGGCCGGTCATCGACTTGGTCGAGCTGACGGCGAGCCTGCCCGCGTGGTCGCCGAACGCGCGCCTGACCGCGATGCACTCGGCGACGTCGCCCACCGGGGTCGAGGTGCCGTGCGCGTTGATGTAGTCGACGTCGGTCGTCGCCATGCGCGCGTTCTTCAGCGCGTTCAGCATGCTGCGCCGCGCGCCGTCCCCGTCTTCCGGCGGGGCCGTGATGTGGTGGGCATCGGCCGACATCCCGTAGCCCGTGAGCTCGCAGTAGATGCGGGCGCCGCGGGCCTTCGCGTGCTCGAGCTCCTCGAGCACGACGACGCCGGCGCCCTCGCCCAGCACGAACCCGTCGCGGTCCCTGTCCCACGGGCGGCTCGCGGTGGCGGGATCGTCGTTGCGATGCGAGAGGGCGCGCGCGGCGATGAATCCGCCGAGACCGAGCGGGCTCACCGTCGACTCGGCGCCGCCGGCGACCATCACGTCCGCGTCGCCGTACTCGATAAGCCGCGCGGCCTCGCCGATGCTGTGGTTCGCCGTCGAGCACGCGGTGACGGTCGCCAGGTTCGGGCCCTTGTAGCCGTAGTGGATCGACAGGAGGCCCGAGATCATGTTGATGATCGTGCCGGGAACGAAGAACGGGCTCACCTTGCGCAGGCCGCCCGCACTGTAGGCGCTGTGCGTCTCCTCGATCATCGGCAAGCCGCCGATGCCCGAGCCGATGCACACGCCGGCGCGTTCCTTGTCGCCGTTCCAGCCCTCGAGCCCCGCGTCGCGGATCGACTCCATCGCGGCGACGAGCCCGTAGTGGATGAACGTGTCGTAGCGCCGCGACTCCTTGGCCGAGAGCCACTTCGACACGTCGAAGCCCTTCACCTCGCCCGCGATGCGAACCGGGAAGCCGGACGCGTCGAAGCGCGTGATCGGCCCGATGCCCGATCGCCCGGCGAGGATCGACGCCCAGGCCTCGTCCACACCGATCCCCACCGGAGAGACGATGCCCAGACCCGTCACGACGACGCGACGGCGTGACATGCGCGTGGGAAGGTGCCCGAGGAAAAGGGGTAGGGTCGGGTCGGCGCGCGTCGTCCGACGCGCGCGCCCGAGGCGGCGAGCGGGCGCGTCGGCGCGCCCGGCCCGCGACGCCGGGACTACTTCTTCAGGTGCGCGCCGACGTAGGTGATCGCCTGCTGGACGGTCGTGATCTTCTCCGCGTCCTCGTCGGGGATCTCGGTCTCGAACTCCTCCTCGAGCGCCATCACCAGCTCGACCGTGTCGAGGGAATCCGCGCCCAGATCGTCGACGAACGAGGACTCGTTCTTGATGTCGGCCTCGTTGACGCCCAGTTGCTCGGCGACGATCTTCTTGACGCGCTGCTCCACGTTATCCATGCGTCTCCTCCCATGCTGGGACGAATTATTCGTTCCAAACCGCGCGATTTTACCAGATTGCCCGCCGGCGTCGCCGGCGCCCGGCGGCGGGCACGGGGAACGGGGACGGAGGTGCCGAAACGTCGTCGAACGCCCCCCGATCCCCGCCGATCACGCCATGTACATGCCGCCGTTCACGTGCAGCGTAGCGCCGGTGATGTAGCCCGCCCGCCGGCTGGCGAGAAAGGCGACCGCCTCGGCGACGTCGCCGGGCGACCCCAGCCGTCCCAGCGGGATGCGCGCGAGCAGCGCTTCGCGCTGCGCTTCGGGCAGCGCCCGCGTCATGTCGGTGTCGACGAAGCCGGGCGCGACGCAGTTTACCGTGATGTTGCGGCTACCCACCTCCTGGGCGAGCGATTTCGTAAAGCCGACGAGCCCGGCCTTGGCGGCGGCGTAGTTCGCCTGCCCCGGGTTGCCCGTCGATCCGACGACCGAGCCGATCTGGACGATCCGGCCCCGGCGCGCCTTCATCATGCCGCGCAGGCAGGCCTTCGCCAGCCGCCAGGCGGGCTTCAGGTTCGTCGCCATGATCGCATCCCACTCGTCGTCCTTCATGCGCACGAGCAGGTTGTCCTTCGTGATGCCGGCGTTGTTGACGAGGATCGCGACCGGGCCGAATCGCGCCTCGATGTCGGCGAGCGCCGCGTCGGTGGCGGCTGCGTCGGTGACGTCCAGGCGGATGCCCGCGCCGGCGTAACCGCCCTCCTTCAGCGCCGTGCCGATGGACTCGGCTCCCGCATCGGTCGTCGCGGTCCCGACGACGGTCGCGCCGTCGCGCGCGAGCGCGAGCGCGATCGCGCGTCCGATCCCCCGCGTCGCGCCGGTGACCAGCGCGACCTGTCCCTCGAGCTCACCCACCGCCATCGTGTCTCCCTTCGCCTCAGCCGGCCAGGGCCGCCTTCGCGTCGCCCAGCGCGTGCCCGTCCGTCAGTGCGTGCACCTTGAGCGACGGGTCGATCTTGCGCGCGAGCCCCGCGAGCACGCGCCCGGGCCCCGATTCGATCACGTCGGTGACGCCGCGCGCGGCGATCGCGCGCACGGTCTCGGTCCAGCGCACCGGGCTCGCCGCCTGCCTCGCGAGCGCCGCGCGGATCGCGTCGGCCGTCCGGTGCTCGCCGACGTCGACGTTGTGGACGACCGGGATCGACGGCGCGCGGAATTCGACCTGCGCGAGCCGCGTCGCGAGCCGCTCGGCCGCCGGCTTCAGCAGCGAGCTGTGGAACGGCGCCGACACCGGCAGCAGCATCCCGCGCTTCGCGCCGCGGGCCTTCGCCGCCTCGATCGCGCGCTCGACGGCGGCGCGGTGGCCCGCGATCACGATCTGGCCGGGCGAGTTGAAGTTCACGGGTTCGACCACCTCGCCCTGCGCCGCCTCGCGGCAGGCCTCTGCGATCGCGGCGTCGCCGCCGCCCAGGATCGCCGCCATCGCGCCCACGCCCTGCGGCACCGCCTCCTGCATCGCCTGCGCGCGGAAGCGCACGAGCGGCACCGCGTCGCGGAACGCGAGCGCGCCCGCCGCGACGAGCGCCGAGTACTCGCCCAGGCTGTGGCCGGCCACGACGTCGGGCATCGCGCCGCCCGCCGCCCGCCACGCGCGCCACGCGGCCACGCCCGCGGTCAGCATCACCGGCTGCGTGTTGGTCGTCAGGTTGAGCGCCTCGGCGGGGCCGTCGGTCACCAGCGCCCAGAGGTCGTCGCCCAGCGCGTCGCTCGCCTCGTCGAACGTCGCGCGCACGGCGGGATGGTCGTCCCATCCGGCCATCATGCCGATCGACTGCGATCCCTGCCCGGGAAACACCACCGCGATCTTCGTCATCGATTCATTCGCCCATTCGACGTCCGGGGACCCGCGTCAACCCCAGCGCACCAGCGCCGAGCCCCAGGTGAATCCTCCGCCCACGCCCAGCATCATCACGTGCTGGCCGTCGCGGACGCGTCCGTCGCGCACCGCCTCGTCGAGCGCCAGCGGGATGGACGCCGCGGACGTGTTGGCGTGCCTGTCGACCGTCACGACGACGCGCTCGTGCGGAACGTCGAGGCGCCTGGAGGTCGAGTCCATGATGCGCAGGTTCGCCTGGTGCGGGATCAGCCAGTCGATGGCCGAGCGCGGCATCGCAGCGGCGGCGAGCGCCTCGTCGGCGACCTCGGTCAGCACGCGCACCGCGAACCTGAACACCGCCTGCCCGTCCATGTGCACGAACGGGTCGCCCCATACCGTGCCGTTGCGCACCTGGCCCGGCACGCACAGCATCCCGCGGTGGCTGCCGTCGGCGTGCAGGCGAGTCGCGAGGATGCCCGGCTCGTCGGAGGGCACGAGCATGACGGCGCCCGCGCCGTCGCCGAACAGCACGCAGGTCTTGCGGTCGCTCCAGTCGAGGATGCGCGAGTAGATCTCGGCCCCGACGACGAGCGCGTTGCGCACCGCGCCGGACTTCAGCATCCCGTCGGCGATCGAGAGCGCGTAGACGAAGCCCGAGCACACCGCCTGCACGTCGAACGCCGGGCCGCCGCGCGCGCCCAGTTTGTCCTGCAGGATGCAGGCGGTCGACGGGAAGATCATGTCGGGCGTCGTCGTCGCCACGATGATGAGGTCGACGTCGGAGGGAGCGAGACCCGCCGCCGCGAGAGCCTGCCGCGACGCCGCGAGCGCGAGATCGGACGTCGCCTCGCCTTCGGCGGCGACGTGTCGCTGGCCGATGCCGGTGCGCGTGCGCACCCACTCGTCGCTGGTCTCGACGCCCCGCCGCACGAGGTCGTCGTTGGTGAGCACCTCGGCCGGCAGGTAGCGGCCGGTGCCGGCGATGCGGCTATGCGGATGCGGCATCTTGGGACGCGGGACGCGGCTCCCCGAGCGAGCTCGCCGGCATCGCGGCGATCCGCTCGGCGATGCGATCGAGCACGCCCTCGGCGATCTCCGCGTGCGCCTTCAGCAACGCGTGCTTGAACGAGAGCACGTCCGCGCCGCCGTGGCTCTTCACGACGACGCCCTTCAGCCCGACGAGCGTCGCGCCGTTGAGGCGACGCGGATCGATCCGGCGCTTGAAGCGCATGAGCACCGGGTAGGCGATCGCGGCGACGAGCCTCGACAGCGGGCCGCGCGTGAACTCGGTCTTGAGGAACTCGTAGAGCATCTGCGCGAGACCCTCGGAGGTCTTGAGCGCGACGTTGCCGACGAAGCCGTCGCACACGACGACGTCGGTCGTGCCGCGATAGATGTCGGTGCCCTCGACGTTGCCGTGGAAGTTGAGCCCCGAGACGCGCAGGCGCTCGGCGGCCTCCTTCACGACGTCGTTGCCCTTGATTTCCTCCTCGCCGATGTTGAGGAGGCCCACGGTCGGGCGCTCGATGCGCTCGACCGCCGAGACGAGCGCGCTGCCCATCGCGGCGAACTGCACGAGCTGCTCGGGGGTGCAGTTCACGTTCGCGCCGAGGTCGAGCATCGTGACCACGCCCTTCTTCGTCGGCAGCTGCGCGGCGATCGCCGGCCGGTCGATGCCCGGCAGCGTCTTCAGCACGAAGCGCGCGATGCCCATCAGCGCGCCGGTGTTGCCGGCCGACACGCACCCGTGCGCCTCGCCGTCCCTGACGAGGTTGATCGCGACGCGCATCGACGAGTCCTTCTTCCGCCGAAGCGCGTCGGCGGGCGGCTCGTCCATCTCGATGACCTCGCTGGCGGCGTGCACGCGGATGCGGTCGCGCGCGGGCGACCGCGCCTTCCGCAGGAGCGGCTCGATCGCCTCGGAGCGTCCGACGAGCACGACGGCGGCGCCGGGCGTTTCCTCGAGGAACGCGAGCGATGCGGGGACGGTGACGGCCGGGCCGTGGTCCCCGCCCATCGCGTCGACGGCTACGGTGACGGGCATGCTCGATACGCAGGCCCCCGCCGGCCGCCGGGTCGCGGCGGCCGGGGCGGGCACCCGCGGCCGGCGCTACTCGTCGGCCTTGGTCTTGACGACCTTCTTGCCGCGGTAGTAGCCGCTCGGGCTGATGTGGTGACGGCGATGCGTCTCGCCGCTCACCGGCTCGACGGCGAGCGTCGGCGCGGTGATGAAGTCGTGCGCGCGATGCATGCCGCGCTTCGACGGCGACTTCTTGTTCTGCTGGACAGCCATTTCCCGTTCTCCTTCACTGGTCGCCCCGGCGCGCGACGCGCGCGACCCGAGGCTCTGCTACCCACTCCGCGGCGCGAAGCCTCGCGCCGCCCTGTTCCGACCCGGCGCCGATGCGCGCCGCCGCCTGCCGCGGCCAACCCGCGATCACCGGCGCCCGGGGCACTCGCCCTCGTGGCGCGGCGCGAACGGCAGCGTCAGCACCAGTTCGTCTTCCACGAGCGTCGCCGCATCGATCGGCCGGTCGGCGAGGATCACTTCGCCTTCCGTCTCCGCGTCGAGCGTCGCGAGCTCGTCCTCGTCGTGCGCCAGCAGCACTTCCGTGCCCTGCGACACCGGCCACTCCATCCGGGCGAGGCAGCGCTGGCACACCAGCGGCACCCCTCCCTCGACGTCGATCGAGATCGCCGGCCTGCCTTCCGCGCTCCTGCGCCCCTCGACCGTCCAGGCGATCGGAACCGGATCGTCCCCCGGCGCGAGGCTGTCGGCCACGTTCGGCAGTCGCCGCGCGTCGAGCGTCCCGGAGACCGACGACGCGCGAGCGGCAAGCTTGAACGCGTCGAATCGGGTATCGGGGCCGGGACCGGACATCGGACCGCTCCAGGACCTCCGGCCACCCCGGAGTCCCGGCGGCCGCAGGCATGGAAGGCGCAAACGGCGGATAATACGAGATTCGCGCAAACGTGTCAAAAAACCGTCGATAAAACAACGAGGAACCCGCTTGCGCCCGCTCGTGCTCGCCTCCACGTCCCGCTACCGCGCGGCCCTGATGGACCGCCTCGGGATCCCCTACGCGGTCGACGCGCCCGGCGTCGACGAGGCTGCCCGTCCGGGCGAATCGCCCGCCGCCGCCTGCGTCCGGCTCGCCGAAGCCAAGGCCCGCGCCGCGGGCGGGCGGCACCCGGGGGCGCTCGTCCTCGGGTCGGACCAGATCGCCGACTGCGACGGCGCGCACGTCGGCAAGCCCGGCACGCTCGAGCGGGCACGGGCGCAACTCGCGTCGCTCTCGGGTCGCACCGTCGTGTTCCACACGGGCGTCGCGCTCCTGGACACCGTCACCGGGGTCTGCGCGGTCGAGCGGGTCGACGTGCGCAGCACGCTGAGGAAGCTCTCCGCCCGCGAGATCGACGTCTATCTCGACCGCGAGGCGCCGCTCGACTGCGCGGGGTCGGTCAAGTCCGAGGGGCTCGGCATCGCGCTGTTCGAGAGGATCGAGAGCGACGACCCGAGTGCGCTCGTCGGGCTGCCGCTCATCGCCACCTGCAGGCTCCTGTCCCGCGCGGGGGTCGACGTGCTGGCGCCCCGGGCGTGACGGCTCCCGGGACGCTCTTCCTCGTGCCCAACCTGCTGGGCGCGGTGCCGCCCGGGAACGTGCTGCCCGTGCGCACGATCGACGCCGCCCGTGCCATCGAACATTGGGTCGTCGAGACGCCCAGGGCCGCGCGGGCGTTCCTCAAGTCGATCGGCCATCCGCGACCGATCGCCGAGCTCTCGATCCATCCGCTGCCCGACAGTCCGTCCCACGCCGACCTCGCCGGCCTGCTGGCTCCCGCGCGCGAAGGCCATGCGCTGGGTTTCGTGTCGGACGCGGGTTGTCCCGCGGTCGCCGACCCCGGCGCGGCGCTCGTCGCCTTCGCGCACGCATCGGGCGTCCCGGTCGTGCCGCTCGTGGGGCCGTCCGCCATCCTGCTCGCGCTGATGGCCTCCGGGCTCTCCGGGCAGGCCTTCGCGTTCCACGGCTACCTGCCGATCGCCGAGGCCGAACGCGCCGCGCGGCTGCGCGAGCTCGAGGCGGAATCGAAGGCGCGCGGGTGCACGCAGATCTTCATCGAGACGCCTTACCGGAATGCACCGATGCTCGCGACGCTCGCGAACGTGCTGGCACCGCGCACGCGGCTCGCCGTGGCCGTCGACCTGACGCTGCCCACCGAGTCGGTCGCGATGCGCCCGGCCGCCGACTGGCGTCACGTCGACGCAGCCGGCTACCAGAAGCGGCCGGCGATATTCCTGCTTCTGGCGTAGCGGCCGGCCTGCGGGCCGACCCGCGAGGGGCCTCGGTGCCCGCATGTCGGGCTCGAAGCCCGACGCTGCCCGCATCGCCTGACCTACGCCGGGCTCTCCTCCGGCCAGTCCTTGATGTAGCTCTTGAGCATGCGGTTCTCGAAGCTCTGCTCCTCGTAGACCGCCTTCGCCACGTCGTGGAACGAAACGACGCCCTGCAGCGTCGTGCCGTCCGTCACGGGGACGTAGCGCGCGTGGCGCTCGAGCATCGTGCGGCGGAGCTCCATCACGTCGAGCCCCGGCGCCGCGGTAAGCGCGTCGCGCTGGTAGATATCGCCGATCTTCAGACTGCCGAGCGTGCCGCCGTGCTTCGCGAGCGCGTCGAGCACCTCGCGAAACGTCAGCATCCCGGAAAAGCGGCCCCGGTGCATCACGACCAGCGAGCCGATGTCGTGCTGCGCCATCACGCGCACCGCGTCCTGGACCGCGGCGTCGGGGGTGGTCGTGAACAGCGCGTTGCCCTTGATCCGCAGGATCTCGCTGACGAGCATGGCGTCCTCCTTCGTCCCGGGGGTGCGGCCGGGCACGCGCCGGGCCCTCCGCCCCTCGGGGGGAGGTTACGCCTGCGCCGCGCCGGTGCGCAACCCGCGCACGCCGGCTACCGGTAGAGCACCTGCGGCAGCCAGAGCCCGATCTGCGGGAAGGCGTAGAGCAGCGCGAGCGCGACGAGCTGGATGCCCATGAACGGCAGCATGCCCGCGAAGATCTGGTTGAGCGTCACGTGCGGCGGCGACACGCCCTTCAGGTAGAACGCCGCCATCGCCACCGGCGGCGACAGGAAGGCGGTCTGAAGGTTGAGCGCGACGAGCAGCCCGAAGAACAGCGGATCGATCTGGTAGTGCGCGAGCAGCGGGATGAAGATCGGCATGAAGATGACGATGATCTCCGTCCACTCGAGCGGCCATCCGAGGACGAAGATGATGAACTGCGCCAGGATCATGAACTGGACCGGCGTCAGGTCCATCGACAGCACCCAGTGGTTGATGATCTCCTGCCCGCCCAGCAGCGCGAATGCGGCCGAGAAGATCGACGAGCCGACGAACAGCCAGCAGACCATCGCGCTCGTCTTGGCGGTGAGGAACGACGACTCCTTGATGATGCCGCCCAGCTCGCGCGCGGTCGTGCCCAGCGCGCCCGTCCGGCGCGCACGGGCATGGCCGATGTAGCGGTAAGCCCCTGCGAGGATGCACCCGCCGAACGCCCCCACCGCCGCCGCCTCCGTCGGCGTCGCCAGGCCGAACACGATCGAGCCCAGCACCGCGAGGATCAGCACCGCGAGCGGAAAGAACGACGCGAGCAGCATCTTGAAGACCTCGAGCCGCTGCCACGTCCAGAGCCAGTAGACGAGAAGCGTGACCGCGGCGGCCACGGCCAGCACGATCCAGTACCAGGTCGGCGTCGGCAGCCGCTCCTGGGGCGCCGCCGCGGCGCCCTGCCCCGATGGCGACGCCTCGGGCGCCGCTGCGGCCTTCGCGGCCTTCGCCGCGTCCGGCGGCGGCACGGAAACGCCGCCCTTCTCCGCA
>CALDKM010000314.1:0-21651 GCA_937898875.1 uncultured Pseudomonadota bacterium | reverse complement strand
CACGCAGCCTGGACACCCGCGTCGCGCCCACCCATCCCCCTCTCCCCGCATGCGGGGAGAGGGCCGGGGTGAGGGGCTTTCGCCCTCGCCCGGGCACGCGCGCCGTGCGCCCCTGACGCCCCATCAGGCATCATTCCAGGCTTTCGCCCACACCCATGCGCGACTTCCACCTGCTGATCGACGTCGGCAACACGTTCCTCAAGTGGGGGCTCTTCCAGCCCTCCGCGACGGGCGGCGCCCGCGAGAACCGGCTCGAGTCCGGCCACGCGCTGCTCGAGGAGATCCCGGCGCTGCCCGCGCAGTTCGCCAAGTATCCGGCGCCGTCCCGGATCGTGATCTCGAACGTCGCCGGCACGCGCGTGCGCGCCGCGACGATCCGCGTGCTGGAAGTGTGGCCCGACGCGCCCGCGCCCTACTGGCTCGTGCCGCAGGCCGAGCAGTGCGGCGTGAAGAACAGCTACCGCAATCCGGCGCAGCTCGGCGCCGACCGCTGGGCGGCGCTGATAGGCGCTCGCTGGCTCCTGGGGCCGCGTGCCGCGATGGTCGTGGTGTGCGGAACCGCGACGACGATCGACTTCCTGTCGGCCGACGGCGTGTTCAAGGGAGGCACGATCATGCCCGGCGTCGGCCTGATGCTGCGCTCGCTGCACGAGGGCACCGCCGCGCTGCCCGACCAGGGCGGCGAGTTCGACGTGTATCCGACCCAGACGGTCGACGCGATCGCGAGCGGCTGCCAGCACGCGCAGGCCGGCGCGATCGAGCGCATGTACGCGCACGAGGCGAGCCACGTGCACGAGCTCACGTGCCTGATCTCGGGCGGCGCCGCGCGCGCGGTGACTCCGCGGCTCGCGATCCCGTTCCAGTACCACGAGAACCTGGTGCTGGAAGGACTCTACCGCGTGTCGATGTCCGTGTAGGTGAAACCTGCGCCGACGGGAACACGCACTCCGGCACACGGCCCGGGGATCTCGCACCGCCACGGTGCCCGTCGCGCGCAGCGTCGTCGCCGCTTCGCATGGACGACGACCCGCCCTGGGACTAGACTGGGTATTTTGCACGCTTGCTGTCGAAGGACGGGAAATGAAAACCATTCTGAAAGTCCTCGGTTTCGCAGTGGCGGCGGCCGGTCTCGCGTGGACGACATCCGCGAGCGCCTTGACGTTCACGGTCGCCAACACGAACGACGCCGGCCCGGGCAGCCTGCGCCAGGCCGTGCTCGATGCGAACGCCAGCGCCGGTGCCGACGTGATCGACTTCGGCGTCACCGGGACGATCGTGCTCACGACGGGCGAACTGGTGATCACCGAGTCGGTGGCCATCAACGGGCCGGGCTCCTCCAGACTGACGGTCTCGGGCAACAACGCGTCCCGCATCTTCAGGCTCGACGGCACGACGCCGAAGAGCGTGACGATCAATTCGATGACGATCACCGGGGGCAGCGCGTCCGGCAACGGCGGCGCGATCCTGAACCAGGGCGGCAACCTGGACGTCGGGAGCGTCCGGATCGTCGGGAACGCCGCCACCGGGGAGGGCGGCGCGATCTACAACCAGTACAACGGCGGCGGCAACGAGCTCAGGATCGACAGCAGCGAGATCAGCCAGAATTCGGCGAACAAGGAAGGCGCGATCTACTTCATCGGCTACATCCTGCGCATCGACAACACGACCATCGCGAGCAACACCGCCTCCGACAGCGTCGGCGGGATCCTGCTGCAGTTCGCGGAGGCCGAGATCCGCAATTCGACGATCGTCGGCAATTCCGCCAACTTCGTCGGGGGCATCCAGGCGCAGGATTCGACGCTCACGCTCGAGAGCACGATCCTCGCCGGCAACACGGACTCGGGCGGCATCAACGACATCAACCGCCTCGGCTCCAACCCGACCAACGCGACCAACTCCTTGTTCCAGGAAGACGTGACGGCGACGTCGGTGATCAACGGCACGAACACCGCCAACCTGATCGGCGTGGCGCCCCAGCTGTACCCGCTCGGCTTCTACGGCGGCGAGACCAGGTCGATGCGCCCGCAGGCGGGCAGCCCGGTGATCGGCGCCGGTTCGAACTCGCAGGGGTGGTCGTTCGACCAGCGCGGCCTCGGCTATCCGCGCGACGCCGGTGGCGCCGTCGACATCGGCGCGGTCCAGGCCTACTTGCCGCCGCCCGCGACGTCCGTCCCGGTGCCGACGCTCGCGCCGGCGGCGCTTGCGGCGCTGGCCCTGATGATGGGGTTCGCCGGGATGCGACGTCGCCGGCGCTGACGCCGATGCCCGGTCCGGCTCCGGGGCCCGCGACACGCGCCCGGTTCCCCGCACACCTAACGCCGCGCGGCGTTCGCTGCTCGTCGCTCACCGCGTGCGCGGCGGCGCGAGCTCAACACTCGCGCGGCGCGTCGCGCTTCGGGGCCGGGTGGATGTCGTCGACCCAGTGCACTTCCTCCGGATTGGGCTCGACGTTGGGCAGGTCCAGGTTGACGACGACCGGCTGCTGGCCGCTGCGGCACAGCACGCAGGACAGCGGCTCGTCGTCCTTGGCGTTGATCTCCTGGTGCGGCACGAACGGCGGCACGTAGATGAAATCGCCGGGCCCCGCTTCGGCGGTGAACTCGAGCCGGTCGCCCCACTTCATGCGCGCGCGGCCCGACACGACGTAGATCACGCTCTCGACCGGTCCGTGGTGGTGCGCGCCGGTCTTCGCCTTCGGGTGGATCACGACGGTGCCGGCCCAGAGCTTCTCGGCGCCGGCGGTCGCCGTCGTGATCGCCGCGGCGCGGTTCATGCCGGGCGTCTGCGGCGTGTTGACGTCGAGTTCGTTCGCGCGCACGACGCGAACGCCGTGGTGCCGCCATTTCGGCTCGGTGGGGACGGTCATCGCACGCTCCTGCGCCTCGTCGGCCGCTCGTCCAGCCGGGGGTGACGCGGCCATGCTACGCCGCGCGGGCGCTCCGGCACAACGGCCGCCCTAGGGCAGCGCGCACATGATCGTCGCGTCGGGGCCGTAACCCTCGCGGATCCAGCCGAGCGCTTCCATCTGCGCGCGCACGGCCGCGCTCGTCGTGTAGCGGTGATTGGCATCCCGCCGGGCGTTGAACAGGCGATACACGGGGACCGTGCCGACCGGGCAGGCCCCGGTCGTCGTGTCGGGCAGGTCGATCTGGAACACGTTGTCGCTCTCGATCTGCCACTCGGTGCCGTAGAACTCGTCGACCTCTCGGCACTCGCGCGTGCTCGCCGAGTAGAAGTGCGAGTCGAGGCCGGCGGACGGCAACCCGTAGTACCGGCATACCGGATGGATCGTGCCCCCCGTGTTGCTGCCCGAGGCGTACGCCCGGAACGCGTAGCCCGTGCGCGTCCAGCCCGCGAAGTATCCGGTGTCGAGCGCGTCGATCTCGGCCGGGTCGGCACTCACGAAATAGTGGTCGAAGCCCGCGTGGTAGAACTCGACGACCGGCACGAGGGCCACCGGCGGCGGAAGGAGCAGCCGGGTCAGCGAGCCGGCGACGACCTGGCGCGACGGGTAGCAGTTGAAGCACTCGACGCCGCCTCCGCCGAGGGACGTCTCGAGGTCGATGCCGACGGTCGTGAGCGTGCCGTCCAGCGGCGCGAGCGGCGTGATCCGCAGGTCGCGCGTGCCTACCGAGATGCCTCCTTCCGCCGACCGGAAGTTCAACGTCACGGCCGCCGGATCGGCCGCCCAGCCCGTCGAGACGTATGCGATCGAATCGCCGGGCAGATAGGTGAACGGCAGGAAATCCTCTCCGATGCCGACCCGGAGGTTCCACGCCGAAATCTCCCCGCTCGCGCTGTCGAAGGCGAGGATCCCTGTCGCCACGGCCCCATCGTCGAAGCGCGCTGCGTCGAGCTTCCAGTAGATCGGCGCCGCCTCCGCCCCCAATGCGGCGAAGACGGCGATCGCCGCCACGCATGCCCGCCACCCGCGCTTCCGCATGACTGCACTCCCGTGCGAGGACCGCGACACGATCCGGGGAACGCCCGCGAACCGCCCGGCCACCGCGCGCACGATGATCGCACAGGCGCGCCCGGCGAGGGCGGCGCAGTGTGCGCGACGATCAGTCCGACGGCCCGATCGCGCACATGATCGTCGCATCGGGGCCGTAGCCCTCCCGGATCCAGCCCGCCGCCTCCATCTGCGCGCGGATCGCGGGGCTCGCCGTGTAGCGATGATTCGCGTCGGGGCGCGCGTTGAACACGCGGAAGACCGCCTGCGACCCGAGCGGGCAGGCGCCCGTCGCCGTGTCGGGCAGCGAGACCTGGAACACGTTGCCGCTCTCGACCTGCCACTCGGTCCCGTAGTCGCGATTCACCCGGTAGCACTCGGCGGGATCGGCCGAGTAGAAATGCGAGTCGAGCCCCGCGGACGGCAGCCCGTAGTAGCGGCAGACGGGACGCACCGGCGCATCGTTGAAGCTCCCCGTCTCGAACACGCGGATCTTCTCGCCGGTCCGCGCCCAGCCCTTGAAGTACCCGACGTCGAGCGCGAAGATCTCGTCGCCGTTCGCGGTCAGGAAATAGTGGTCGAAGCCCGCGTGGTAGAACTCGACGGCCTCGGTCAGGAACGCCAGCGCCGGCGATCCCGACTTCTGCAGCGATCCTGCGACGATACGTCTCGGGGCGCTGCAGTTGAGGCATTCGATCCCGCCCGACCCTCCGCCCCATGTGGCGAGATCGAGCGGAATCTGCGTCGCCGCGCCGCCGAGCGGGATCGTCGGCGTGATACGGAGTTGCCGCTCCGACACGCCACCGGGGTAGGGGTTCCCCGCTTCCACGGACGAGAAGACGAGCATCGGCGTGGGTGGCGCGAAATCGAAGCCGGCGACCGAGTCGCCCGGCATGTAGGCGAACGGCAGCAACGTGTCGTTGCCCCGCACCTCGATGTTCCAGGCGACGACGGCGTTCGCGACGTCGTCGTACACGAACGCGCCGGTCGCCGCGGTCCCGTCGTCGAAGGCGACGCCCTGCAACTGGTAGAAGTGGGTCGCGGCCTGCGACCCCTGCGCGACGACGAGCGCCATCGCGCAGAGCCAGGCCCCCAGACGTTTCGCGTTCATCTGCACCTCCTCGCCGTGCGCCGGCACGCGCGCCGGCCGTCGACCCGCCTGCTCAGAGCGACGTAGCGCACATGATCGTCGCGTCAGGACCGTAGCCTTCGCGAATCCAGCCGGCGGCTTCCATCTGCGCGCGCACGGTGGTGCTCGTCGTGTAGCGGTGGTTGGCGTCGTGCCGGTGGTTGAACACCCGATACACCGGAATCGTTCCGCCCGGACACGCGCCGGTCGTCGTGTTCGGCAGGTCGATCTGGAACACGTTGTCGCTCTCGATCTGCCATTCGGTCCCGTAGTACTGGTTCACCTCCCAGCACTCGATCGAGCTCGCCGAATAGAAGTGCGAGTCGAGGCCCGCCGACGGCAGGCCGTAGTAGCGGCACACCGGGTTCATCGTCGGCCCGGCGCTGCTGCCGGTCGCGTATGCCTTGAACTGGTAGCCGGTGCGCGTCCAGCCGGTGAAGTAGCCGGTGTCGAGCGCGTTGATCTCGACCGGGTCGGCACTCATGAAATAGTGGTCGAAGCCCGCGTGGTAGAACTCGATCACGTCGACCAGTCCGACCGGCGGCGGGAACGGGACGAGCACGAGCGAGCCGGTGACCACGTTGCGGTCCTCCGTGGCGGCGGGACGCCTGTCGTAAGAGTAGTGGGCGCCCGACACCGGGTCGACCAGGTAGAGGGGTTGCGACGCCGGGGTGCCGTCGAGGTCGCTCGCCACGGAAAGGAAGAGGTCGCGCGCGGCGGGCGTCATGTCGTTCGCGAGGAATTCGACGAAGAAGACGGATCCGCCGCCGCTGATCCCTGTGCCCCCCGCCGCCGGCGTCGAATTGCCCGGAACGAACGTGAACGGGAGATACCCGCTGCCCCCTTGCACCCGGACGTTCCAGTCGGTCACCGTGACCGTGACGTTGTCGAAGCCGAAGCTGCCCGTCACCGTTCCGCCATCGGCCAGCGTGACGTTCTGCAGCATCCAGAACTGCGTCGCCGCTCGCGCACCGCCGATGCCGCCGGCCAGCAGCGCAACCGCCATCCCCAGCGCCAGTCCCCAACGCCTCGTCGCAGTCTTCATCGCAGCTCCTCCCGGGTAGGGCCGCGCGGCGCGCCTCCGTCGCGTGGTCGCGGTTGCCTAACTCACGGCGCCCCCATGGCGCACGCGATCGTCGCGTCGGGGCCGCGGCCTTCGCGGATCCGGACGCGCATCCCACCGGCCGGACACGCGCCGGTCGCCGTCGCGCCGTCGTCGAAGACGACGCCCTGCAGGAACCCGCAGCGCATCGCCGCGTCCGCCGCCGACACGCTGCCCGTCGCCGGCGCAACCGCCGCGACCATGCCGCCCCGCTTCCGGCCACGACGCATGGTTCGCCCCTTTCGCGAGGATCGCCGGAGCGTCATGGTAGAACTTTCCCGGCAGGCATGGCGGACTCCGGCGCGCCTCGACGTTCCGGGGAAGCCCGCCGCGCCGCCGGCCGGGCATCGGGGAGACCCGAACGCGCACACGATCGTCGCGCCCGGCGGCAGCCCCGGCGGATCCTCCCCGGGGCGTCCTTCTGTGCACGCTCCGCCGCCGCGGACGCGCAGCGGCCGCCCCGACTCCGCCCGAACGTCGGGCCGGCCGGCGGCTGCCCATGGCGGCCGCATCCCGTCCGCCGCGCGGCCTCGGGATTCGATCCGGTCGCCCGGCTCGACTTCATCCCGGTCAGTGATTCACCGCGCACATGATCGTCGCGTTCGGCCCGTATCCTTCCCGGATCCAGCCCGCGGCCTCCATCTGCGCGCGCACCACCGTGCTCGTCGTGTAGCGGTGATTCGCGTCGTGGCGATTGTTGAACACGCGGTAGACCGGAATCGTTCCCGCCGGGCATGCGCCGGTCGTCGTGTTCGGCAGGTTGATCTGGAAGACGTTGTCGCTCTCGATCTGCCATTCGGTCCCGTAGAACTGGTTGACCTGGTAGCACTCCTTGGCGCTCGCCGAATAGAAGTGCGAATCCAGACCCGCAGACGGCAGTCCGTAGTACCGGCACACCGGATTGATGCTGCCGCCGGCGCTGGCGCCGGCCGGATAGGCGTAGAACTGGTAGCCGGTGCGCTCCCAGCCGGTGAAGTAGTGCGTGTCGAGTGCGTTGATCTCGACCGTGTCGGCGGTCATGAAGTAGTGGTTGAAGCCGGCGTGGTAGAACTCGACCACCGGGAAGATCGCGATCGGCGGCGGGAGCAGCGACAGATTGATCGATCCGGAAACGATGAGGCGCGCGTAGGAGCAGTTGTAGCATTCGAGGCCGCCCCACTGGCCGTGCGCCGTGGCGACGTCGACCGGGACGCTGGTCGGCGATCCGTCGAGCACTGCGGTCGGCGTGATCCGGAACTCGCGGGCCAGCACGCCGTCCCCGCCATCGTCGGAGCTGATGATGATCGTGGGGATCGACGAGGCGTAGCCGACGCTCGTGTAGGCGGTAGAGTTCCCCGGCAGGTAGGTGAAAGGCAGGTAGTGCGCCCCGGCCTTCACCCGCACGGCCCAACTCCCCACGTCGTGCGTGACGTCGTCGTAGGAGAAGCTTCCGCTGACCGTCGTGCCGTCGTCGAAGGCGACGTTCTGCAGATACCAGTACCGCGTCGCCGCACCGGCGGTCGACGCAAGGGCCAGGGCGAACATGGCCACCACCCAGCGCACGAGCAATCCTTTCATGGCGAACCTCCTCCGCTTGCGGCCGCGACCCTCGCCCGGCGGGCGCCGGATCGCGACCCTTCAAGGGTCACGCTACGCCCTGCGTCCCGTCCCCGGCTTGATCCGGCTCAAGTGCCTTGTGACGACCCTCGACCGCTTTCGGGCCTATGATTGAGGTTTTTCCCGGAGGAGCCCCCCATGAGCCAGCGCAGCGTCGTCATCCTGTCAGGTGTCCGTACCGCCATCGGCGACTACGGCGGCAGCCTCAAGGACATCGCCCCCACCGATCTCGGCGCGCGCGTCGTGCGCGAGGCGATCCACCGCGCGAAAGTCGACCCGAACGACGTCGGCCAGTGCGTGATCGGCAACGTGATCCACACCGAAGCGAAGGACATGTACATCTCGCGGGTCGCGGCGCTGAACGGCGGCCTGCCCAACACGTCGGGCGCGTTCACCGTGAACCGGCTGTGCGGCAGCGGGATGCAGGCGATCGTGTCGGCGTCGCAGACCATCCTGCTCGGCGACACCGACGCCGCGATCGGCGGCGGCGTCGAGAGCATGAGCCGTGCCGCCTACGCGAGCACCACGCAGCGCTGGGGCACCCGCATGGGCGACGGCAAGACGATCGACATGATGGTCGGCGCGCTGACCGACCCGTTCGACACCGTGCACATGGGGATCACGGCCGAGGCCGTCGCAACCAAGTGCGGCATCGGCCGCGAGCAGCAGGACGCGTTCGCGGTCGAGAGCCACCGCCGCGCCGTCGCCGCCATCGCCGCGGGCCACTTCAAGAGCCAGATCCTGCCGATCGAGCTCAAGAGCAGGAAGGGTCCGGTGATGTTCGACACCGACGAGCACGCGCGGAGCGACGCGTCGATGGAAGGCATGGGCAAGCTCAAGCCCGCGTTCGTCAAGGAGAACGGGTCGGTAACCGCCGGCAACGCGTCCGGCATCAACGACGCGGCGGCTGCGGTCGTGCTGATGGAGGCCGGCGCGGCCGCGAAGAAGGGGCTGAAGCCGATGGCGCGCCTCGTCTCCTACGGCCATGCGGGCATCGACCCGAAGATCATGGGCCTCGGCCCCGTGAGCGCGGTGAAGAACGCGCTCGCGAAGGCCGGCCTCAAGGTCTCGGACATCGACGTGATCGAGTCGAACGAGGCGTTCGCCGTGCAGGCGCTCGGCGTGTCCAAGGAGCTCGGCCTCGATCCCGCGAAGGTGAACCCGAACGGCGGCGCCGTCGCCCTCGGCCACCCGATCGGCGCGACCGGCGCGATCCTCACGGTCAAGTGCATGTACGAGCTGCACCGGACCGGCAAGCGCTACGGCCTGATCACGATGTGCATCGGCGGCGGCCAGGGCATCGCCGCGATCATCGAGCGCATGTAGGAGTGCCTCCGGTGCCAGGCACGCGCCTGTCGCCGGAGGTCGCAGGCGACGTCGCGATCGGTCAGCGGGGCGAGGCGTCGCGACGGAAGCGCAGCGTCAGCACGTTCGCGCTTCCCGTCCGCACGTAGTCGCTGACGTCGACCAGGCGACCGACGAGCAGGTTGCCCAGCCCCCCCACGCCGCGCTTCTCGACCGGCGCGTCCAGGTCGGCCGGCAACCGCCGCAGCGCGGGACGCGGATCGTAGGGCGGCGCCTCGTCCCGGCAGACGAGCGTCACGTCGCGGCCGTCGTGCGCGAGGCGCAGCCGGACCATCCCGGCGCTGTCCTCGCCGTACCCGTGCATCACGATGTTCGTGAACAGCTCCTCGACGACAAGCGTCAGGCGGAGCATATCGGTCGTGCCGATGCCGTTGCGGCCGCAGAACGCGGCGACGAACGCGGCCGTCGAGGGAAGGACCTCCATCCGCGCCTCGAACGCCCGTTCCTCGGGGGCGCGGGCGGGGCTCCCGGCAGGTTTGCCACGCGGAGCCGGCGGGTCCATCATTTCATTCATGGCGGCACCGGCCGCGAAATTCGGGGTACTCGACATGATTCGATCGATCGCAAGGTTCGTGCCCGCCGCCCTGCTGCTGGCGGCCGCCTCGCTCGCTTCCGCCGCCGACATCGGCCAGATCAAGACGTCGAAGGGCGACGTGTCGGTCGAGCGCGGCGGCGCGACGCTGCCGGGGACCGTCGGTACGAGGCTCGAGACCGCCGACGTGCTGCGCACCGGCCCCAACGGCTCGGCCGGCGTCACGATGAGCGACAATTCGCTCCTGTCGATCGGTCCCAACAGCGTGCTCGCGCTCGACGCCTACCGGTTCGATGCGACGACGCACCAGGGCCAGTTCGACGCGACCCTCTCGAAGGGCTCGCTCGCCGTGGTCTCGGGCAAGATCGCGAAGCAGTCGCCCGACGCGATGAAGGTCCGCACGCCCGCGTCCGTCCTCGGCGTACGCGGGACCGAGTTCGTCGTCGAGGTCGGCGGCTGAGATGCGGGTGCGGCGCGTGCGTAGCGTTGCGGCCATGGTGGCGTTCGCAGCGCTCGCGGCCGGGTGCGCGCCGCGCACGACGGTCATCCTGCTGCCCGAGCCGGACGGGAAGAAGACCGCCGTGAGCGTGAGCGATTCGCGCGGCGAGGTCGTGCTCGACCAACCGTACGCGGCAGTCGAGCGCAGCGCGTTCCGGACGAAGCCGTACACGGCCACGCCCGAGGAGGTGCGCTCGAAGTTCGGCGCGACGCTCGCCGCGCAGCCGCGCCGCGAGGAGAAGTTCACGCTGCACTTCGCGGAGGGCAAGGACGAGCTGACCGACGAGTCGCGCGCGCTCCTCGACCGCATCTTCGCCGAGATCGCGGCACGGCCGGTGCCCGACGTGCTGGTGATCGGGCACACCGACCGGACCGGCAGCGACCCGGTCAACGACGCGCTCGCCCGCCAGCGTGCCGACACCGTCCGCAACGAGCTCCTGAAGCGCGGCCTCGCGCCCGCGAACGTGCAGGCGTCGGGCCGCGGAAGCCGCGAGCCGCTCGTGCCGACGGCCGCCGGCGTGGCCGAGCCGCGCAACCGTCGCGTCGAGATCATCGTCCGGTAGACCCGGGAATTCCGGGCTTTCCGTTCCACCGGATCGCGAGGATCGTGAGGTCGTCGGCGGGCTCCGTGCCCGCCGCGAACGCCTGAACGTCGCCGCGCAATGCGTCGACGGCCGCGCGCGCGCCTCCCGCCTGCGAGCGCCGACCCTCCAGCACCGCCTCCATGCGGGACCGGCCGTACATCGCGCCGGAGGGATCGCGCATGTCGGTCACGCCGTCGGTGACGAGCACGACGAGCTCGCCCGGGTCGAGGAACGTGTGCTCGCCGCGGTAGTCGAAGTCGTCGACCGTGCACAGCGGCGGGCCGTCGCCGCCCCCGAGACGGCGCAATTCCGACGACGCGCCGACGCCGTACGGCGCGTCGTGGCCGGCGTTGCAGTAGACGAGGTCGCCGGTGTCGAGATCCAGGATGCCCGCGAAGGCCGTGACGAACAGCGCCTCGGTGTTGTCGCGCGAGATCTCGCGGTTCACCGTCGTCATCCAGGTGCCGACGTCGTCGTCGGGGTGACGCACGGCCGCGCTCTTCGCGAGTGCTTTGCTGACCGCCATGAAGATGCTGGCCGACAGCCCCTTGCCCGCGACGTCGCCCACGAGGAAGAAAAGGCGCCGCGCATCGAGCCGGAAGAAGTCGTAGAGGTCGCCGCCGACCTCGCGCGCCGGCACCATCGTCGCCGCCAGCTCGAAGCGAGCGTCGGCGCGGAACTGGTCGTCGCGCGGCAGCATCGCGACCTGGACCCGCCGCGCCGCCTCCATCTCGCCCGCCATGTGCGCCGACCGCTCGCGCTCGAGCTGCATCTCGCGGCGCAGCGCCCGGCGCTCGCGCGAGGCTTCGCCGAGCGAGAGCACGAGCAGCGTCGCGAACAGGACGAGCAGCGCGAGCCCCGGCGTCGCGGCGTCGAAGAGCCGCCGCTGCCAGGCGAAGGCCGCCAGCGCCGCGAGCGCCGGCACGACCATGGCCGCCACCGCGTAGGTCGCCGTCGCCGGCGTGCGCCACAGCGGCGCGGCGCGGATCAGGATCCCGCCGAGCACGACGAACAGCGCGATCTCGAGCGCGCGCGCCCACGTCGGCCGCATGATGAGCGCCTGCTCGAAAAGGTTCTCGATGAGCTGCGCGTGGATCTCCACGCCGGGCATGCGCTCGCCGAGCGGCGTGCCCTGGTAGTCGACCTGCACGAGCCCCGTCATGCCGACCAGCACGAACTTGGAGGCGATCATCTCGGGGTCGGCGCGGCCCTGCAGCACGTCGATCGCCGACACGAACCGCCGCGTGTCGTGGTGAGAGAAGTGGATGCGCGCGCCGCCGTCCGCTTCCGTGGGTGCCGAAAAGCTCCCCGCGACGATGCCCGCGATCTCGCCTCCGCGCATCCTGAGCCGCAGGACCGGCGCCCTGACCGCGACACGCAGCATCTCGATGGCGAACGCCGGAACCAGCGTGCCGTCGACGCTCGCCACCATCGGCAGGCGGCGGATCACGCCGTCCTCGCCGTCGTCGGGCGAGGCCGACAGCAGCCCGTGGCCGGACGCCGCACGCTCGAGCACCGGCAGGTTGTTGAGCACGCCCTCGAACCGCGCGACTCGCGTGTGCACGGAAGCGGCGTCGTTCGGCGAGGCGCCTTCGATCAGGATCGGCGTCGCGAACAGCGTCATGCCGGTCGGCTCCGGCGACCCTGCCATGCCCAGCACGACGCGAGTGGCGCCGATCGCCCGCGCGAGCTCGGTGTCGTGCGACGGCAGCGCCGAGAGCGACTGCGCGAGGTCCGCGTCGGTCGACGGCATGTTGTCGAGCCAATGCTCGGGCGAGCTGCGGTCCGTCTCGGGCATCAGGATGTCGAGCCCGATCGCGATCGGATTCGCGCGCGCGATCTCGCGCACGAGCTGCGCGAGCACGGTGCGGGGCCACGGCCACTGCCCGAGGGCGACGATGCTCTTCTGGTCGATCTCGACGATCGTCGCCGGCAGCGCCTTGACCGTGCGCGGCACCAGCGTCTGGCACGTGTCGAACCAGAGGAGCTGGATGCGCGAGATCCACGGCGGCTGCAACCAGAGCAGCAGCGCGAGCGCCGCGAGGAGCAGGAGGCCGATCCACCGGACGCGCCCCATGCGCGGAGGATCCCCTCCGAAGCGGCCGGCGGGAGCGGAGTCCCGTTCCGGATCCGCGCCGGAGGTCACAACTCGATTTCCATCCCGTCGTACGCGGCGGTGACCGTCATCGGCGCGCCGGTCCGGCAGATCTCCTCGTAGCGCCGCGTGTCCGCGAGCACCCGCGCGATCGACGCGTCGTCGAATGCGGGCTCGTGGTGGAACATGCAGAGGTGCTTGACGCCCGCCGCGTGGCACAGCTCGACGCCGGCGATGTTGCTCGAGTGGCCCCAGTCGGCCTTCACCGAGATCGCGTCCGCGAGCGAGTACATCGCGTCGAAGATCACGACGTCGGCGCCGCGAAAGAACTCGACGAACCCGTCGGTCTCCCTGCGGTTGCCGAGGTCGTGCTCGGAGTCGGTCGAATAGACGACGGCCTTGCCGCCCGACTCGAAGCGGAAGCCGTACGAGTCGCCGGCGTGGCGCTGCAGCTTGAGCTTCACCCTCATGCCCGCGATCTCGTGGACGATCCCCGGCTCGAGCCGCACGAACGAGATGTCGGCGCGGAACGTCGAGAAGTCGACCGGAAACGACGGCTGCTCCTGCTGGCGACGCAGCGCCGCCTCGAGGTGAGCGTGCCCGCCGTAGATCACGACGCGGTTGCCCGGGATGTAGGCCGGCGTGAAGAACGGCAGCCCCATGATGTGGTCCCAGTGCACGTGCGACAGGAACACGTGGTAGGTGCGCGGCCCGCCGCCGTCGCGAGCGAGCGCTTCCTGCCCGAACGGCCGCACGCCGCTGCCGAGGTCGCAGATCACGAAGTCGGGTCCGCCGGTCTCGATCTCGACGCAGGGCGAGTGGCCGCCGAACGTCGCGCGGTCGGCGAACGGGAGCGAGTCGACGTACGCTCCGGCCTCCTCGTCGGTCGCGAACGTCCGTCCCGACGCGCCGCGCAGCGCGGCAACGAGCTTTCGGCGCACCCCTTCGGCGGTGAGCGCGACCGGGATCGAGCCGCGGGTGCCCCAGAACCGGACGCGTTTCACCGGCGATCCTTCCGGTCGTAGGCCGCGAGCGCGTCGGGCGAAACGGCAGCGATCGCCTCGCGCACGCTGCCCCGCACGTCGACGACGTGGTGGAAGCGGCTGATCTCGAAGATCTCGGCGACGACCGGCTGCAGCGAGGTGACGGCGATCGCGGCCTTGCGCGCGCGCATCGCCTTGGCCGCCACCATGAGCACGCGCAATCCCACGCTGCTGATGTAGTCGACGCCGGCCAGGTCGATCACGATGCCGCGCACCGGCCCGTCGGGAACGAGGGCGGGCGCGAGCGCGCCCTCGAGCACCTGTGCGCCGGCGAAGTCGATCCGGCCGGCGGCCGTCGCGACGAGGACGTCGGCGTATGCTTGGGTCGGGCATTGCATGTCGTGGAATCCTTGCCGTCCCCGCGCATCGCCCGGGACGGTCCCGCCGATTATAGGCAACGGCCGCGCGTCATGGCGCCCGTCCGGCGGATGCCGCCGCGAATCCGTACGAATCGCCGGACGCGCGGCGCGAGTCAAGTGAATATTCCCTCCGTCCGGTCCGCGACGGGACAGCCGCGTTCAGCCGAGGTTCGGCGCGAGCCGGCGCCGTGCGGCGTCCCTCGCCAGTCCCTCGCGCCGGGCGAAGTCCTCGAGCTGGTCCTCGCCGATGCGCCCCACGGCGAAATACCGCGCGTCGGGGTGGGCCAGGTAGAACCCCGAGACCGACGCGGCGGGCCACATCGCGTAGCTCTCGGTCACCGACATGCCGGCCGCACGGGCGTCGAGCAGCGCGAACAGCGGCGCCTTGACCGCGTGGTCGGGGCAGGCCGGGTAGCCCGGCGCCGGCCGGATGCCGCGGTAGGCCTCGCGGATGAGCGCGTCGTTCGGGAGCGCCTCGCCCGGCGCGTAGCCCCACAGCTCGACGCGCACCCGGCGGTGCAGCCACTCGGCGAATGCCTCGGCGAGCCGATCGGCGATCGTCTTGAGCATGAGCGCCGAGTAGTCGTCGTTCGCCTTGGCGAACTCGGCGAGCTTCCGCTCGATGCCGATACCCGCGGTGACGGCGAACGCGCCCACGTAGTCGCGCGTCCCGACGGGGGCGACGAAGTCCGAGAGGCACTGGTGCGGCTTGCCCGGCGGCCGCGCCGCCTGCTGGCGAAGGTTGCGCCAGGCGAGCGCGGGCGTCTCGCGCGATTCGTCGGTCCACAGCACGATGTCGTCGCCGACCGCGTTCGCGGGCCAGAAGCCCACGGCGCCGCTCGCGGTGAGCCAGCGCCCGTCGATCACGCGCTTCAGCATCGCCCGGCCTTCCGCGAGCAGGCTGCGCGCGGCCTCGCCGACGACCGGGTCGTCGAGAATCGCCGGGTACGGACCGGAAAGCTCCCACGCCTGGAAGTACGGCCCCCAGTCGATGCACTCGGCGATCGACGCGAGACCGACGTTGGCGAGCGGGCGTCGGCCGAGGAACGTCGGCACCGGCGGCGCGTAGGCGCTCCAGTCCGCGCGGAACGCGTTCGCGCGCGCGGCGGCGAGCGGGACGAGCGTCGGCCCCTTCTTCGAGAGGTGCTGCTCGCGGATGCGCTCGTAGTCGGCCGCGATCTCCGCGACGTAGGGCGCGCGCTGCTCGTCGGACAGGAGGCTCGTCGTGACGCCGACCGCGCGCGAGGCGTCGGGCACGTAGACGACCGGTCCCGAGTAGTGCGGCGCGATCTTGACCGCCGTGTGCACGCGCGAGGTCGTCGCGCCGCCGATCAGCAACGGCACGGTGAATCCCTCGCGCTGCATCTCGGCGGCCACGTGCGCCATCTCCTCGAGCGACGGCGTGATGAGGCCCGAGAGACCGATCGCGTCGGCGTTCGACTCGCGCGCCGCCGCGAGGATCTTCTGCGCGGGGACCATCACGCCGAGGTCGACGACGTCGTAGTTGTTGCACTGGAGCACGACGCCGACGATGTTCTTGCCGATGTCGTGCACGTCGCCCTTGACGGTCGCGAGCACCAGCTTGCCCTTCGAGCGCGCCGCCTCGCCCGAGAGGCGCTTCTCCTCCTCGATGTAGGGCACGAGGTGCGCGACCGCCTGCTTCATCACCCGCGCGCTCTTGACGACCTGCGGCAGGAACATCTTGCCGGCGCCGAACAGGTCGCCGACGACGTTCATGCCGTCCATCAGAGGCCCTTCGATCACCTCGATCGGCCGTCCGCCGCGAGCGGCCACGGCCGCCCGCGCCTCCTCGGTGTCCTCGACGATGTACGTCGCGATGCCCTTGACGAGCGCGTGCGTGAGGCGGGTTCCGACGGGGCCTTCGCGCCACGCGAGGTCCTCCACGGCGTCCTTCGCCTTGCCCTTGACGGTCTCCGCGAACGAGACGAGCCGCTCGGTCGCGTCCGGCCGGCGATTGAGCACGACGTCCTCGACGCGCTCGCGGAGCTCCGGATCGAGCTCGTCGTAGACGCCGAGCTGCCCCGCGTTGACGATGCCCATCGACAGCCCCGCGCGAATCGCGTGGTAGAGGAACACCGTGTGGATCGCCTCGCGCACCGGATCGTTGCCGCGGAAGCTGAACGAGACGTTGGAGATGCCGCCCGACACGAGCGCGTGCGGCAGGTGCTCGCGGATCCAGCGCGTCGCGCGGATGAAGTCGACCGCGTAGTTGGCGTGCTCCTCGATGCCGGTCGCGATCGCGAACACGTTCGGGTCGAACACGATGTCCTCGGCGGGGAAGCCGACGCGCTGCACCAGGAGATCGTAGGCCCGGCGGCACACCTCGGCGCGCCGCTCGTAGCTGTCCGCCTGCCCGCGCTCGTCGAACGCCATCACGACCGCAGCGGCGCCGTAGCGTCGCACGAGCGTCGCCTGCCGGAGGAACTCGGCCTCGCCCTCCTTGAGCGAGATCGAGTTGACGATCGGCTTGCCCTGCACGCACTTGAGCCCGGCCTCGATGACCTCCCACTTCGACGAGTCGATCATCACCGGAACGCGCGCGATGTCGGGCTCGCCGGCGACGAGGTTCAGGAACCTCGTCATCGCGGCCTTCGAGTCGAGCATCGCCTCGTCCATGTTCACGTCGATGATCTGCGCGCCCGCCGCGACCTGCTGACGCGCGACCTCGACCGCGCCCGCGTAGTCGCCGGCGAGGATCAGGCGCGCGAACGCGCGCGAGCCGGTGACGTTGGTGCGCTCGCCGACGTTGACGAACAGCGAGTCGTCGCCGATGTTGAGCGGTTCGAGGCCGGACAGGCGCATGTCAGGAGTAGGAGTCGGGAGGCCGCCGGCGGCTGCGTCGCGGGCCTACGCAGATCGACGGCCGCGCGCGTGCGCGGCAGGTCGGTCGGCGCCGAACGCCGCAGCAGTGGCTCACGCCGCCGCGCGCAGCGCAGCGCGCCGCGCCACCTTGCGCGGCGGGATCGACGCGACGGCGTCCGCGATCGCGCGCACGTGCGCAGGCGTCGTGCCGCAGCACCCGCCCACGAGGTTGACGAAACCGCTCCGCGCGAAGTCGGCGACCAGGCGCGCGGTCTCCGCGGGGGTCTCGTCGTAGCCGGTCTCCGACATCGGGTTCGGCAGGCCCGCGTTCGGGTAGCACGACACGTAGGTGTCGGCCACGTGCGCGAGCTCCTCGAGATAGGGGCGCATCAGCGCGGCGCCCAGCGCGCAGTTCAGGCCCACCAGCAGCGGATTCGCGTGGCGCACCGAGTTCCAGAACGCCTCGGGCGTCTGTCCCGAGAGCGTGCGTCCGGACGCGTCGGTGATCGTCCCGGAGACGATCAGCGGCAGCCGCGCCCCCAGCTCGTCGAACAGCGTGGCGATGCCGAACAGCGCCGCCTTCGCATTCAGCGTGTCGAACACCGTCTCGACGAGCAGCAGGTCGACGCCGCCCTCGACGAGGCCCTGCGCGGCCTCGCGATAGGCCCCCGCGAGCTCGTCGAACGTGACGTTGCGGGCGGCCGGATCGTGCACGTCGGGCGAGATCGACGCGGTGCGGTTCGTCGGTCCCAGCGCGCCCGCGACGAAGCGGGGCCGGTCGGGCGTCTTCGCCGTCCAGCGGTCGGCGCTCTCCCTCGCGACCGCGGCCGCGGCGCGGTTCAGCTCCTTCGCGCGCGCGGCGAGCCCGTAGTCGGCCTGCGCGATCGACGTCGCCGAGAACGTGTTGGTCTCGACGATGTCGGCGCCCGCGTCGAAGTACGCGTCGTGGATCGCGCGGACGACGTCGGGCCGCGTGATCGACAGCAGGTCGTTGTCGCCCTTAAGGTCGTGCGCGTGGCCGGCGAGCCCGCACGCGGGCGCGCCCCGGAAGTCCGACTCGGACAGCCGGTGCTGCTGGATCATCGTGCCCATCGCGCCGTCGAGGATCAGGATGCGACGGTCGAGCAGGGCGGAGAGTTCGGCGGTGCGGTCGGGTTGCATCGGAGGAGCGGAGCCGGCGCGCGTCGCTGGCGGGCGCGGAAAATCGAATTCTAGCAGTGCGGACCGCGGCGTCCGGTTATATGGATATGCGCGAGCGGCATGAGGAGACGCGTGCTATGGTTGACCGCCTCGTCTCCCCGAGCGGAACGACCATGAAGCACCTGAAGCCGAAGGAAGCCGCCGAATTCCTCCAGAAGCACCCGCAGGCGGTATTCGTCGACTGCCGCAGCGAGATGGAGTACCTGTTCGTCGGCCATCCGGTCGGCGCGCAGCACGTCGCGTGGAACGACGGCCCGGACTGGGAGATCAATCCCCACTTCGTCGGGCACGTCAAGAAGGTCGCGAGCATGAACCGCCCGATCGTGCTCATCTGCCGCAGCGGCCAGCGGTCGGTCGACGCCGGGCTCGCGCTCGAGCAGGCCGGATTCAGGGAGGTCTACAACGTGCTCGAGGGCTTCGAGGGGCCGCTCGACGACGAGCACCACCGGGGCACGGTCGGGGGCTGGCGCAAGGAAGGACTTCCCTGGGAGCAGCTTTAGGAAGCCCTGCGCCTGCCGGTCCGGGCGATCGCCGCACCCGGCCGCTTCGGCTCAGGGCCGTGCTCGATCGCCGGGATCGGGGCCGGTCGACGGTCGACGCGCGGCGGCGTGACGCCTGCCGCTACGACTCGCCGCGCGCGCGGGCGAGCGCGCCGAACACCGCGACCAGGTCGGCGATCGGCATCTGCCCCGGCGCGGACGCGCCCTCCCCGATCGCGAACGACAGCGAAGAGCCGAAGACGCCGCCCACCATTCGCGTCGCGACGCCGAGCGGCCCCATCGACATGCTGATCAGCGGGATGCGCGCCTTGGCCTCCGCGGTCGCCGTCGCCGACAGCAGCGTCAGCACGTCGGCGCGGTCGCGCGGCATGGCCGCGACCTTGCCCACGTCCGCGCCCAGCCGGTCGGCTTCGAGGAAGCGGTCGACGAGCGCATCGTGGCCCGGCGTGTAGCCGAAGTTGTGATACGAGAGGATGAGGCGCGTGCCCTGCTCGCGCGTTCTCTCGCGGACGCGGCGCACCAGCGCCGGCGGATTCGAGAGCTCGAAGTCGATCAGATCGACGAGTCCGGCGCCGCCCACGGCGTCGTAGAGCCGCACCACCCCTTCCGCGTCGAGGGGGATCGTCTGTCCGCCCTCGTGCGCACCGCGACAGGTGAAGACGATCGGCGTGTCGCCCGCGGCGGCGCGCATCGCGCGACCCGCCGCGAGCACGGCCGCGGTGTCGGCGATGGGCTCGAAGAAATCGACGCGCCACTCGATCACGTCGGGGCGCTTCGCGAGCACGGCGGCGGTCTCGGCCGCGAGACGATCCGGCGTCCGCGCGACGAGCGGCGAACAGACGAGCGGCGTGGGGCCGCCGAGGCGACGTCCTCGGAGGTCGATCACCTTCTGCTGCGTCATGGCCTGCCTTTCGATCGATTGCCCGCCCCGCGGCCGCGCGGAGACGCCGACTGTCGATTCTAAACGAGCGCCCCCGGGGGGCGCCCGCTTCGTGATGCCGGGTGCCGGGGGCGTCAGCCCTTGTAGCCCAGGAGCCGCGGGAGGAACAGCACGACGTCCGGCACCAGCGTGATCAGCGCGAGCGCGCCGATCATCACGTACAGGAACGGCATCACCTCGCGCACCATGTCGCGCAGCGGCACGTCGGCGATCTTGTTCATCATGAAGAGCAGCAGCCCGTACGGCGGCGTGACCAGCCCGATCATGATGTTGACGACGGCCATCACGCCGAAGTGCACCGGATCGATGCCCAGCACCTGCGCGGTGGGCAGCAGCACCGGGAGGATCACGAGGATGATCGTCGTGCCTTCGAGGAAGCAGCCCAGGATCAGCAGGAGGACATTGACGAACAGCAGGAACACCAGCGGCGAGAGCTCGTGCGCCTTCAGGAACGCGGAGAGCGTTTTGGGAATGTTCTCCGCCGTGATCACGTAGTTGAACACCAGCGCGCCGGCAATCAGCATGCCGATCGACACCGTGACCTTCGCGCTGGACGCCAGCGAACGGTAGATGTCCTTCATGCCCACGCTGCGGTACAGCAGTACGGAGAGCAGCAACGCATAGGCGGCGGCGACCGCGGCAGCCTCGGTGGGCGTGGTCATTCCGCTCCACATGCAGCCGAGCAGGATCACCGGCATCATGAGCGCCGGCAACGCCTCCCAGGTCACGCGCGGCAGCTCGCGCAGCGGGACGCGTTCCTCGATCGGGAAATTGCGGCGCTTGGCCACCGCTGCGATCAGCCCGCTCTGGGCGGCGCCGAGCAGCACGCCGGGAATCACACCGCCCAGGAACAGGTAGCCGACCGACGTGTCCGAGACCAGCGCGAAGAGCACCAGCGGGATCGACGGCGGGATGATCGGCCCGATGACCGACGACACACAGGTCAGGGCGGCGGCAAACGCGGGCGGATACTTGCCGTCGCGCGTCATCATCGTCTGCATCAGCTTGCCGGAGGCCGCGGCGTCGGCGAGCGCGGAGCCCGACATGCTGGAGAAGATGACGCTCTGCACCACGTTGACCTGCGCAAGACCGCCGCGGAAGCGTCCGACGATCGCGTTGCAGAAGTGCAGCAGCCTGTCCATGATGCTGCCGGTGTTCATGAACTCTGCGGCGAGGATGAACAGCGGGATCGCGAGCAGCAGCTGGCTCGCCATCATGCCGTTCAGGAACTGTTCGGCCGCGGTCCCCATGTCAAGTCCCGACAGGAACAGCCAGAGGATGGAACCGCCGATCATCGCGTAGGCGACCGGCAGCCCGATCACGCTCAACCCGACGATGGCGTAGAGAGCAAGGGCAAAGGGGCTGGTCAGGTTCATAGCCCGGAGCCCGCGCTGGTGACGTCCGCCGCTTCCGGCGCGTCGCCGCGAACCAGGCTCACGATCGCCCAGAGATAGCGGACGATCACGGCCACCGCGAAGACGATGTAGATCGTATACAGGACGTCGAGGCGGATCTTGAGGTAGGAGCTGCTCTCGACCTTCATGAAGGCGACGTAACTCACGGTGGCCGGCATCGCCATGCCGAAAAGGACGACGGCCGCGACCGCAACGACGAGACCGACCACGCGCCGTCCCCGCGGCCCCAGGCTGCCCGAAATGAGGTCGAAGCGGACTTCCTCGCTCTCCTTCAGCCAGAACGCCGAGCCCAGCAGCACCATGTACAGCCAGGTGATGACCGAGAGCTCCGAGGTCCAGCCGATCGGGAAGTTGAAGAAGTAGCGGAACACGATCTGGATGATGAAGGCGACGAACATGATGCCGAGAAGACCGGCGACGATGTTCTCGGCGCGACGCCGCATCCACGCGACGGCGCCGCTGAGCGACGGATTCATGGTGTCCCCTTCCCGTTGCGCGGGATGCGATGGGCGCCGGCG
>CALDKM010000313.1:0-15728 GCA_937898875.1 uncultured Pseudomonadota bacterium | reverse complement strand
CCGCTGACCTCTTGCATGCCATGCAAGCGCTCTCCCAGCTGAGCTATACCCCCACGGCGAATCCGCGATTATACGCACGCTCGCGAGGACGCGCAAATCCCCCGGCAGCGAGACGCGGAGCCGCCGTGGCCGCATGCCTGTGCGCTCGCTCCTCGACGCGACGTCCGCGGGGTTGCGATATGATCCGGGCCCGCGCCCCGCCTTCGCCGGCTCGCGCGTCGCCACGTGCCGCTACCCGATCCCTCCCGCACTGCGCTTCCGGATCTCGCCGGACGAGTCGTCGTCGTGACCGGCGCGACCGGCGGCCTCGGCGCGCCGTTGTCCCGCGCGTGCGCCGAGCGCGGCGCCACCGTGGTGCTGCACGGCCGCACCGTCGCGCGACTCGAGGCGCTCTACGACGAGATCGTCGCCGCGGGGCACGCCGAGCCGGTGATCCTTCCACTCGACTTCGCGAAGGCCGAGGCGTCGGACTTCGGCAACGTCGCCGCGGCGCTGGAATCGCAGCTCAAGCGGGTCGACGGGCTCGTGCACACGGCCGCGATGCTGGGCTCGCTCGGTCCGCTCGAGCACCAGTCCTACGACGCATGGCTCTCGCTCCTCCGCGTGAACATCGCGGCGCCGATGGGCCTCACGCGCGCGCTCGTGCCGCTCCTGTCGAAGGCGCCGGACGCGTCGGTGACGTTCACGCTGGACGACCGCGGCCTCGCGCCGCGAGCCTACTGGGGCGGCTACGGCGTGACCAAGGCCGGCGTCGCGGCACTCGCCCGCGAGCTCGCCGACGAGTGGGAGTCTCGCGCCAACCTGCGCGTCAACGCGGTCGTCCCCGGTCCGATCCGGTCGCCGATGCGCGGGCGCACGCACCCCGGCGAGGACCGCACTCGCCTGCCCGAGCCTTCGTCGCTCGTCCCGCTCTACGTTCACCTGCTGGCCGGCCAGCCCAAGGCCGAGAGCGCCATGCTGATCGAGGCGCGAGCATGGCTCGCCGGCTCGCCGGCGTCGTCGCCGCTCGTCGAGTAGCGAAGCAGCACGCGCAGCGCGCGGTGCGCTTCCGGCGCCAACCGGTCGCCGGCAACGGCCTCGAAGCGAACCTGCCGCTCGCCTTCCGGGCGCCAGGCGACCACGGCGAGCGCTGGCAGCGCGATCGATCCGCGCGCAAGGCGACCTTCCGATGGACGTCCGTCGCGGCCCAGTGCGACCACCGAGCAGTCCGACCGCACGACGATGCCGGCGAGCGCTCGCTCGAGTCGACGCCACTCCCGGGCCCCGAGCGCCGCCACCAGGAGCGCGGCGGACGCCGCGAGCGGCACGTCGAAGGGCAACGCGAGCAGGAGGACGATCGTCGCGCCGTGCGACGCGAGCACGAAGGTTCGTTCGAGCAGCGACCGGTTCAGATCGAATCGGCGCGAGGCGGGCCGTCTCATGGCCCGATCGGACCACGGAACGCGCCTGCCGCGCGCTCGGCCGTTCGGACGACTACATGTCCGGCGAGCGCTTGCGCTCGGCCACGTGCTTCGCGAGCTTGAGCCAGGTCTCGACGACCGTATCCGGATTGAGCGACATGCTCTCGATCTTCCGGTCGACCAGCCACTCGGCGAGGTCCGGGTGGTCGGACGGACCCTGGCCGCAGATGCCGACGTAGCGGCCGTGGCGCTGGCAGGCCTCGATCGACATCGCGAGCATCGCCTTCACCGCGTCGTCGCGCTCGTCGAACGTCGCCGCGATCGGGCCGCCCGAGTCACGGTCGACGCCCAGCGTCAGCTGCGTCATGTCGTTGCTGCCGATCGAGAAGCCGTCGAAATGCTCGAGGAAGCGGTCGGCGAGCAGCGCGTTCGACGGGATCTCGCACATCATGATGACGCGCAGGCCGTTCCTGCCGCGCTCGAGCCCGTTCTGCCCGAGCAGCCCGATGACGCCCTTCGCCTCGGCGAGCGTGCGCACGAACGGGATCATCACCTCGACGTTCGTGAGCCCCATCTCGTCGCGCACGCGCTTCATCGCGCGGCACTCGAGCGCAAAGCAGTCGTAGAACGACGCCGCGACGTAGCGCGAGGCGCCGCGGAAACCCAGCATCGGGTTCTCCTCGTGCGGCTCGTAGCGCTTGCCGCCGACGAGGTTCGAGTACTCGTTCGACTTGAAGTCCGAGAGGCGGACGATGACCTTCTTGGGCCAGAACGCCGCCGCGATCGTCGACACGCCCTCCGTGATCTTCGCGACGTAGTACTCGACCGGGTCGCCGTAGGCCGCGATGCGCGGCGCGATCTCGGCCTTGAGATCGGCGGGCAGCGTCGCGTACTCGATCAGCGCCTTCGGGTGGATGCCGACGTTCTTGCTTATGATGAACTCGAGCCGCGCGAGACCCACGCCTTCGTTCGGCAGCCGCCGGAACGCGAACGCGAGCTCGGGGTTGCCGACGTTCATCATGATCTTGGTCGGGCACGGCGGCATCCTGTCGAGTGCGACGTCCACGATCTCGACTTCCAGCCTGCCCGCGTAGACGTTCCCGGTGTCGCCCTCGGCGCACGAGACCGTGACCTGCACCCCCTCGGCGAGCGTGCGCGTCGCGTCGCCGCAGCCGACGACCGCCGGGATCCCGAGCTCGCGCGCGATGATCGCCGCGTGGCAGGTGCGTCCGCCGCGGTTGGTGACGATCGCGGCGGCGCGCTTCATCACCGGCTCCCAGTCGGGGTCGGTCATGTCGGTCACGAGCACGTCGCCCGGGCGCACGCGCTCCATCTCGGCGGCAGACTTGATCAGGCGCACTTCGCCCTGCCCGATCTTCTGGCCGATGGCACGGCCGCTCGCCAGCACCTCCGAGGTCGACTTCAACCGGTAGCGCCTCAACTCGGTCGCGCCTTCCTGCGACCGGACGGTCTCGGGCCGCGCCTGCAGCACGTAGATCCTGCCGTCGACGCCGTCGCGCCCCCACTCGACGTCCATCGGGCGCCCGTAGTGCTTTTCGATGGCGACCGCGTAGCGCGCGAGCTCGTCGATTTCCGCGTCGGTAATCGAAAAGCGCCTGCGGTCGGCGTCGGCGACCGGGACCGTAGTGGTCGACCGCCCGGCCGAGTTGCCGTCGGCGAACACCATCTTGATCGCCTTGCTGCCCACGGTCTTGCGCAGGATCGCCGGGCGTCCTGCCGCGACGTTGGGCTTGTAGACGTAGAACTCGTCGGGATTGACCGCGCCCTGCACCACCGTTTCGCCCAGCCCGTAGGACGCGGTGATGAACACGACCTGGTCGAAGCCCGACTCGGTGTCCAGCGTGAAGAGAACGCCCGATGCGCCAAGGTCGCTGCGGACCATGCGCTGTATGCCCGCGGAGAGGGCGACGTCGGCATGCGCGTAACCCTTGTGCACCCGGTAGGCGATCGCCCGATCGTTCCAGAGTGACGCAAATACCTCACGAATAGCATGAACTATGTTGTTCAAGCCACTGATGTTGAGAAATGTTTCCTGTTGTCCCGCAAATGAAGCCTCCGGCAGATCCTCCGCCGTCGCCGACGATCTCACCGCGAAGGTCGCCCCTGGCGAGCCGGCTTCCAGGCGCCCGAACGCTTCGCGCACGGCCGATTCCAGCCCGGCGGGCAGCGGCGCGTCGACGACCCATCGGCGAATCTCGGCGCCGGCACGAGCCAGCGCCGCGACGTCGTCGACGTCGAGCGCGGCGAGCCTCGCGGTGATCCGCTCGCCCAGCCGTTCGTGGGCGAGGAATTCGCGGAAGGCGGCGGCAGTCGTCGCGAAGCCCCCCGGGACCCGGATGCCCGCGTGAGCCAGCTGGCTGATCATCTCGCCGAGCGAGGCGTTCTTGCCCCCGACCGACTCGACGTCGGTCATCCTGACCGATTCGAACGGCACGACACGCACCACGTCCTGCATACCTGCTCCCGCGTCGGATGACACAACGAGACATCCCTGCCGCATTGCAGCAAGGGATATCCCCACTTGTGGTCATTCTACCGCGCGGGCGCTACCCGGCGAACGTGTTGCAGCGCGAGAGCCCCGCGGCGCGGGGAGTCGCCTTACCGCTCGACGGGCGCCTCGGGAGCGAGCGGAAGATCGGGGTCGATCTCGCCGTCGTCGCCGTCGAGTCCCGGCGCGTTGCCGAGACCCTGTGCGTTCCGGCGGCCACGGGCGGCACGCCGAAGGCTGCGATAGAGGTCCGGATGCGCTTCCTTGAGATAGCTGATGATCTCGAAGTCGACGCGCTTGACCTGCGTCAGGTCGATCTGCTCGACGTGCACGAGGCGCAGCAGTTCGCGCACCGGACGCGGCATTTCGCGCCCGCTCTCGTAACGGGAGCCGCCGCTCTGGGTTACGCCGATCTGGGTCCAGAACTGTTCCTGGTTCAGGCCGAGACGGCGGCGGATTTCGCGCGGGTTCAGAACACGTTCGAGCAGCTTCACGGACGCGGACCTCCCGGGAGTCGCGCCACCCGATTGGCGACAGCTATCCCAATGGCATATTTTTCACCCAAAGGCCCCGTTTCCGCAAGCCAGTCCGACAAGCGGCATCCGGGACGGGGTCACGAAAGCGACGGCCCGGGGGGCACTGGTAAAATGCCCGCCGTGACCCTCCGCTACGACCTCCACTCGCATTCGACACGTTCCGACGGACTTCTATCCCCGGCCGACGTCGTTCGGCGAGCCGCCTCGCGAGGGGTCGACGTTCTCGCGCTGACCGACCACGACGAGACCTCGGGGCTCGCCGAAGCCGCGGACGCCGCCCGCGAGGCCGGCATCGCGCTGGTGCCGGGGAGCGAACTGTCGGTCAGCTGGCAGGACATCACGATCCACGTCGTCGCACTGGGGATCGCGCCGGGCGACGCCACGTTCGCCGCAGGCCTGGACTCGATCCGGGAGGGGCGACTCGGACGCGCGCGCCGCATCGGCGCCTCGCTCGCCGCCGCGGGCATTCCGGGTGCCTTCGAAGGCGCGATGCGCTTCGTCACGAGCGAGCGCCTGGTCTCGCGCACCCATTTCGCGCGATTCCTTGTCGACGCCGGTCACGCACGCGAGACGAAGGACGTGTTCCGCCGCTATCTGACCCCCGGCAAGCCCGGCCACGTGGAGCACCGTTGGGCGACGCTGCAGCAGGCGACCGGATGGATCCACGGTGCGGGCGGCGTAGCGGTGCTTGCCCACCCCGGCCGCTACAAGGTCGCCGGCGAGCGCGGCATGCGGCAACTGCTCGCCGACTTCCGCGATGCGGGCGGTGACGCGATCGAAGTGCTCTCGTCGTCGCACACGCCGGCGCAGGCCGCGCGGTTCGCGACGCTGGCGCGGGTCCACGGCTTCGCGGCGTCGGCCGGATCGGACTACCACGGGCCGGGAGAGGGCTCGCTCGACCTGGGCGACCTGCCCCCCCTGCCCGCAGGCGTCGAACCCGTGTGGTCCCGGTGGTGATGCGGCGCGCCCCGTGCCTGTCCGCGTCGCCCGGAGCCTGAGCGATGCCCGCGAGGCGCACCGTCTTCTTCATCTCGGACCGGACCGGCATCACGGCGGAGATGCTCGGCAACAGCCTGCTCACGCAGTTCGAGGATTTCCAGTTCCGCCGGATCACCGTCCCGTTCATCGACTCGCCGGAGAAGGTCGAGGACGTGATCCGCCAGGTCAACGAGACCGGCGTCGCCGAGGGACGCCGCCCGATCGTCTTCAGCTCGGTGGTCGACGAGGTCGCGAGCGAGACGATCCGCGCCCGGGCCGAGGCGCTGACGCTCGACCTGTTCCAGATCTTCATCGCGCCGCTCGAGGCCGAGCTGACCGCGAAGAGCTCGCACGCGGCCGGACGCTCGCACGGCATCGCCAACAGCCACGAGTACTTCACGCGGATGGAGGCGATCAACTTCGCGCAGTCGCACGACGACGGCGCGGCGACGCGCGAGCTCGCGAAGGCGCAGGTGATCCTCGTCGGCGTGTCCCGCTGCGGCAAGACGCCGACCTCGCTCTACCTCGCGCTGCAGTTCGGCGTGCGTGCGGCGAACTTCCCGCTGACGCCGGACGACTTCGCCGACCACAAGCTGCCCGGCTCGATCGAGGGCCATCGTCCCAGGCTGTTCGGCCTCACGATCCTGCCCGAGCGGCTGCGCGAGATCCGCGAGGAGCGGCGTCCCGGCAGCCGCTACGCTTCGCTCGAGAACTGCCGCTACGAAGTGCGCGAGGCCGAGGCGATGATGCAGCGCGAGGGCATCCCGATGATCGACACGACGTCGAAGTCGATCGAGGAGATCGCCACGACGATCCTGCACCGCGCGAAGGTCGAGCGCCACGTCTACTGACCCGCGACCGCGCGGTCGCGACCGGAGAAGCACGATGCTCAAGGGAATCCCCCCCCTCCTCACGCCCGACCTGCTGCACGCGCTCGCGTCGATGGGCCACGGCGACACGATCGCGATCGTCGACGCCAACTTCCCGTCGGCCTCGTTCGGACGGCGCGTGATCACGGTCGCCGGCGCCGGCGCCCACGAAGTGCTGGGCGCGGTGCTGGACGTGATGCCGCTCGACACCGCCGGAGGGACGCCGGCCTACACGATGGAGGTGCTCGGCGAGCCCGACGCGATCCCGGAGCCGGTCGCGGATTTCGCCGCGGTGCTCGCCGACCGCGACCTCCTCGACGTCGAGATCGGCCACCTCGATCGGCAGGCGTTCTACGAGCGGGCGAGCGAGGCGTTCGCGGTCGTCCGCACCGGCGAACTGCGCCCGTACGGCAACATCCTTCTCGTGAAGGGGACCGTCAACAGCCTCGGCGGCCGCTGACGGATGGTCCTCGTCTTCGGCTCGATCAACGCCGACCTCGTCGCGAGCGTCCCGACGCTGCCGCGGGAAGGCGAGACGCAGACGGCGTCGGGCTTCGCGGTGCATCCCGGCGGCAAAGGCGCGAACCAGGCGCTCGCCGCGCGGCGGGCGGGCGCGCAGGTGGCGATGGTCGGCGCCATCGGCCGGGACGGCTACGCGGACGTCGCGCTGCGCGCGTTGCTCGACGAGGGCGTCGATCTGTCGACCGTGGCGCCCGCGGAGGCACCGACCGGCATCGCACTGATCCACGTGGACGGACAGGGGCGCAACACTATCACCGTGGTGCCCGGCGCGAACGCGTGCCTTCGATCCGCCGCCGTGGCCGACGTCGCGCTGGGTCCGGCGACGACCGTCGTGCTCCAGCTCGAGGTCCCGGCACCCGAGGTGATCTCGCTCGCCATGCGCGCGAAGGCGAGAGGCTCGCGCGTGATCCTCAACGTGGCGCCGCCTGCCCCCCTCCCCGACGCGCTGCTCGACGCCGTCGACGTGCTCGTGGCCAACGAGCACGAGGCGTCGGTCGTCGCGCACGAGCACGGGCTGCCTGCCGATCCGGCCGGCTTCTGCGCTGCGGCCGCCGATCGCTGGAACCTCGCCTCGGTGGTGACGCTGGGCGCCGACGGAGTCGCCGCCGCGGATGCCGGACGTCGCTACCGCGTGCCTGCGGTGCGGGTCGACGTGCGCGACACGACCGCAGCGGGCGATGCGTTCGTCGGCGCGCTGGCGGCCGCCCTCGACCGCGGCGCACATCTGCCCGAGGCGCTCGCGGAAGGCGTCGCGGCGGGATCGCACGCATGCACCGGCGACGGCGCGCAGCCGTCCATCGGGCGTCGAGACGCGTGGCGCGAACGTGCGCGCGACGTCGCGTCCGGGTCGACGGTCGAGGAACGCTCGAGGTCGCCGGCTTCATGACTCCGAGCGGCGCGACGCGTTAAGATCGCGCATCGCACCGACCGATCAAGGCCCCAATGTTGCGCCGGCTCGCCATCGCTTTCGTCGCCTCCATGCTCGCGTTCGCGCTGCCCGCGCGCGCGGCCGACCCGGACTATTCGGACATCTGGTGGGCGGCGGGAGGCGTCGAATCCGGCTGGGGCGTCAACTTCGCGCAGGGTCCCGGCGTCATCTTCGTCACGTTCTTCGTCTACGGGCCCGACAAGCAGCCGATCTGGTACGTCTCGTCGATGGTGCAGACCGGGGCGGGGCGCTATTCGGGCGCGCTCTACCGCGTGACGGGGAGCTGGTTCGGCGGCGCGTGGCTGCCGACCGACGCGACCGAGACGATGGTCGGGGAGGCGCAGTTCGTCGCCGAGAACGTGCAGCGCGGCGTGTTCACCTACCGCGTCGACACGACACAGGTCATCAAGACGATCGAAAGGCTGACCCTCACGGCGGTCGACCTCTCGGGCACCTACCTGGGCGGCGTGCTGATCAAGAGCTCGGCCGGCTGCAGCAGCGGGGCTTCCAGCAGCATCTATGCCTACCAGTACGTCGTGTCGCACGAGCCCGAGTCGGTCGTGCGGATCGAGCACATCACGACCGGGGGCGTCACCGATTGCGTGATGCAGGGGAAGGCGGTGCAGCTCGGCAAGGTGTTCCACATCGCCGATGCGACCTACGTCTGCGAGGCCTACGGCGTCGACACCGCCGCGGTCGTCACCGACCTGCGCAGGACGTCGAACGGCGGCATCGAGGCGACCTGGAAGGCGAATCTCGGCGGGAGTTGCGTCGAGGACGGCCGGTTCACCGCGATCCCGCAGCAGTGAGGCGCTGCCGCGCGACCTCGTAGAGCACGACCGCGGCCGCGGCCGCGGCGTTCAGCGACTCGCTGCCGCCGGGCATCGGGATCGTCACCGCGAGGTCGGCCTCCGCGCGAAGCCCGGCGGAGAGCCCCGCCCCCTCGTTCCCCACGGCCACGGCGACGCGACCGGCGATGCGCGATGCAGGGAGCGGCACACCGCCCGACGCCACCGTCGCGACGACGTGCCCGCCCTCTTCGCGGAACGATCGCGCCAGCGCGACCAGGTCGGCGTCCTCGTGGATCGCGATCTGGAAATGCGCCCCCTGTCCGGCGCGCAGCACCTTCGGCGACCACGCGAATGCGCACCCGGGGGACAGGTACGCGTCGGCCACGCCGAACGCCGCGGCCGTGCGGAGCATCGAGCCCAGGTTTCCCGGGTCCTGGATCGCCTCGAGCAGCAGGCACGGATCGCCCGGCCTCCCCGACGCGGGCTTCGGCGCAGGGGCGACCGCGATCACGCCGACGTCGGGGGGGAGCGCTCCCATGCCATCGAACAGTGCGCGTGGCACGACGAGCACGCGCGACTCGGGAACGCGGGCGATCAGCGCGGCGACGCCCGGTCTCGCCAGCGCATCCTCGTTCACGACCATGACCTCGGGCAGCCCGATGCGTTCGACGTGCACCGCGACCAGGTGCTCGCCCTCCAGCACGCAGCGACCCGCCTTGCGCCGGTCGCGCGAGGAGGATACGAGCCTAGCCACCTCGCGGTAGCGCGGGTTCTGGCGCGAAACCGTGCGGGATGGGCCCACGCGCGCCGTCAGCGCGCGGCGGAGGCGGGCTTCGCCACGGCCGCGCCCTGGAGCTGGAAGAACACCTCGTCCTGCCGGACCATCCCGAGCTCGGATCGCGCGCGCTCCTCGATCGCCTCGCTGCCGGTCTTGAGGTCGCGCACGTCCGCGTCGAGCGCCTCGTTGCGCGCGCGGAGCTTCTCGTTGCCGTCGCGCTGCAGCGCGACCTGGCGGTCGAGCTCGCGCACCGCGAGCCAGCCGCCCTTGCCCAGCCACATCGGGTACTGGAGCGCGACGATCGCGGCGACGAAGATCAGGGCAAGCCAGCGCATCGGTCAATCGCGGGATTTCCGCGCGTGGCGAGCGAAGGGCCGCCCCGAGCTCGCCGCCCCCCCCGGGGGGGAACCGCGCGCAGCGCGTTCGGGGGGGACGTCATCCTACGCGAGGTTGAAGAACGCGTCGCGGCCCGGGTAGCTCGCGGCGTCGCCCAGGTCCTCCTCGATGCGGAGGAGCTGGTTGTACTTGGCGATGCGGTCGGAGCGGGAGAGCGACCCCGTCTTGATCTGCCCGGCGTTCGCGCCCACCGCGATGTCCGCGATGATGGTGTCCTCGGTCTCGCCCGAGCGGTGCGAGACGACCGCCGTGTAGCGCGCGCGGTTCGCCATCGAGATCGCGGCGAACGTTTCCGACAGCGTGCCGATCTGGTTGATCTTGATCAGGATCGAGTTCGCCACGCCCTTCGCGATCCCCTGCTTCAGGATCCTCGTGTCGGTGCAGAAGATGTCGTCGCCGACGAGCTGGACGTCGCGGCCGAGCCGCTCGGTCAGCGCCTTCCAGCCGTCCCAGTCGTGCTCGGACATGCCGTCCTCGATGCTGACGATCGGGTACTTGCCGCACCAGGTCGCGAGCACGTCGATCATCTGGGAGGGCGTCAGCACGCGGTTCTCGCCCTCGAGCCGGTAGGCGCCGTCGACGTAGTATTCGGAGGCGGCGCAGTCGAGCGCGAGCGCGATGTCGCGCCCCGGCTCGTAGCCCGCCTTGTCGATCGCCTCGACGAGGAGCTGCAGCGCCGACTCGTTCGACGGCAGGTCCGGCGCGAATCCGCCCTCGTCGCCGACCGTCGTCGGCATGCCGCGCGCGTCGATCAGCTTCTTCAGCGTGTGGAACACCTCGGCGCCGTAGCGCAGCGCCTCGCGGAACGTCGGCGCACCGAGCGGGACGAGCATGAACTCCTGCAGGTCGATCTTGTTGTTCGCGTGCGCGCCGCCGTTGATCACGTTCATCAGCGGCACCGGAAGCTGCATCTCGCCCGCGCCGCCCAGGTAGCGGTAGAGCGGCAGCGATGACTCCTCGGCCGCCGCCTTCGCGACCGCGCACGACACCGCGAGGATCGCGTTCGCGCCGAGCCGCGCCTTGTTGTCGGTTCCGTCGAGTGCGACGAGCGACTTGTCGATCAGCCCCTGCTCCGACGCGTCGAGGCCGAGGATCGCCTCGCAGATCTCGGTGTTGACGTTCTCGACCGCGCGCAGCACGCCCTTGCCGAGGTAGCGCTTCGCGTCGCCGTCGCGCAGCTCGATCGCCTCCTTCGAGCCGGTCGACGCGCCCGAGGGCACGGCCGCGCGTCCGGAGACGCCGGATTCGAGTACCACGTCGGCCTCGATCGTGGGGTTGCCGCGGGAATCGAGGATCTCGCGGGCGATGACGTCGACGATGGCGCTCATGTTCAGGGATCAGGAGTCAGTTGACAGGGATCAGGGGCGTCACGCGACCGGAGGCGTCGCGGCGCGGCATCGAGCCGCGATGCGCCGGCAGAACGCGCTCCCTCTTCCCGCATCGCGGGGAGAGGGCCGGGGTGAGGGGCGGCAGGCTCATGCGTCGGGCGCTTCGTAGTCGCAGATCACCCAGTCGGCGATCTCGCGCAATGCCGCGACCACCTCCTGGTGCTTCGGATTCGGACCGTAGGCGACCAGGTCCTCCCGGGTCGCGAACGCCATGTTGATGCCGTAGTCGTAGGCGATCGGGCGATCGGTGACGTTCCAGCCGCTCTCGACGCGGACGATGCCCGTGCAGTGCGGCGGCAGCGCCTCGAACAGCGCCTCCCACGCGGGGACGCGAGGGTCGGCGCGCGTGACGCCGGGCCTCAGCTTGATCAGGACGAGGTGGACGAACATGTCGGGTTCAGGTGACAGGTTTCAGGTAACAGGTATCAGGACAGTCGCGCCTTCGCCGCGGCGTGGGCGCCCTGCCCGGCTTCCGCCATCAATTCGGCCTCGGGAAAGCCGGCGCGCTTGACCGCCGCATCGAGCTCGACGAGCGTCTCGAGCAGCTGTCTCATCCGCGGCAGCGGCCAGGCGTTCGGACCGTCGGAGAGTGCTTTCGCCGGATCGGGATGCGTTTCCATGAACAGCCCCGCCACGCCGGCGGCGACGGCGGCGCGCGCGAGCACCGGCACGAACTCGCGCTGGCCGCCCGACGACGTGCCCTGCCCGCCCGGAAGCTGCACCGAGTGCGTCGCGTCGAACACGACCGGACAGCCGGTGTCGCGCATGATCGCGAGCGAGCGCATGTCGGAGACGAGGTTGTGGTAGCCGAACGAGGCCCCGCGCTCGCAGACCATGACGTTGTCGGCGCCGCTCGCGGCCCTCGCCTTCGCGACCACCTGCTTCATGTCGTCGGGCGCCAGGAACTGGCCCTTCTTGATGTTGACGGGACGGCCGGCGCGCGCGACCGCCTGGATGAAGTCGGTCTGGCGGCACAGGAACGCCGGAGTCTGCAGCACGTCGACGACGGAGGCTACCGCCGGGATTTCGACTTCGTCGTGCACGTCGGTCAGCACCGGCACGCCGACCTGCCGCCTCACCTCCGCGAGAATCCGCAGCCCCTCGTCCATCCCGGGACCGCGGAAGCTCGCGTGCGAGCTCCGGTTCGCCTTGTCGTAGCTCGACTTGAAGACGAACGGAATCGCGAGCGCGTCCGTCATCTCCTTGAGCCTGCCCGCGACGTCGATCTGCAGCTGCTCCGACTCGACGACGCAGGGGCCGGCGATCAGGAACAGCGGCCGGTCGAGACCGACGTCGAAACCGCAGAGCTTCACGAGCGTGCCGCGCCCGCCGGGCCGCCCCAAGGGCGCGGCGCCCCCATCGGGGGAGACGAGCGCAGCGGGTTTCGGGGGGATGTCACCGCTAGATCGACGCGACCAGCTCGGCCACGGCCGCGGCCGACGCGCCGGCCGTGCGCTGCTGCTCGAGCGCGGCGCGCACGAAGCTCACGAACAGCGGGTGACCTCGTCGCGGGTTCGACGTGAACTCGGGGTGGAACTGGCAACCGAAGAACCACGGGTGGTCGGCGATCTCGATCATCTCGCAGAGGTCGCCGGCGGTCGCGCTCGTCGCGCGCGCGCTCACGACGAGGCCGGTCGCCTCGAGCCGCGGCAGGTAGTGGTTGTTGACCTCGTAGCGATGGCGGTGCCGCTCGGCCACCGTGGTCGAGCCGTACACCCGATGGGCGAGTGTGCCGGGGACGACCTCGCAGGGCTGCGAGCCCAGTCGCATCGTGCCGCCCAGATCGGACTCGTTGCTGCGCCGCTCGATGTTGCCGTCGCGGTCCTGCCACTCGGTGATCAGCGCGACGACCGGGTGCGGGGTGTCGGGGTCGAACTCGGTCGAATTCGCGCCGGCGAGCCCCGCGCGGTCGCGCGCGTGCTCGATGACCGCGAGCTGCATGCCGAGGCAGATGCCGAGGTAAGGGACGCGGTTCTCGCGCGCGTAGCGGATCGCACGGATCTTGCCCTCGACGCCGCGCTTGCCGAAGCCGCCGGGCACGAGGATCGCGTCCATGCCCGCGAGCGCCCCGGTGCCGTCCCGCTCGACCGCCTCGGAGTCGACGTAGTGGATCTCGACCTTGCTCTTCGTGTGGATCCCGGCGTGGATCAGCGCCTCGGAGAGCGACTTGTACGACTCGGTCAGGTCGACGTACTTGCCGACCATCGCGATGCGGACCAGGTGCTCCGGGTGCTCGAGCGCGTCGACGATCCGGGTCCAGACCGCGAGGTCCGCGGGCCGCGGCGAGATCCCGAGCTTGCGGCAGACGATGTCGTCGAGCCCCTCCGCGTGCAGCGCTGCGGGAATCTTGTAGATCGAGTCGGCGTCGAGCGCCGGGATCACGGCCTCTGCCGGGACGTTCGTGAACAGCGCGATCTTGCGGCGGTCGCCGTCCGGGACCGGCCGGTCGGCGCGGCACAGCACGACGTCGGGCTGGATGCCGATCTCGCGCAGCTCCTTGACCGAATGCTGCGTCGGCTTGGTCTTCATCTCGCCCGCCGCCGGGATGTACGGGACGAGCGTCAGGTGGATGTAGCAGACGTTGTCGCGGCCGAGCTGGATGCCCATCTGCCGGATCGCCTCGAGGAACGGCAGGCTCTCGATGTCGCCGACCGTCCCGCCGACCTCGACCACCGCGACCTCGGCGTCGCCGGCGCCAGCGGCGATCCAGGCCTTGATCTCGTCGGTGATGTGCGGGATCACCTGCACGGTGCCGCCCAGGTAGTCGCCGCGGCGCTCCCTGCGGATCACGCTCTCGTAGATCTGGCCGGTCGTGAAGTTGTTGCGCTTCCCCATCCGGACGTCGGTGAACCGCTCGTAGTGCCCGAGGTCCAGGTCGGTCTCGGCGCCGTCCTCGGTCACGTAGACCTCGCCGTGCTGGAACGGCGACATCGTTCCGGGGTCGACGTTGATGTAGGGGTCGAGCTTGAGGTTGGTGACGCGGACGCCTCGGGAGGTGAGGATCGCGGCCAGCGACGCGGCGGCGATTCCCTTCCCCAACGAGGAAACGACGCCACCGGTGACGAACACGAACTTGGGCATGGCGCACCCGGTGCTGGAAATTCCGCATTTTACCGGGGTCGAGGCCGCCCCGGAAGCCCGACAGCTCGGCCGGGGCGCGCTACACTTGCAATCCCGCTGCGATCCGCGAGCGCACGGCCTCGCGCGGCAGCAGCGCTAGCACCGCATCCAGCGACGGCGTCTGCGTCGTTCCCGCCACCAGCATGCGCAGCGGCATCATGAGCTGCGGAGGCTTCAATCCGTGCTTCGCCGCCTCGGACTTGAGCCGCTGCGCGATCGCCTCGCGCGTCCACGGCAGGTCGGCGAACGCGTCGGCAATGCCCTTCACCGCCTGCCGGTTGTGGTCGTTCAGGTGCTCGGCGACCCGCTCGGGGGCCGGATGCGGCGTCGCGTAGAAGTAGTGCGCGGCGTCCGCCATCTCGGCGAGCGTGTGCACCCGGTCGCGCAGCAGCACCGCCACCTCGCCCGGATCCGGACCGGTCGCCGAATCCAGTCCGGCGCGCGCGAGGTACGGGAGGAGCCTCGCGCCGAGAGCGGCCGCGGACATCCGCTTCATGTGCTCCTGGTTGAGCCAGTGGAGCTTGTCGGTGTTGAACCGCGACGGCGCGGGGTTGATCGCGTCCAGGTCGAACCAGTTCACGAAGTCGCCGGGGCCGAACACCTCGTCGTCGCCGTGCGCCCAGCCCAGGCGCGCGAGGAAGTTGACCATCGCCTCGGGCAGGTAGCCTGCCGCCTCGTACTCCATCACCGAGATCGCCCCGTGGCGCTTGGACAGCTTCTGCCCGTCCTCGCCGAGGACGGTCGGCACGTGCGCGAAGACCGGCGGTTCGTGGCCGAGCGCGCGGTGGATGTTGATCTGTCGAGGCGTGTTGTTCACGTGGTCGTCGCCGCGGATCACGTGGGTGATCGCCATGTCGATGTCGTCGACGACGACGCAGAAGTTGTAGGTCGGCGTGCCGTCGCCCCGCGCGATCACCAGGTCGTCCAGCTCGGCGTTGGCGACCGCGATCCTCCCCTTCACGCGGTCGTCCCAGGCAACCACGCCGTCGTCCGGGTTGCGGAACCGGATCACCGGCGCGACGCCCTCCGGCGGCAGGAGGCCGTTCGCGCGCACGTTCTCCGGCCGCCAGCGGCCGTCGTAGCGCGGCTTCGCGCCGGCCGCCATCTGCGCGGCGCGCAACTCGTCCAGCTCGGTCGTCGGCATGTAGCAGCGGTAGGCGAGCCCGCGCTCGAGCATGTCGGCGATCACCGCGCGATAGCGGTCCATGCGCTGCATCTGGTAGTACGGCCCCTCGTCGTAGGCGAGCCCGAGCCAGTCCATCGCGTCGAGGATCGCCTTCACGGCCTCCGGCGTCGAACGCGCGACGTCGGTGTCCTCGATGCGCAGCACGAACGTGCCGCCGTGGCGCCGGGCATAGGCCCAGGCGAACAGCGCGGTGCGCGCGCCGCCCAGATGGAGGAAACCGGTGGGGCTCGGAGCGAAGCGGGTGCGGATCATTCGGCGGTCGGCGGGCGGTGGTTCGTTCGTGGGGGGACATCGCGCGATGCCGTTCGAGGCGTCCGCGGCGGCATC